>NZ_JBBCWG010000001.1:0-555859 GCF_037146035.1 Chryseobacterium sp. MMO-72
TGCTCATTACTTATTACTCATTACTTAGCCGCGATAGAAACGGCATCCTTTTGGGTTGCGGGCGGAGTGAAGCGGAGCCCGTAACCCAAAAGATACAGTGGATAGCGGGAAAAGTTCATGAAGATAAAATTATTTTATTGAAATTATAAGTCACTTATTGTAAAGACAATCAGGCTGTTGTAGCTTGTAGCAGGAAGGGTAACGGATACTCCGGAAAGTTGTAATTGTACTGGAATATTGGAATAGGAGGCTAACGACAGTACAGCTGTAATTCTAAATAGTTCTATATCCGCCGTTGGTGGAATGATGGTATAGGTTGTACCTCCGGAAATTGAGCATGCAACGCAGGTTGTAGTTCCGTCTCCGGTTCGTTTTGCGCTTAAAATAAGATTAGAATTCCATACAGGATTGGCAGTATAATGCATGCTTACTTTACCATTGGTTAATAATAAGGGAACGCTTGCAGCCAAAATAATTTGGCTTGTAGAACTTTCGTAAGTTCCGGCATAATTATTTCCTGCTTCAGTTATAGATGGAATTGTAACCGTCCAATTTGTTCCGCCTACAGTTAATGTACGTTGTGATTGTAACTGAGAAAATACAATCAGAATGACAATAAAAATATTTTTAGTAATAAATTTCTGTAAATACATCATTTTTTCTTTATTCTGTTATCGTATAAGTAATGATGACCGGTGTATTTGATCTGGCATTTAAGTTAGAATAGTTGTTAATTCCAAGTGCTATGGTCAGCTGATGCCCGTTATTTGCTCCGTTTCCTGTAAATGCACCGCCGATTCCGCTTATTATGGTTTGAGCTGATGTTGTAAGTGTAATCTGAGGAGAAGGTACTCCCAGCGTTCCTCCGCCTGATCCTGTTGCAACGGCTGCCATAATTTTAATGTCGATACCGGGAATAGTTTGGTTAACAGATGCCGTAATTCTGCGTGCTAATCCAGAAGAAGCAATTGCAGATGTATAATTGATCCATTTTGAAGAATTACTTGCAGGTGCTGTTACAGCATTTCCGGCTTCGGAAGGTGCGGTGTAGTTTAAACTAATTGCTCCGGAAGGTTCAATATCCATAAGTGTTACTACAGGCAGACTAATGGCAACACTTCGGCTTCCAGATGTTTGAGAAAATATCTTGCAGGATAATGTAAGAAAAATTAAAAATATAGATCCTGAATGCTTCATTTCTTTTTTCTTAATTCGTTATAAGTTACTTTAATTGGCTCCTGCTGAAATTTTATTTCCGATTGCTGTTTTATAACATTGATGATTAATGTTTTTATTTCTGAAGGTTTCAGGACAAAATCAAAATGATCTACCGGAATTTTATACTTTTTGTCCAGTCCGTTTCTGTAAACTTTTACTTTCCATTCTCCCGGCCGCAAATAGGTGAAATCAAAATTTTCTCCGACATCAATTATTTTGCGGTAAATCTGATTTCCGTTTGATATTTCAAGCATAATGCTTTCTCTTTTCTTATTAGACAGATGAACAAAATCTGGTTTTGGACTTTCAGAATATTCGATTTTTCCCTGAATCTTTGAAGCACTTGTTAAGCCAAAATTAAAGATATTTTCACTGTTGGATATTGTTACTGAGGCGGGAAGATCAATATCCGGAATGTCATTGATATCGCCTGTGGAACGGTCGATCTCTAAAACATAGTTTCCCGGAATTACATTTTTAAATACAAAATTTCCGCTTTTATCAGTTACCGATAAATAATGCCCAAGTAAAATTCTAATTCCGTCTACTTTTTTTACTCCCAAATTGTTAATTGTTCCGTAAAGCGCAGCGTAATCTGCTGTTTTTTGAGTAGGAATATCCAGTCTTGCGGTATAACGAAGAGAGAAGATAAAATCTTTATTGCCCAGTTCTCCTCGCTGTAAAGTATATCTTCCGGAAAGATCAAATTCATGTCCCGGAAAGATCTGCTGATGAAATATTAATTCAAAAAGATTTCTGTCTGCAAAATATTCTTCGGGCATATAATTGTTCTGATAAGATAAACTGAAGTTTGTTTTTTGTGAGAAACGGCTCAGAATTCTAACTCCGTAATACATCTGCTTCTGATTTTGCATCTGATATCTTGAAGTAACGGCATAACTTCCATAAATATTAAAGGAGGTTCTGAATTTTTCAAAGCCTACATTGGCGGTGTAAAAACTTGAATTGCCGGAAAAGTTCAGAAGATAGTTGTTGGTTTTGCCAAACTGACTTTCAAAATTAAGTTGAAAAATTCCCAGCTGCTGTTCCATGCTGATCCTGAAAAACTGTTCCTTATAATCAAATTCCTTTGGAATCAGACGGTCTTCGTATCTCTGAAATCCATTGAAGATCGTTATAGAACCTTTTTTGGCGTATCTGTACTGAATTCCATATTGTAGATATTTTCGGTATGGCGCGGCGAGAAGCAGCGTGTCGCGCTGAAAGTTTTTTGCATCCTGAACATAATTGGCAAGTATATTCACTTTATTAAAAATCTGAAATTGAATATTTCCGTTAAATGTATTTGTATTGTTAAAGTACCCTGCATATTCTGGAGAGGAATGCATATACATAAGATTTCCGCTGATTTTATTAAAATTGGCGACTGTTTGCAGCATAAATGCACTTCCTTCAGTTTTTCCGGTTTTGCTGTAAGACGTTTCACCGGAGATTTCAATGCTTTTATTTAATTTGAATTTTCCGCTAAATAAGGCAGCTGCGCATCCGAATGAAATCTGAAGCCGGAGAAGCTTAATAAAGAATTATCTTTACGGGGAATTTTGTATAAATAGCCGGCTGTAATTTCCGACTCTTTAGCAATTTTAATTTTTGAGTATACATTAAATTCATCCTGAATATCCCGGAAAAATCTGGGATGATTGTAAAAGCCTCCGAAACTTAATTTTTCTGTATCATAACGAACTTCTGCGCCACGACCGTACCTTGCATATTCCGTTAAAAATGAAGAGAAATAATTTTTATCTCCGAGATGAATAAAGAAATTTTCTCTTTTGTAATTCACAAAATATTCCTCATACTTCGTGAAAGAATTAAATGCCACAGGATTTTTTGTCACCACATGAAATTCAATAATATTTCTGTTTTCTTTATCCAGACTGCCTTTACCGTAAATTTCACCCTGAAATCCGTTTTGAAATTCGCCTCGGTTCTGCATTCCTGTAAATGCCAGAGAAAATGCTGCAGGAAGTCTGTGGAATATATCTTCTTCTGATGGTTTTACGGAAATAATCTTTACGCTTGTATAAGCAGACTGATTTTCTTTAGGGTTATCTGCAGAATAAACAGAGAGCATAATGTTCTGCATTTCGTTTTTACCTAATTCCGGGTTTGTTTTTTTTAAAACTGTAATTATTTTTTGTTCACCGGCTGATAAAATCAGTGCTGTATTTTGATCAATTATTGCATTTTTGCTCTCAAGAATCAGGCTTTCTGTAAAGTTTCCATTGTTTTTTAAAAGAAAAGTAGAAGTAATAGTTTCTCCCGCCTTCACAAATTCCGGAGCATTTAATGAAGTGAGTGAAAGTTTTCGGCTTTCTGAAATTATAAATTCAAAATGCTTTGAAAATTTTTCGCCGGTGCTTTTTTCGGAGCCGTACAAAGTGATTGCGTATTTTCCGTGAGGAGTTTCAGATGCTATTTTTACAGGAACAAGATAGATAGTTTTCTCTGCTGGTGAAATTTCAATTTCTCCTTTCGTAAGGATAGGAATAATATTCGGATCGGATGTTTCGACGGTAAGATTATATGATGTACGAACAGAAAATTTATTTTCTACAGTAAAAGGAATAGAAGTAATGGTTCCCGGCAGCAGACTGTCCTTTTTTTCAATAAAATTTTTTGTCTGAGAAAAAAGGAATGCCGGAAATAGCGTAAAAATATATAATGCACGTATTTTAATCATTTTTTACGTCGAGTTCTACATTGAGAGCAAAAGAATTTTCATCTTCATCTGTAGCGATGAGAACGGCTTTATACTGAGCCGGAGGAGTTTTTTCCAGATCAATGTAAAAAGATTTTGATGTTTGGGGCAGCAGACCCATTGCCTGACTGGAGAAAGTCCCTGCCTTTTGTCTGCTCTTTTTATCATACATTTCAATTACCACGATAGGTTTGCAGTAAAGATTTCCTTTATTGGCAATGGCAACTTTCAGAAGCTGTCTGCCATTTTCTTTTTCAATTTTTACCCCTTCGAATTTAAGATCAGGTCTTGCCTTTTCCGTATTCAGATCAGTAATCACCTGAATGGCATACCGGATAACAGAAGTTATATTTACTCCCTGTTTATTATCGTTTGGGGTTATTTCTTCTATAGGTTCCACAATAATAACGCTCCAATAACTTCCGGGTTCAGTAATTTTATCCGGAACCGTAATTTCATAATAAATCTCTGTCTTTTCCTTTGCTTTCAGAACAATCATATTGGTGTTCATCTTAATCCAGTCTGCATTGGTTTTTAGATTTGTATGAGGAGCAGAATATTGAATAGACCCATCCGACTGATAACTGAAATCCTGAAGAAATAATTTTACACTTTGCGGCAGGTTGCTTGTGTTTTCAATAGCTATTTTGCCTTTATAGATTTTTCCGTTTTCAACTTTATAGGTATGGGAAAGTCCGTTCAGTACTACAATACCCGCTTTCAGGAAAGTAAACTGAATCAGGAAAACAGAAAACAGAAGGATACTCTTTATCATAATCTATGTAAAGTTTTAAGTTTGAAAAACGACTATACAAAACAGAGAAGAAATTGGCGCAACTTCTTCCAGCCTGTATATATGGGAAATGTAATAGTTAGTTGTCCGAAATCGTATATGTAACGGTGGCAACAGTATTGGCGGCTGCCGTTAAATCTGCATAGGCGGCAACACCACCCGGAGTACTTCCGGGAGCTAAAGCGTAAGTAAGATTATGCCCGTTATTGGCTCCGTTACCGGTATATGCACTTCCGATTCCTGAAATGATGGTTTGGTCTGCAGTACTTAATGTAAGCTGTGCAGAAGGAGTTCCTAAAGTTCCTGCTCCGGATCCTGTTGCAGCTGCTGCGGTTACATTAATATCGACGCCGGGAATTACGGCATTTAATTTCACAGAAACATTACGGGTAGGATCTGCTACAGATTTTATGGAAGAATAATTAAGCCATAGGGTGGTATTGGCTGCGTTTGCTACGATTGGGTTTCCGGCTTCAGCTGGAGCTGTAAATCCTAAAGTAATGTTTTTACTGGCAGCAGGTTCAATGTCTACCAATGCTACTTCCGGAACGGAAATCGTTAAAGTGTGATTGTCTGTGTTGGTGTCCTGTGCGCTTAAATTACCGGATACAGCAATGGCAGCTAAAGACAAAGCTAAAGTGAATTTAAATCTTTTCATGGTGAAATATTTAGTGCAATGAAGTTAATAAGTTTTAAATTAATATGCAATATTTTTAACAATAAATTTTTACTGTTATCATTTATTTATCAATAACTTATAATTTTAATTGTTTATTCAAATTAATGACAAGGGTAGTGAAATTTTATAATTTTTGCCTTATACAAAAGGAAATTCTTATAAAATTTTATATAAAACTTTAACTGTTTTTATTGCAGAAAGATTGGGAAAGAAATGGTGAAAAAAATTGAAATTAAAATCTGCTCAGGATTCCCCAATGGATTTTAATATCATTGAATTTAAAAGGATTTCCGAACTCGTTACCATTGGAAAGCTGAAAACTCATCAACCCGATAGGAATAAAGAAATTAAAACCCAGCCCCACACTGTAGAGTTTAGGCTTTACATTCAGAGATTTATTATTGAGCTGTCCGTACTGTCCGAAAACATCAAAAAATGCCTGACTTCCGATGAGATAACGGTACTCTAAACTGCCGTAATAAAAGAAATCTGCGGCAAGAGAATTTTCATTGAAACCCCGCATGGAATTCCAGCCTCCGAAGCGGTACAATTCGTTGGCAGAAAAGTCAATTTTAGAATCCATCATGGCTCCTTCTGCTTTGAGGTTTAGGAAATGATTTCCGTTAATATGATAATTATGCTCTCCAAAGAAGTAAAACTGATTCTGTGGAGATTGTATATTTTCTTTGGTATAAGTGGTCGTTAAATAATCGTATCCGGCGTTAATTTTTGTTTTATAAAGGAAAAGATCAATATCGGTAGGCTCTACCATTTCAAACCAGATCCCGATTCCCTTTTTGCTGTAATCTTTACCCTGAACATACAACGTATCGATGATGCTGGAGCTTTCGAAAGTTCCTCTCAGTCCAAGTTTATTTCGGGAGTTCAGATGGTAATAAAATGCAGGAAGAGCTTTTACGTTGGCAAATGTAGAATCCTGACGGAAAATATTCACCTTCATATTCAGACCCACGTTGGATTTGAAAAGATAGGGGATATCAGTCTGTAAATCAAAAGTCTGTCCTTTATCCGGATTTCTCTGCCAGTAAAGATTGATAAGTTCGAAGCTATTGAAAATATTTCTGAAATTTACATTCAGGGTTCCGTTCAGCGTAAATTTGTCTGTTTTATCGTTTCCGAAACCAATGACCCCGTCAAAACTGTTGGTCTTTTTCTTTTCCATGAAAAGGTAGATGCTCGTGGAATCTTTAGTGAATAACGTTTGCGGAGGACGCTCCAGAGCAACAAACTGATGACTCTGAAATGATTTATTAATGGCAATCAGGTTTTTATCGTCGTAGGTTTTCCCTTTAAATTCTTTCTCAAGGTTTTTAATGAATCTTTTGGGAACACTGGTGTAGCCTTTTACCACAAAATTATCGATGGTTCTTTTATTGTTTTTATTAATATCGATTTCAACAACAGGATAACCATTTTTTTGTCCTTTATACTTGGATTTTATTCTGCTGAATGCGAAGCCTTCATCAATATATTTTTTATTGATGCTTTTTTTGGTTGAATCTAAATTTTTGGTAAAAAACTCTTTCTGAAGCTTCGTTTTATCTGAAATAGAATCTGAAATATTAACGTAAGTCTGATTAAAATTTTTCCCTTTATCGTAAAATATTTCTGTGCTGTCACCTTTTTTCCTGACTTCTTTAAGCTGAGTAAAAAAGTAATTGGTCTGAGCCAGAGAATCCAGAAATTTTACTGCCGAAGCGGAATCTTTTACCTTTTTCTTCACCTTGGTTTCAGAATCGATCAGGAAATAATGCTTCTTCTGCGCCTGTACAAAAACGCAAAACAGTACAAAAAATATTTTTAGAATTAATTTCAATGTTACATTTTTAAACCATTAAGATTTTATTTAAGAAGTTAAGAATAGTAAGCTAAACTTAAGTTTTATACATTTAGGATAACAGAATAAGTTTTCTTAGGAATGATCTTAACTTTTAATGATTGTCCGTAATTTGTCATCATTGAAAAACCTTTGAGTTGTTTGCTGAGTGAATAGTTTATGCTGAGCTTGTCGAAGCACCTTTGCAAACTTAAAACAGTTGGTATATAAAAAGAATCTTAGCGATCTTTACGTTAAAATTAAGCATTATGATCAATGACGGATAATCAAACAACTTTTTAAATATTCATTAGATTAATTTTTTTTAAAATAACTGAAACTAAGCCAGTTTATTGTATTTCTTCATAAGATTTTCATAAGTTCCCTGCGGAAGAATCCATTTTAACGGAACCCCGATTTTCTGTCCGAATTTACCAAAATAATAATGCGCTTTCCATTTATTTTTGCTTAAAAGCTGATCTACGTATTCTGCAACTTCCAGAGGTTCTGTTCCGTCGCCCACGTGAGAATTCATTAAAGCATACACTTTATCGAAAACATTTTTGTAAGGTTCTGAAACCTTTGTTCTCACTCTGTTTTCTGCGATATTGGTTTTAATATCTCCTAAATGAAGCGAGCAAACATTCACATTCCAAGGATAAACTTCGTATCTCATCGCTTCCGTTACTTTATCCAAAGCCGATTTTGAAGCCGAATAAAATCCGCGGAAAGGCAGTCCCATTTCACTTCCGATGCTGGAAACATTGATGATCTGCCCGAATTTGTTTTCACGCATTTTCGGCATTACAGCGCTCATCATTTGTACAGCTCCGACAAGATTCAGATTAAACAGTTTCAGAATATCTTCTTTGGAAGAATCTTCCACAGCTCCTACCATTCCCATTCCGGCATTGTTGATGAGAACGTCAATTCTGTTTTCTGTTTTCAAGATTTCAGCAATCGCATTTTGTACGGCTTCATTATCTGTAACATCGGTGGGAATTGATTTAAAATACTGACTTTCGGTGTGTTTTCTGCTTAAGCCATAAACTTTATGACCTTTTTTTCCGAAATATTCTGCTAACACGAAACCAATTCCTGAGGAAGTTCCGGTGATGATGATGGTTTTATGTTGTGACATCTGATTGTATGTAAATTTAAACTCTGTTGTCATTCTGAATGAAACTCAGTGGAATGAAGAATCTGTTTTTAGATTTCTCCTTCGTCAAAATGACAACTATAAATTGATATTATGTGTAAATATTATTCTTTAATTAATAAATTTTCCAAATCCTCCCAAAACATCGGATACGATTTCTCCACCACATCTTCTTCTTCAATATTCAATTCTTTGATCATGCAAAACGGTGCAAAGCTCATTGCCATTCTGTGATCCTGATACGTTGCAATGGAAATATTTTCCTGAGGTTCGTTGAAACTAGTGGATTTAATCGTCAAATCTGTAAATTCTGTTTCCGTACCCAGCTTTTTCAGTTCATTATGTAAAGCTAAAAGACGATCGGTTTCTTTTACACGCAAAGTTTCCAATCCTGAAATTTCAAAAGGAATTTTCAAAGCTGCTGCAGTTACACAAAGTGTTTGGGCGATGTCCGGACAATTATTCATATCCAGAACGATCTTTTCGGGAAACTCAAATCCTTCAATCGGCTCAAGCGTGAGTTTATGCTCCTGTTCCGTGAAAGTCGTTTTAATTCCGAAAAATTCTTCATAAATCTTTACAATCGCCGAATCTCCCTGTGTAGATTCCTGATAAAAACTTTTTAAATGAATGGTTTTTCTTCCCAACGCGGCGAAAGAATAGAAGTAAGATGCCGAACTCCAGTCGCTTTCCACTTCATAATTCATGATCGATGAATTATGATTGATGAACGATTCAACTTTTATGGTATTTCCGATGAAGCTGCTTTTAATTCCGAATCGGGTTAAAATGTTGAGCGTCATTTCAATATAAGACCGTGAAGTCACTTTGCCAACCAGATTTATTTCCAGTCCGTTTTCCAGTTTTCCGGCAATTAGAAGGAGAGAGGTGATGAACTGGCTGGAAATATCCGCCGGAACATCCACTTTGGTCTCCGTAATTTTTTTTCCGTGAATTTTAAGAGGCGGAAATCCCTCATTTTCCAGATACTCAATTTCGACACCCAGATTTTGAAGAGCAGTAACCAGATTTTTGATCGGTCTTTCTTTCATTCTCTTGGAACCCGTAAGAATTGTTGTCTTTCCTTCCTGAATAGAATAATAGGACGTAAGAAAACGCATCGCTGTTCCCGCGTGATGAATATCCACAATTTCCGAATCTTCAGATAGGGCTTTTTTCAGAAGTTGTGTGTCCTGAGAATTCGATAAATTCCCGATTTCTATATTTTTAAACAGACTTTCTAAAATCAACAAACGATTCGAAATACTTTTCGAACCGCTGATCTGTATGGTTTTGTTTTCCTGTAATTTTGATTTTTCTAGCTTCTTCATTGTTCTTCTAAGTTGGAAGCCCGAAGCTGGAAGGTGGAGGTGAAAAGTTTAGTTTAAAAACTTCCGGCTTCCAACTTCCGGCATCCGGCTATTTTAATTTTTCATTATTCTGATGGCGGTCCTTGTCGCGATCCGTCTTGATCTTCATTTTTCTGTCAAAAGCTTCCTGCAGATTAACTCCGGTCTGATTGGCCAGACATAACGTTACAAACAATACATCTGCCAGTTCCTCGCCCAAATCTTTGCTTTTGTCGCTTTCCTTCTCGCTTTGTTCTCCATATCTTCTGGCGATGATTCTCGCCACTTCGCCTACTTCTTCCGTCAACATTGCCATATTGGTCAGTTCATTGAAATAACGAACGCCAATGGTCTTAATCCATTCGTCAACTTGCTGCTGCAGATGTGTAATTTCCATTTATGGTTTGTTATTGATCTTTTCTTCTAATATAACTATTTTCGCTTCCAGTGTTTTTATTTCTTCTTCATGATAGGCAGAATCTCCGATGTTCGCAGTAAAATCTGCAAATCTTTTCAGAAGCTTTCTTACCGTGACATACACAATAATCAAAACGGCAAAAGCCCCGATTTTTACAATATCAAAATCCATTTTTTAAAAGTATTGATAAGCTCCCACTGTAGGATTTGAAGTTCTTGAAACATTGGCTATATCTGTCGGAACAGTTGCCGCAACAGCTGTACTTCCTTTTCCGATTGCCGGAGAATTCTGTTTTACCCTCAGGTTCATTTTGGCTGCGAAATAATTAACAAACAGCGGATCCAAATTTTTAAGAGACTGAATAACTCCCGGACTTGTATTAAAATCAAAACCGGCTTCCGAAGTTCCGGAATATTTAATGAGACAGTTCTGAATGGTAAAATTAAATAAATTCGGCGGAGTCTGTTCAAAATTAACAGAATTGTCACGGTCGGAATACACAATGCTGTTTCTTAAATTAAAGATCAGTGCTCCGTATTCTTTCACTCCGGATGCATTCGTCCATTCATTAGCGGCTAAAATTCCGTTTCGGTTGTAAGAATGCAGAAGATCTGAATAATTGGCAATCGTACAGTGGGTAAAGTTATGCGTTCCTCCTTTGAAGATTCCTACCGCAGATTCTCCGCAATTATTCATCACAAGATTTTTTGCAGTAATGGTAGAAGCAACGGCATAAATTCCATATTCCTGAAAGGTGTGGATAAAAGAATTGCTGATATTGGCATTGGTCTGCTTCATATCAAGACCTTTTGTTCCTCCGAAAAGTCTTGTATAGTTCATATTGAGGGTGGAACCTGCTTCCATTTTAATGGAGTTCCAGTTTTTAGGAATTGTATCGTAGGCAGGATCATTTCTGTCTCCGCGAAGCGTAACATTGTTGGCTAAAGTACCGTTAATATTCAGTGTGGCTCCCGAAAGCACTTTCATTCCGCTGTTTTTGTGAAAATAGACTTTTGTTCCCTGCTGAATATTCAGAATAACATTCTGGTCAATCGTCAAATCTCCGTAGATAATTTTAGCTTTATTGTTATTCCATGTTGCATCGGAAGTAATAATATTTGGATTCGTAGGGGTTTTTATAAAAAATTCCGCATCCTGAACCACAGAGAACAATACAACCTGTTGTTGTCCTACAGGACTCTGGAATAATATTTTATCTTCGGCAATTGCTTCAGGACCGCTCGCTTCCGGTGCAATTTCAACGAAAATATACAGACTGTCTTTTTTTCTTAACGGGACATCCTTAAAATCATATCCCGGTTTTCCGTCCACATTAATTTTATATAGAGAAGTTGCCCCTTTTTGCAGGTGAATTCTAGGGATCAGAATATCTTTGTCTTCATTATTATATACTTTTACCGCATATGTTTCTGAACGAACCTGATGATAAACCGTATCGCAGAAAACCGTGTCTTTGGAAAAGCTTAGTTCCTGCGAAGGAGCATCGAAACTGATGTCGTCCTTATTACAAGATACAGTCATAACAAGCATCCAGAAAGAAAAAGCCAGTAATAATTTGAATTTCATCGAAATTAAAGTTTAAATAGATTTCAAATTTAACGAAAATACTTTGAATTTCTTATGAAGAAAAAAATATTGATTGTCTATTTGTAATTTTAAAAAATTATTGTATTTTTGCACCCTAAAATTAGCAGAGAAATATCCATTACTATTTCGAAAGCAAACTTTAATTTTTTAAAAATTGTATTATGAAAAACGGAATCCACCCAGAAAATTATAGACTTGTTGTTTTCAAAGATATGAGTAACGACGAGGTGTTTCTTTGCAAGTCTACTGCAGAAACAAAAGATACTATCGAGTACGAAGGACAAGAATACCCATTGATTAAAATGGAAATCTCTTCAACTTCTCACCCTTTCTACACTGGTAAAGTGAAGTTAGTTGACACTGCAGGTAGAGTTGATAAGTTCATGAACAAATACAAAAAATTCGCTAAGTAATTTTTTGTGATCATAATATTTAAAAGTCTTTCGGTTTCCGGAGGACTTTTTTATTGTATTTTTGTTTAGACGTTAAACATTCATTTTAAACTAAAAACTGAACGATGCAATTAGTATTTTCAGATGCACAATATTGGGAAGATTTTCTTCCGCTTACTTTTACACGTCCCGTTGCAGAAATGCGATGCGGAATCATTACTTTCTCTGAAAGATGGCAGAAAATTTTAGAAAACACCGAAATTTCTTTCTTCACGGAAATGTATCTGCAGGGAAAATTTCCTGAACCTGCAAAAAAAGAGAGTCTTTTTCTAGTAACGAATTTTTTACCGACAGAAAATGTGATTCAGCAGATCAAGGATCTGAAACAGGGAGAAGCATTGGTTTATGAAGACGAATTGGTCGCAGCAAAAATCAATATGGATGGTTTTTCTCTGCACCAGATCGAGAAAATGACGGATATTAAAGAAGAACTTATTTTCTTTAAAAAGCCAACGGATCTTTTTACCTATAATAAAGAAGCTATAGATTTCGATTTTGCATTGCTTACGAAAGGCAGAGTTTCTCAGGAACTTTCTTCAACCAATGGATTTTTAGGGAACAAAGAAGATTTGTTTATAGAAGAAGGAGCACAAATTGAATTTTCGACCATCAATACAAAAACAGGCAAAATCTATATCGGGAAAAATGCTGAGGTGATGGAAGGCTGTAATCTTCGGGGTCCGATTGCGCTTTGTGAAGAGTCTAAGTTTAATTTAGGCGCGAAGATTTACGGAGCAACAACAATTGGTCCTCATTGTAAAGTTGGCGGAGAAGTCAGCAATATTATCATTTTTGGATATTCCAATAAAGGTCATGATGGTTTTGTCGGAAATTCAGTGATCGGAGAATGGTGTAATCTGGGAGCAGATACTAATTCTTCTAATCTTAAAAATAATTATGCTCCTGTAAAATTGTGGAACTACAGAACCAAATCTTTTGAAGATACAGGATTGCAGTTTGCCGGTTTAATTATGGGAGATCATTCTAAAACAGCCATCAACACGCAACTAAATACAGGAACCGTTGTAGGGGTTGCTTCTAATATTTTCAAAGAAGGTTTTCCTCCGAATTTGGTTGAAAGTTTTTCTTGGGGCGGTTTTAAAGGCGATGAGAAATTTAAATTAGACAAAGCCTACGAAGTTGCAGAACGGGCAATGGCAAGAAGAAAAGTGCCTTTAACAGATGAAGATAAGGCTATTTTTAAACATATTTTTGACGCGTATTAATGCGATCAATAAAGGAAACTTCAAATTTTTTTGAAGTTTTTTTATTTCTAATGTAATAAAATGTAAAATCCGGTTGTCTTACTTATAGAAACAAAACTTATGACCCAAGAAACTTTCAGAAGTACGGTATTCATTCTCAAAGATGAGATGTATCGCTTTGCGAAAAGGTTTGTCATGAGCAGTGATGAAGCAGAAGACGTGGTGCAGGATCTTATGATTAAATTCTGGCAGAAGAAAGATGAGCTGGAGCAGTTTGGAAATTTAAAATCATATGCCCTGAAATCGGTCCGGAATGAATGCCTTAACAGACTGAAGCACCACGATGTAAAGTTAGGATTTGCAGATATGCAGCTACACCGTTCCGAACTTTACAGTATGGAAGTCAATAATTTAAAGGAACACATTATTGGTTTCATTAATCAGCTTCCGGAGAAACAGAAAATGGTAATCCATTTGAAAGATGTGGAAGAATATGAAGTCTCGGAAATCGGCGAAATGCTGGAAATGGAGGAAAATGCAGTAAGAGTGAATCTTATGCGGGCAAGACAAAAAGTAAAAGAACAAATTTCACAATTGATGAGCTATGAGCAACGACAAATTTCAAGATAAATACGAAGAAATCTTCCAGAATTTAAAGGAAGAAAAAATGAACTGGGATTTTGATGACTTTCTGAAAAAAGCACAAGGAAAAGAAGAGGATGATCAAGAAAATGAAACACCGGTTATCCCGATTGATACGAAAACAAAACCATCGTTCCCGAAATGGTTCTGGATGGCTGCAAGTGTAGTTTTGCTTTTGAGTGTTGGTTTGATATTTAAATATAATCAAAATTCAGATGTAGAAAATCAGGCTCAGATAGTTGAAAATCAGATAAAGAAGCAAAAAGATAATTTCATTAAGGAAAATAGTGAACATACGGAACAGGTCGCGGTAAATCTGCCGAATGATACTGTTTCCGGAGCGAAAAAAGATTCTGTACTTCAGGAAAATCCGGTTGCCGACAAAGATTATCTGGATGAAATTTTACCTAAAAGAGGAAGACTGAAGAAAGAAAGAAAACCGAAGTATGTCTATAATTCCTCTAAAGCTTCAGATTCTACAGGATATAAAGATTCTTATGTTATCGTTAACGGAAAAAGAATCGAAAATGTAGAAGAAGCAATCAACGTGACTAAGTATTCATTTCAAATATTTGCAAATAACGTTAGTGAAAAATTAGCAAAACCAGCCGTCGTAGACGACAATTATTAATTAACCTTAAAGATTATGCACCTGATCAGGCACTAATAATCCAAAATAAAAAATTGACTCATGAAAAAAGTATTCATAATATTCGCACTCGCTTTTTCCCATTTCTTTAATATTTACGGGCAGGAAAAAGATAAGTTAGATCAGCTTTTTGATAAATATCAGGAAGTGGAAGGAGTAACCTCCATTAAAATTGCGAAACCGATGTTCGGGATGTTAAGCAGTCTGGATCTTGGAGATGCTGAACTGGATCAGATCAAACCATTATTATCCAAAATTAACGGACTGAAAGTTTTCATTGCCGAAAAGCCACAGGACGGAAGCTCTTCCAAAGGACAGAAGCTGTCACAGATCAATAAAGACATTTCTTCTTATTTAAGCAATCTGAAGTACAGTGAAATTATGACAATGAACAGTAACGGTGCTAAGATTAAATTTCTTTCGGCGGAAGAGAAAAACGGAATTTTGGATGATCTTTTGCTGAGCATCGATAGCGGAGGAGAAGAAAACATTCTGGTAAAACTGGACGGAAAACTTTCGATGAATGATATCAATAAAATCATCAATTCTACAGAAACAAAAACAAATCCGGTTACCAATACCAGAAATAACCTCACTTCGGAAAATACTTCTTCTTATCTGAATGGCGAATCCAGAAATGTAGGCGAATTCTCAGGAATTCAGGTGAGTACAGGTGTTAATCTGGTATTCAAACAGGAAAGTCCTACCAATGTAAAGGTAATTGCCGATGCCGATAAGCTTCAGTACATTGTTACAAAAGTTGACAACGGGGTTCTGAAAGTGTATGTTGATAACAAAGGACAGAAAAATTTAAAATTTAAAAACATCAGTGTCAACGTTTCTTCGCCAAGAATGGATAATATTAAAGCGTCTTCGGGAGCAACTTTTACCACGATTAATTCTGTAAAAGAAAATAATCTTACCATTGATGCGTCCTCTGGTTCTGTAGTGAAAGGGAAATTCAATATTTCGAATAATGCTCTAGTGGAAGCGTCTTCAGGAACAAGCGTTAAAGTTGAGGTGAATTCCAGAAGCTTGGTTTTTAAAGGATCAAGCGGTTCAGATACAAGTCTTGAGGGAGAAGCCGGAACAGCAACTTTCGATGTCAGCAGCGGTGCAGTGTGTAAAGGTGAAGATTTTAAGGCAAAGCAGGTGGAAGCAGAATCTACTTCAGGATCCAGCCTTTCTGTAAATGTTACCGATAAATTAAAAGCGAAGGCTTCATCAGGCGGAACCATCCGATACAGAGGAAACCCGGAAATTACTTCAGACATCAGCAAAATGTCGGGCGGAAGTTTAAAACCCATCAACTAAAAATTTAATTTAAATCCAAACTGCCATGAAAATAGTAAAAAATCTTTTTCTTGTTGCCTGTGCGATGTTTATGTTACAATCCTGTATAGTTTCTTCGGGAACCGGTAAGATGGCTTACTTTTCAGATTCCGGAAACGATTTTAAAGGAGCAAAATTTACTACCATTAATGTTCCGATGTTTTTAGCAAAACCTGTTATTAAAAAAGCTTTAAGAGAAGATGGTGAAGATAACGAAGAGGTAATCCGTCTGATCCGAAAAGTTTCAAAAATTAAAGTTTTGACTGTTGAAAACGGAGACAAATCGATGCTGAATGATTTTGCAAAGTATTTAAACAACAATAATTATGAAGAATGGGCAACCATAAAACATAATGGAGAAAATGTAAATATCCGCGTGAAACAGAAAGATGATGTTATTAAAAATATGCTGATTACTGTAAATTCAGACAAAGAGCTTGTTTTTTTAGATGTTCGCGGAAATTTTACAGCCAAAGATATTTCAAAAATGATTGCTTCAGCATCCGATAAATAGCATTTCATATTCATATTATATACCCAAATTGTCTTTGTACAAAAAAACGTTTCATAAAAAGGAACGTTTTTTTTGATTTAATGTATTGATTATTAAGTTTTATTTAAACTATTAAAATCGATTTTCGTATTTCGGTAAAATACCTTAATTTTGCAAGAAAGTAAAGATGTCTATTCATAACAAAATTGTAGAGACAGCCATCACTTTCGATGACGTTCTTCTAGTCCCTTCTTATTCAGAAGTTTTACCTAATCAGGTTTCATTAAAATCAAGACTTACCGACAAAATTACGCTTAATGTTCCGATTGTTTCCGCTGCAATGGATACTGTTACAGAAGCTGAACTGGCAATTGCACTGGCAAGAGTCGGAGGTTTAGGATTTATTCATAAAAACATGACGATCGCTGAACAGGCTGCACAGGTTAATCGTGTAAAGCGTTCGGAAAACGGAATGATTTCAGATCCTGTTACCCTTTCAAAAGATCATACTTTGGCTCAGGCTAAAGAAACAATGGCGAAATATAAAATCTCCGGACTTCCTGTTGTAGATGCCGAAAATACTTTAATCGGGATCATTACCAACAGAGATGTAAAATATCAGGAAAATCTTGAGATGAAGGTGGAAGAGATCATGACGAAAGAAAAGCTGATTACTTCTGATAAAAATACCAATCTGGAGAAAGCGAAAGAAATTCTTCTTAAAAACAGAGTGGAAAAGCTTCCGATCGTAGATGCTGAAAATAAACTGGTAGGATTAATTACCATTAAAGATATCGATAATCAGTTAGAATATCCAAATGCTAACAAAGATCAGAGCGGAAGATTAATAGTTGGAGCAGGAGTTGGAGTAGGAGAAGATACACTGGAGAGAATTGAAGCGCTTGTAAAAGCAGGCGTTGATATCATCGGTATCGATTCTGCTCACGGACATTCCATCGGAGTCTTAAATAAAATTAAAGAAATAAGACAGGCATATCCTGATCTGGATATCGTTGGAGGAAATATTGTAACGGCTGAAGCAGCTAAAGATCTCATTGAAGCCGGAGCAAATGTTCTGAAAGTAGGAGTTGGTCCCGGTTCAATCTGTACAACGAGAGTGGTTGCAGGAGTTGGAGTTCCTCAGTTATCCGCAATTTACAATGTTTACGAATACGCAAAAACGAAAAATGTAGCTGTAATTGCAGACGGCGGAATCAAACTTTCAGGAGATATCGTAAAAGCGATTGCAAGTGGAGCAGGAGCAGTAATGCTAGGTTCGCTTTTGGCAGGAACGGATGAAGCTCCGGGTGAAGAAATCATTTTCCAGGGTAGAAAATTCAAGACTTATCAGGGAATGGGAAGTCTTTCTGCGATGAAGAGAGGAGGAAAAGAGAGATATTTCCAGAGTGAGGCTAAGAAATTCGTTCCGGAAGGAATCGAAGGAAGAGTTCCAAGCAAAGGATCTTTGGAAGAAGTGATTTTCCAGTTAACAGGAGGTCTGAGAGCCGGAATGGGATATTGTGGTGCTAAAGATATTGAAGCTTTACAGAATGATACAAAAATGGTGATGATTACAGGAAGCGGATTAAAAGAATCTCATCCACACGATGTAATTATTACGCAGGAAGCCCCAAATTATTCTTTGTAATAATAGATTAAATATACTTAAAGGCTATCTCAATGTTGAGGTAGCTTTTTTATTTGATTTTCACATAAATTATGAAAAAACCTCCGCTTTTGGCGAAGGTTTATCATATACAATAAAATTTTTATTTCTTCACAAACTTAAATTCGTGAGTCTGGAAATTTTTAGTATTAATCTTCAAAAGATAGATTCCTGCGCTTAGTTCAGAAACGTTTACTTTTTCATTAAATTCTTCAGATTTTACAATTTGTCCGGCCATATTATAGATCTGAACAGATTTTCCGTCTTTTATCCCTGAAATTTTAATAATCTCAGCAACAGGATTGGGGAAGATCTGAATTTTAGAATCATTGTTTCTGACATCTGAAGCCGCAAGTGATGTACTGTGCAAATCTCCCGTCATGGTCGCATTAGAAGTCGTAAGATTTCCTCCGCAACCTCCGGCTTGTGATGTAAATGATGTATTCTCAACCCAGGTTCCAAAAGTAATTGATGGTGGATTTTGTACGAAATTATTGTTACCCGTAGAATTATAGTAGATTAAGTTTGGGCTTGAGAAAGTTCCGTATCCTTCATCAGCAAGGAATTCCCATCTGCTTAATGTATTATTCCACTGAATTTTAAATTCGCAGGTTCCTAAGCCGCCACAAGGTTGTCCGTCTAAAGGTGTTGTAATATATATCCCTTTATTAAAGGCGTCTACTCCCGTTTTTGTAAAAACAAAATTCTGATTATCAAATATATTATGACAACCGTTAAAGGTGATCGTCTGTGCAAAGGCAGAACCGCCCAAAGCAAGACATAAAAGATAAAGAGCTTTCATGCTGATATTTTAAAATTGTGACGGGAAAATACCTTGTAAAGCAATAATACACTTCAGAGTAACGAAAGGTGGTCTGTTTTCGTGTGGCTGTCCTCCTCCTGTCTGGTTTACCATCGTAGATTTCATGGTTGTATTTGCAGCAGCATCAGAATATTCTTTATCTAATCCTTTTGTATCTGCAGGAAGATTATTCGTAGGAGAATTCTGATTTCCTTCGGCGGTTACAGCATTTACTGTGTGTGAGTGAGGCGGCATTTGTGTTACCTGAAGTGTTACAGATTCTGTTCCTCCGCTTTGTCCCATCGTATAGTTTGTAGGTCCGCCCGGAGCTTGTCCTTCGTGTACCAAAACTCTTCCTCTCATATCAGGTAATGCGAATGTTGTGGTCCCGTTACCTCCGTAAGTGGTTCCCAAAAGAGCAAACAGAGCCTGATTTTGCGAAATCGATAAAAGTTGTCCGTTACAGGCAGCCCAGTTTTTCGGAACGAAATTGTAAGGTACGAATGCGATTTGTCCTAAGAAAGGTTCTGTAGCCTGTGCTTTTAGAATAGAAGTAGATGCAATGCTCAATAGCAGGGTGCATCCGAATACAAGTTTCTTCATGATGAATAGATTAGTTTTAATTAGGTCCTGTAAAGGTAGATATTATTCTACATATTTTTATTATATTAATAAAAAACCTTTCAGAACTTGCTGAAAGGTTTCGTTTTTAATAATAGTAACGGGTTATTTTTGAAGATTGTCTTTAAAGTCGTCAATCCTGAAATCTGTTAACGCATTGCCTTTTTCCACTTTTTCTTTAGCGTACAGCCTGAAATCGTTTTCTGTTTTTTCTAAAAGATAATCGTAAGGTCCGACATGGGAAATTAATTTAACCAAAACCGGAGAAATTTCAAGACAGATGAAAAGTCCCATAATAAAAGCGGCAGCTAAACCAATAATGGCTGAATTTTTTCCCAGTTCATCCAAAGCCTGTAATCTTGCTGCAAAACCATTGAATTTATCTTCAAAGGTTTCTGTGGATTTTCTTTCGGTTTCCAGATTGGTGTACACTTTAGAAATCTCTTTATCTAAATATTCCAGTCTTGGAGCAGCCTGTTTCTGGTAATTTTCCAGATCCTGTCTTCTCTGTTCTTTCAGTTCCTGTTTGCGTTTTGCATTAGGACCGAAGCCTTCTTTTCCGCTGGTTAATCCGGACTGTTTCCCTAAAATTTCTTTTTCGAGCTCTACAGATGCGGAATCATACGATTTTTGATAGCTGGCAATTTTTTCAGAAATCTGTTTCTTTTCAGTTTCGAAAGGTCCGCTTTGTTGAAGGATTCTTCCGTTCATTTCGCCCTGAAGCTGTTTTTTGTTTCTCTGAATAATCGTATTCAGTTGTTTGTTTACCTCCTTTTCAAAAATTTTAAGTTCCAGAGGTTTTGAGATGATAATTCCTAAAAAAGTCGCCAGAATTAATCTTGGAATTGCCATTAACATCTGATTCCACCATGTTCCTGTTTTTTTGATGGAAGAAACAATGTATCGATCCAGATTAAAGATCATCAATCCCCATAAAACACCGAAGCCAATCGCTGTCCAAATGTCATCAAACACCGTATACATAGCGTAACCTGCGGAAAGCGTTGCAAATACAGCGGTAAAAAGTACAATTCCTCCGATTCCTGCGAACTTGTTCCATTCGCTCGGTGTTTTTCTCAGAATATGAATGTTTCCTCCGGAGCAGACCATCAGAAACTTTTGGAACCAATTGATCTTATGATTCACCTGATTTATAGTTTGTTGGTTATTTTTCATGATAGAAAATTTATACAAATGTACTACTAAAAATCATACCAATGTAAAAGATAGTATTATGTTTTACCAAGTATATTTAGTTTTTGATTTAATTATATGTAAATCAATTGTTTAAAATCATTAAATATAAATTTCTTATCTTTATGTAAAATCACTAAATATCTTAATATGAAAAATGTAATCTGCCTTTCTCTGGCATTGGCTTCTTTTACGCTTGTTTCCTGTACAAAAGAAAAATCAATAGATGATGATCTGAAAGAAGTCGCGGCAAATATTAATAAAACAGCACCTCAGAATCTTGCTGATGGAGTTCGTCTCGACAGCGTTTCTGTACAGCCCGGAAAAATTTTTAAGTACAATTACACACTTACCGATGATGTAAAAGAGAGTGTAACTCCTCAAGAGATCGAAAGTTTCAAAGTCAATGCGAAAGAAGGTGCCCTGAAAGTCATAAAAACATCACCGGACATTAAAGAATTCAGGGATAATAATGTAACGATGGTATATATGTATTACGATAAGAACGGAAAACCAACCGCAGATTTCAAAATTACTCCTGAAGAATATAAATCAAAATAAACAAAACAGTCACTCACAAATAAATATTTTTTTGTGAGTGATTTTTATTTCAGCCGATCCGGATTCTGTTTTAAAAAACTTTCCCAACCAGTGTAAGATTTTGTATCGGCTATTGTTCCGGAATTGAAATGATGACATACGGCAACTGCCAATCCATCGGAAGCATCAAGATATTTTGTGGGAAATTCCTTCAGATTTAAAAGACTTTGCAGCATTCCTGCAACCTGCTCTTTGCTGGCATTTCCGTTTCCGGTGATCGCCATTTTTATTTTTTTCGGAGAATATTCTGTAATCGGGATATTTCTGTGAAGACTTGCTGCCATCGCAACGCCTTGCGCGCGACCTAGTTTCAGCATACTCTGAACATTTTTTCCGTAGAAAGGAGCTTCCAGAGCAACTTCATCAGGATGAAATTCGTCAATCAGCGCTAAAGTTTTATCAAAAATATATTTGAGTTTGGTTTCGTGGTTCGGATACTTTTTCAGCAATAATTCATGGATGGAGATCATTTCCATTTTGCCTTTCTTTATGGAAATAATTCCAAAACCCATTACGGTTGTTCCCGGGTCGATTCCTAAAATAATCTTCTCTGCAATCATTGCTTCAAAGATATGAACTTTCAGACTTTTAAGAATGAATTTTTTTGAATCATATTTTACAGCAGTTCCAGTTTCTTTTCTGCAATAGGAATCCAGTTTTCATCATGTCGAAGCAAAGTGATTTTGTCAACTAAGAATTTAGTTTTGTATTCTTTATCTTGATATTTCTCCCATGCTTTCAGATAGTTTTCCCACGTCAAATTTCGAAAACCCACCGTTACATGAGGGTGGAAAGAATAATTCATAAAGTTGAATATCTCTTTCACCCGAAGATAAAGATCATTGAGTTGTTCGTTGGTTTCAGGTTTCACAAAGACTACGGGATTTTTAGGATGGGCAAAACTTCCGAAACCATTCAGTTCAATTTCAAAAGGAGAAACAGCAGTATCAATCTTCTGGAAAGCTTCCAGAATGTCATTTTCTAAAGTAACCTCTCTGGAAAACGGAGGAAACAAAGTAATGTGCGCTTCATTTTTCAGAGCTTTGGAATTGTCAAAATTTAATGCAAAGTCCTGTTTGAATATTTTTATTTCTTCAATAATTTTTTGTGGCGGATAAATGGCGATGAAATACATCTTTTTCATTGATTGAAATTAAGAATTTTAAAATTAATTATGATGCATAAGAAAATTATGTATAGATTTGCTAGGTATAAAAGATGAGATATTGAAAAAGAACAGTCTGTATAAAGGAACCCTCCAAAACATCATCCTGAAACTTCTTGCCAAGGAAGTAAAGATGTATGGATACCAGATCACGCAGCGCGCCAAAGAACTTACGCAGGGCGAACTGGAAATGACGGAAGGTGCGCTGTATCCGCTTTTGCATAAGCTGGAAGCGGAAGGAATGATTTTGTCTGAAATCCAGAAGATCAACGGAAGAGACCGGAAATATTATCTTCTGACCGAAAAAGGGAAAAAACAGCAGACAGAACTGGAAGCAGAAATGAAAAATTATTTATTTAACCTCAATACGATTTTTAATATATGATAACCTTCTTTCAGGAAAGAGAAATCGAAAAATATTTGTTGAAAAAGAAGATTTCTGGAAAACTTTTAAATGAGATCAAGGATCACATGATTTCAGGAATTCTTGATATCCAGAACGATGAAAATTTAGTTTTTGAAGAAGCTTTTGAAAGAATGAAAATGAGCTGGAGTAAAGATATGGTGATGGTGAGAAAGAATATATTCTCGCGTCAGAAAATTACCAGGCTCGCTTATGAAATTGATAAGGCATCTAATAAAAACCTGTTTCTGAAATCTCTTTTATTTGCTCTGGCTTTTATTGGTTCTGAGATCATTTTGGCATTTTTTACAAACAGAGATGTATATCTGGGAATTCATAAAATTGTAAAAGCCGTATTTTTTATTTCGCCATTTATTATTGTAGGAATGTATATCAGTCAGAAGCGTCTGGAAAAAATAAACTTTCAGAAAAATATAGTGTTAAACAATTTTGTACATCCGCTTTTTGTATTTTTTCTTACGGTTGTTGCTGATAATCTGATTGATTTACCAAAGAATTCAAACAACATGATTTATGATTTTGTAAATAATCATTCTCATACAGAAATTACGGGATATGTTTTTGCAAAAAGCATGATTGCCGGAGTTTTATTTCTCACACTTTATTTGTTCTCCTATTTTTCATTAAAGGAAAATATTAAAAAATTAAATTATAAAAAACTTTACACTTAGATAACATGATAACTGAAAAACACGAACAGGAGATTACAGATTATCTTATTTTTCACAGACTTCCTCTTGATATTTTAGTGGAAGTGAAAGATCACATGATTTCACAGGTTATTGATATTCAGATAGAGGAAAATGTGGGTTTCGATGAAGCTTTCCTTAAAACGAAAAAGTTATGGGGAAGTGAATTTAAAATGACGCGTTACTCTATTTTTTACCAAGAACAGATTCCGGTTATTGTAAAGAGAATTGCGAAGGTAAAGTATCGCAGCATTTTTAAAAAATCGTTGATTTTCGGGCTGACTTCTTTTACAATAAATCTCCTTTTGATCTATTTTTCAACCGATCAGGAAACCTATAATGATCTTTTCAGACTGTATAATTCACTCTTTGTGATGGTTCCTTTTTTATTATGGCTGTTTAATAAAAATATGAGAAAATACGTTAAGAAAGATTTTAAATATCAGGGAAAATCCTTCTTCACAATCTATCAGCAGAATTTAGGACTTTTTATTTTGACGCTTAATATCTCTTTTCAGCTTATTCTCCGGGAGGATAAATATGTTTTCCGTTTTTTCAGAACAGATGATCCTGTATCGGTATTTTCATTGCTGATTGCTCTAATCATGCCTTATATACTGCACACCACTGTGATCTTCGTGCTGATTAATTTTTTCGAACATAAAAAATCATTAGAAAAAATGAAAGACTTTCTGAATCTTTCTGCTGAATAATCTACATTTTCATTGCATTTCCTTTTGAAGAATTCATCTCCGAAATAGTACTTTCCAAAGCATCCGTAATTTTTTTGATCTCAACGTGAGGTTTAAAGGTAAATCCTTTTCCCTGTTCCTCATCGGCGATATTGGAAAGAATAATAACCGAAGTTTTTGTTTCCGGATAAAAAATATTTAATGAAGGAGAACCTTTAACGTAACCGCTGTGAAAAAATGCCAACGGTTTCCCGATGTTGCTCATAATTCCGTAGCCGTAACCCATTTTCCCGAAAATCGCATGATGTCTTTCCGCGCTTTTAGATTCAAACTTTTTCAGTGTTTCAGGACGGAGGATTTTTCCGTTGTATAAAGCAGTGTTCCAGACATGAAGATCATTAATGGTGGATAAAATTCCGCCCGCAGGAACTCCAATGTCTTTACCGGCAAGTGTTTTCGGCATATTCTGGATTTTTTCGAAGTTTTTTTTGTTGCCTAAATAAGCTCCTGCAAAGTTTTCGCCTTCAAAAGAGGTTGCAGTTGAAGAGTGATTCATTCCGGCTTTTTTGAATAAATCCAAAACATTTTCGTCATACGATTTACCCGAAACTTTCTCCACAATTTTTCCCAATGTATTAAAACCGTCATTGGAATAAAAAAAATCTGTTCCGCTTTTAAACTGGAGCTTTCCGCCTAAAGTATTCAGTCCCGAAGTATGATTCAGAAGCTGATGAATGGTAATGTTTTCGTAATTTTTGTTTTGAAACTCCTTTAAATAAGCTGAAACTTTATCGTCTACATTCAGTTTTCCCTGTTCCATCTGAAGCAGAATTAAAGCAGCGGTAAATTGCTTGCTTACAGAACCGATGGCAAAAACAGTACTGTCATTAATCTTTAACTGATCCTTAAAATCTGCAAAGCCCTGATTTTTTCGGTACAACTCAACAGAATCTTTAAAAACAGCGACACTCCCGTTAAACTGATGTTTTTTGAAAACAGAATCGATCTGGTTTTTCAGAAGACTTTTTTCGAAAGCAATCATGGTGCTGTCTGCAATTGCCTGTCGATCAGTTATTTTTGCAGAGGGGATGAATTTCATTTCCTTTTCACATGAAATTAGACCGATAAAAAGAAAAGCAGAAAGAGTAGAAAAGAGAAAATTTTTAATCATTTATTGTTTTTCTTTTGGGAAGCAATTTTTATGCCTTGTGAAGAAAAATTACAGAAATAATTATTTTACAAAAACAATAAAAATATCTTTTACCAGATCACTTTCTGTGAAAAATTTAGTAAAAGGTTTTGGAATGTAATAAATGGAGTATTTGCTGCTGTATAAAGAATAGCTTTTGTTGAAAAGTTTATAATCCAATCGCTTTCCGTGCAGAAAAATGACAGAATTTTCTTCTGCATAAGGAGGTCCGAAGCTTACTTCACCTAATTCTTTATAAATTCCGTTATCAGGAAGTTTTATGACGGACTTTTGTGTGATTTCATTTCTGCTGAAAACTTTCAGCTTTTGATCGAAATTATAAGAAAAAGGGCTGAATTCCAAAAGATAATTCTCTTCCTGAGCTAACTCCTGAGGAATTTCCAGTGAGTAAAAACCGTCTTCGTTAGTTTCGGTGGAATATACTTTATTAATGGTGATTAAATTTACATATGCTTTTACGGGTTTGCCTTCTTCGCTGGTTACAATTCTTCCGGAGGCTGTTAATTTTTCGCCGCCTTCTGTGTTTTTTCTTTGAATTTTTTCTGAGGATAAATTTTTTTCGGTAAGAATAACCTGAGTTTTTGCAACATCTTTTGTCTGTGCGGGAAGCGTATTCATTACGCTTGCTGTTAAAGCGATTCCTGCTGCAACTTTTGTAAAAGTATTTTTTCTGTGTGAAATATGTTCAGGAATTGAAAAAGTTTCTTCCCGTTTTTGCTCAGGCTCTTTGTTAATGAGTATTCCGCAGAACTTTTTCCCATGATTTTGTTCTGCGATATCTGAAATTTCAGAATGAGTAAGCTTGGTAAGATCGTATACTTTTTTCGAACACAAATCGCAGAATTTTCCTTCCGGAATCGTGTGCATATTCTTTAAAGATTCTTCACAGGGCTTTTCAATTTTAAGATAAGGTCTCATTGTTTAGTTTAAACAAAAACGGAAAAACACTGGAATTATTTTAAAATCAAATCACAAAACCAGAAAACGTATTCTCCAGTCTCTGTTTCTTCAGATTTCGGTTTCGGATATGTTTTTTTAACAATTTCTCCGATCTCGAATTCAACAGGACTTTTAAAAAGAGGTCCGTCAAAAGTAAAAGTGTGAAATTCTCCGTTTTCTCCGCAAGGATCTACATTTTTCGGTAAATCTTTAATGAAAGATTCATCAATCATCCTTCCTGCAAAACTTTTGTCGAGGTAAGTCTCATTCACACAGGTAACAATTGTTTTGAAACCCAGATCTAAAAATTCGTGGATGAGGTTAGTGGTATTGATTTTCCACAATGGAAAAACAGCTTCCATACCGATCGATTGCAGTTGCTCTTCGCGGTATTTTTTTAAATCTTCCAGAAAAATATCTCCGAAAATAGAATGCGTAACGCCTTGAGATTGTATTTCCGTCATGGTTTTTCCCATGATCTCTCGATATTCTTCCATAGAAGGTTCTTTAGGAAGTTCCATTTTAATTAAAGGAAAGCCTAAACTTTCTGCCTGTTTTTCCAGTAATGAAACATGAACGCCGTGCATGGAAATTCTCTGATATTCTTTATTAATGCTTGTAAGCAAAGAAATAACATCAAATTTTTCTTCTTTTAAAGTTTTATACAGAGCTATGGCAGAGTCTTTTCCGCTGCTCCAGTTGAATATCGCTTTTTTCTTCATATTTTTCTGATGTGAAATTAGCAAATTCTTCTTGCATTCTAACCACAGAATGATTTATTTTTGTGCATCACTGTGGTATGAAAAAAGTTATTTTAATTTTCGTTTTAATGAGTTGCTGGGTCTTCGGACAGAAAACCAATATATCGGCTTTGGAAAACGAAATTTATTACAATAACCGATCCGGAAAACATCAGCTTTCGCAGGCAAAGCTTCTGAATTTGCTCGATGAAAAAAAGCTTTCAAAAAGAGATGAGGTAAAACTTAATTATCTCATGGCTGCGACTTTCCGCAGCATCAATGATTACGGTTCTTCGATAAAGTATTTAAAACGCGCCATGCAGCTCGCAGATCAGATTCAGAATCCTGATTCGTTAAAAATAAATATACAGGCAGAAATGGCTTTTGCGTATTTCGATGATAATAAATATGGAGAATCTGAAAAGCTCATGATCGAAATCAGGGCAAAAAAATATCAGAATCTTGATGAGAACAGTAAGGCATATATTATTATGCAGCAAGGCTACATCGATTTTCTGGCTAAAAAATTTGATGCTGCAGAGAAAAATTATTACGTTGCATTATCCATTCTGAAAAAAATATCCCAATGTAATCAGCCGGCAGTTTTAGTAAAAAT
This sequence comes from Chryseobacterium sp. MMO-72, assembly GCF_037146035.1. Lineage (NCBI taxonomy): Bacteria > Pseudomonadati > Bacteroidota > Flavobacteriia > Flavobacteriales > Weeksellaceae > Chryseobacterium > Chryseobacterium sp. MMO-72. Next base: position 27,915 of record NZ_JBBCWG010000001.1, read on the forward strand.
GATGCAACTTCAGGGTGCCAAAAAGAATTTCAATTTAGTTGATCATCTGTATTCTCAATGTATTAAAATTGCGGATTCTTGTAAAATTTTAAAATATGAAGTATACGCGACAGAGGAAATACGCGAGATTTACCAGCATGCAAACAATAAAGAAAAGGTCTTTCAGCATACAAAAACGCTTGATTCTTTGAATCTTTTATTTAACCGGGAGAAAAAACTTGCGGATATGCATATTCAAAATGAAGAATTTCTGGAAAATAAAACCGAAAAACAGGAGGAAATCAGTTTGTTTACAATTATCATTTCGTCAATTGTTGTTGTGATTCTCATTTGTCTTGGTTTTTACTTTTGGCAAATATCTAAAATCGAACAAGATGAAAAACTGAAGATGCAGAAGGAGCTTGAAGTCTTGAAGGAAGAATTAAGAATATTTTCTCAGGCTCAAATCTCGAAAAACCCCGAAAAGGAAGAAATTTTAAATACTGCAAACCTCAATCGGAAACAAAAAGAAATTCTTGATCTGATTGCAGGTGGTTTTACCAACAAAGAAATAGCCGATAAACTCTCGCTGACAGAAGCTACAATTAAATATCATATCAGAAATATTTATGTGGCATTGGATATTAAAAACAGAAAAGATATGCTGAAGAAATTTTCAAATAAGTAGAATTGTTTCTGTCCACATTTACGTAAAAAATAGAGTTAATTTTATTTTACAATTAAATTGTACTGAATTCCAGCGGTTTAATTATTTTTTAATCTTAGCTTAAATTTTTTTTTTACAAAAAAATTATCCTTGCGGTGAGTGCAAAATATCAAACATTTACAGAATTTTGCAGCATAAATAATGTTGTAAAACGATGAAAAAAAATCTAATTCTTATAGGGTTTCTGATAAGCATCAGAACTTTTGCTCAGACTTACGAGGAGCGCGCGGTCATTAAAAGAGATATCAACAGTACCGAAATTACCAATCTGAAAAACCAATTTGAGAAAGAATATCAGGAACAGCAGATTAAGATTCAGGCGTATTTGTTGGCAAATCCTTCAGCAAAAAAAGAGTTTACCATTGGTAAGAACTTTTACAGATTACAGAGAATAGATGCAGACGGACATCCGATTTACATCAATACAAAAGATGCAAATCAGGTTACCAATGCAAAGGTAAATTCACTGTATCAGGGAGGAAGCTTGGGTGTAAACATTACGGGAACCAATATGATTGCTGGTATTTGGGATGGAGGACAGGTGAATGCTTCTCACGAACTTCTTTCCGGTCAGGTTGCGATGCAGGCAAATCAGACTGTAAATACAGTCGGTGGAAACAACCACATGCAGGCAGTTGCGGGGATTATGGTCGGAAAAATTGTCACCAGCAGTACAAATTCCTTAGCTTCAACTGCACGCGGTCTTGCACCAAACGCTACGGCAAAAAACTACGATTGGGATAATGATTTGACCGAAATGGCAACTTTTGCAGCTGACGGGTTTTTAATTTCAAATCATTCGTACGGTGCAGCTAATGATAATACAATTCCTGTTTGGCAATTTGGTGCGTACGATTTTACAGCGAAAAGCTGGGATATGCTTCTTAAAAATACACCAAACTACTTACCTTTTGTAGCCTGTGGAAACGAGCAGACCTCAAATGGTAATATGTCAGCAGGAGGATTTGATATTATGACAGGATCTTCAGCTTCTAAAAATGTTGTAACGGTAGGTGCGATAAATTTAGACAATTCAATGTCAGATTACAGCAATTGGGGACCGACGGACGATGGCAGAGTAAAACCGGATTTGGTAACGCTTGGTAGTGAAATCAACGCTCCTTTGTACACCGGAAACAATACGTATACAGGTGTTGTAGCCACTTCTTCAGGTACATCATATGCAGCTCCTGCAGCGGCGGCAGCGGGTCTTTTGCTTCAGCAATACTACAAATCGATTTTCGGAAACTATATGAAGGCTGCTTCATTAAAAGCTTTAATGCTTCATACTGCCGACGACGCGGGAAATGCAGGTCCTGATGCGAAATTCGGATGGGGAATTTTAAATGTTGAAAAAGCTGCACAAACTATTAAGCAGTTGCAAAGCGGTGGAAGCGCGAAATTGGTAGAATTCACAACTAATCCAACGAATGATTCTAGTAGCGAAATTTCTACAAACGGTGTTGCAGCGGGTTCTTCTGCAAGAGCTTCCATTTGCTGGACAGACGATGATGGACCCGAACAAGTGTCCGCAGACGGTGTAAATCCTACTACTAGCAGACTTGTTTATAATTTTGACATCCTTTTCAGGCAATTATCACCTACTATTAATGCAAGACCTTTTGCGCCGCTTAGTGTATCAAGTCCAAACACAGTTGCAGCCGTAGCTTCATCATGGTTTGGAAACAATGTAGACAATTACAAACAGGCAAATATTAGCAGCACAACAGCCAACAGTACTTTGTTTCTTTACGTAAGAAAGTCTTCAGCTTCGCCTTCTATGGTAAGAAATTTCAGCGTGCTTATAACAGGTTTGAAAATTACAAGTGCGACGCTTGGAACGAAGGATGTAAAATCAGCAAAAAATATCGTTTTCTTCAGCAGAGATGATTCAAAAATTAAGATGATTTCGAATGATCAGTCTGCAGCTTTTGGAGAATATAAAATCTTTGATATGTCTGGAAAATTAGTTCAGTCGGCAAAAGAAAAATCGAATGAGATATCTTTCAGCGTAAAAACAAACGGTGTGTACTTTTTGGTTTACGAGACAAAAACAGGTTCTGAGACTTTCAGATTTAAATTATAATACGTTTCAGAAAAAAAGATTGTTTCAATTATTTTTTAAAGAAATCCGCTTTTTTATCGGAAGTCACTGAAAAACTAATCAAAAATCAAAAGGCTTAAACGAATTTTACGTTTAAGCCTTTCTGTTTATTATATTTTGAATTTAAAATTTTGGAAATTCATTTAAACGATTCTCACAGACTTATTTTGACTATTTTAAGCATTAATTTCAGCCACATTTTTTAGATATGACTTTTTCAGTGACCTCCTTTATCGTGGCGGATTTTTTATGCTAAATTCCAAATTATTTACATTTTGCTCATGATTTCGCGATATTTTTACATTTTTCCAATGGCTTTCGGTTTCATTGTTGAGGTAATATTTTTCAAAAATAATCAGATTGATTCAAAATTCACTTTTCATTTTTATATTTATTGGATTTGTTATTTTTCATTAATTATTGTTTTATTTTAATTAAATATTAATAAAAATTCATATATAATTTTATTTTAGTCAGTTATAAGAATTTATGGTGTTTAATAATGTTATATATTTGCAGCTGCTAATTTTTGTGCCGTGAAAAAGTTTTTTTTATTTCTATCGATTGTATTTCTGAGTCGGGCGAATGCTCAGAATGTGGGAATCAATTCGCTTACACCGCAAATGACTCTGGATGTAAATGGTGTGGCTTCTACCGTTACCAAAGCAGACGGAATGAGAGCGCCCAGAATAACGTTGGCTCAGCTAAATGCAAAGACAGGGTATAACTCCAATCATGTAGGCGCTTTACTTTATGTTACAGATATTACAGGAGGTTCCACAGTATCTGCAACAGCACAGATCGCGACGGTTGGATATTACTATTTTGATGGTACCGCATGGCAATCTGTAGTTGCTAAAACAGGAACAGCGGTTTTTATTGCTTCACTGGGAAGCGGAAATGGTTCTGCAACAGCGGCTAGTATCAATTCCGGTGGTTTTACGACGGTTCCTCTTTCAACCGTAACTAAAAATGTAGGCGGTGGAATCTGGAGTCCTGCAACCAGCACATATACTGTTCCAAGTTCGGGAACATATCTCATCAAATCGAGTATCAGACTTGTAGATGGAAGCCCAATTAGAAATGTGTTTCAGGCGGTGCATACTGATAATTCAGATATTCCGGAGGGAATCTGGAATACCAACTCGGGAAACCGCTGGACAATGCTTTATACAAGAATTGCCTATTTTAACAAAAACGATCAGTTAAGACTTTATATGTATTCTGACGGAGCAGTAGCTAATATTTCTGACGCTTCGTTAAATATTGTTTTGCTAAGCCAGAACTAAGGTTCTTTTGAAATATAGTAAAACCCCTCATAAAATTTCTGTGAGGGGTTTGTTGTTACTTTATTTCTTCAGGTGTTAGCCATTTAACGGGACAATCCTTAAAATATTCATTAATCGCAGGAACTGCAATTTCAGCTTTAGGATGAACATCGTGAAACAAGATAATTCCCTTTCTCCATAAAAGCATCAGCGTAATAACTCTTGAAGAGACCTCTTGTGAAGATATTTTTTCACTCCAGTCCTGCGAATCGATATTCCACAAAAGAACAGGCTGCTTGTTTTTTAATAAATATTGTATCATCTCTTTGCTTCTTTGTCCATAAGGGGGACGAAAATAAAACGTCTTATGATTAAAATCAAAAACATCTTTAATCATACCGTTGCTTTCGTCAATCTGTAATTTCCAGTCGGGAAGATACTGATGCGATTTATGAACCATACTGTGAGAGCCGATCCAGTTTTCTCCGTACATAGATGAAACACTGTTTTTGCCGTTTGCGGCAATTCTCTGTTGTAACTTATCTCCCGATAAAAAGAAAATACCTGTTAAGTTTTGCTCTTTTAAAACGTGAATCAACTGATCTGTATGACCGTTTTTTGGAGTCGGACCATCATCGAACGTGAGAAGATAATTTTTGTCATTTAATTCAAAACCATTTTTCTCGGTTGGATCTAATGTGTTGATTTCGCTTGTCCTTTTATTGGATTTTGCAGCCAGCCGCAGGCACTCTAAAATATATGTTTTATAAAAACTTTTAGAATTCTGATACCAGTTTTTTAGATTTTCAGGTAATCCGCCTGAAAGCTTTTTTGTTACCAAAACCAGTTCCTGATAAGTGGGATTTGTCTTTACAGAAACTACCTCTGAAAGCGCATTTGCGTCTAAGCTTTTAAAATTTTGAACCAGACGATCCTGAGTCTGTTTTTTCCAGATTTTTACTCCTTCGGAAGTTCCGTCTTTTACGGCTAAAGTTTTGAATAATTCCGTTTCGTTGGAAGCATTAATTTCAGCGAATGTTTCCAGAAACACCAACATTTCCATTTTGGAAGCAACATCAAAATCTTTACTGCTTTTCATGGGTAAATTCCAAAGATCACGATTGGCTGTCGCAATGCTGGATGGACCTTGTGAGAAGATAAAATCTGAAATCAGAATGAACAATAAAAGTAATTTTTTCATTATCTCATTTTTGATTTTACTCTCAGAATAGCTTTATCGTAGACCGGATTTTCCTTATTTTCTTTCGCTAAGCCATAATAATAAAGGGCTTCAGAAAATTGTCCGCTGTTTTCGTAAATTTTCGCAATATTATAATAAGAATTTGCTTTAATCGTATTGTCGGTTGCAAATTTAATGGCTTCACGATTTGCCCATATCGCTTCTGCGTTTCTTCCGATTTTGCTGAATGCAAGTCCGAGATTACTGTAGATCTGCCCGTCAAAAGGATTATATTCCAACGCTTGTTGATAAGAATTAACCGCCTGTTCTATTCTGCCGGAATGATAAAAATTTTCGCCCTGTTTATTGATGTCGAACGCTGTCTGTCTGTAGCTTTCGGTGATAGAATTACTTGGTGTTGAAGAAGACCGGTAGTTGCTTAATAAGCTTCTCACGCCTTCCCATGAAGCAGAATTTTCAAAATTATTGATATCAATAATGTTTCCGGATTCATCAATCATAAAAACCACCCAAACTGTCCCTTTTTTATATTTTGGCACATCATAACTTTTAATCAGGGTATTTCCTATATAAACATAAACTTTTGCATTGCTTATATTGGAAAGGTTATCATTATCCATTCTGTTTTTATCGGAGTAATCATGAACCGCATAAATATATTTTTGATTCTGAGCTCTTTTTTCAATCGTAATAGTTTCAGGACCAAAACTATCTGTATCGTCTACATCAAGATTGGCGTTGGTTCCTTCTTTGTGATAATAGCAAATATGATTGTTCGGATAAGAAAGATGCGAATCCAGATCAGAAGGAGATTTTCCCCAGCTTAAAACAATTCTCATTCCGTCCAGATTTTCCATAACAGGACTTAAAGCGTACGTCAGACCGCCAAAAGGACCTTTTGTAACCAATGTGGAATAGCCTTCTTTTTTGATGATTAAAGTGATCTCATTGTTGGCATCAACAAACTGTGGAGGAATAACGGCTTTTCCTGAAGCGTCCGTATTGACCGTTTCTGAAGTTTCTCCGTTTTTCTGGAAGATAATTTGTGCATTGGGAATAACCTTGTCTTTAACGACTGCACTTAAAACCAATAACTCATTGTTCTTTTGAGCAAAAATAAAGGATTGCCAAAAAACGAACAGCAAAAGAATTTTTTTCATGGAATGTTTTTATTTAATTGGCATCAAATATAAAAAATCCTCCAAGATTTTGAAGGATAATGTTTCAGATAGATTCAAGATTAGAATTTTACCTGAATTTCTTTACTGTTAATATTTTTTCGACTGAATTTCTTTAACGGGAATAAATGCTCCGTTAAGATAATCTATTTTCTGTTCAAAAGGATAAGCAGGATTTGATGTCATTAAGACTCCCACAACACCGAAAAACATTCCGATGCTCAAATTTCCGATATTGGGACTTCCGGATCTTAATTTTCCGACGAAATAATAATCGTTGTCTCTTTTTTCTGCCTTCGTGAAAAGATTTTCGATAGGAAGATAAACATACAATTCTCCTTTGTATATAAGGGCATACACATCATCTTTCTTTATTTCTTTTTCTTTTCCGTCTGCTGTTTCAAATATTCTGTGGATTTTGGGTTGGTTTCCGTAAAATTTAACACTACTGATTTCCTGTTGAGGCTGCTGGTTTTTCAGGGAAGTATAATCCTTGTACAGTCCGTCTTTCAATTCAGAAGAATTAAAGAGACTGAATGATTGTTTATAGGCATCATCAAAATTTTTAAGCTGTTCCCATGTGTAACGCTCTGTTGTATTAGGTTTTCTGGATGCATTTTTAGCAATAAATTCTCCCAGCATTTCACTGCCTTTTCTTAAAATTTCTTTCGTTACATCGGCTGATTTATGCTCTGTTACGGTATCTGTTTTTTCGAGCAAAGAGTAGGTTTCGTCATCATTTTTAGCGAAAAGAAAGCCCTGGAAATAACAATACCCAAATTCTGTAAATGCTTTTGAGACTTCAGCAAAATACAATTGTTTAAGATATAAAACCAGACTTCCGTTTTCTGCATTTTCTCCGTTTATGCTGTTTAGAACATTTTGAAACTGATCAGAAAGGGGAGATGTAGGAACTACTCTGGCTTTTGCGTTCAATGCGCCCTGCTGAACAATTCCAACGGCTGTTGTATCAATTCTGGCATCAATAATTGTAATGGTTTTATAATAGCTTTTCTCTGCTTTTTGAAAAGGCGGGGTAATCGTAAAATCTTCCGTTCGCTTCTGGGCGAATAAAATGGCAGATAAACATAGGAATACAAATAGTACATTTTTTCTTAAAAATATTTTCATGATGGTTGTTTATTTTTATTTTACTAACGGTTTAAATGGATGATTAGTCTATAAAAGTACAAAAACCTCAAAGAAAATTCCCTGAGGTTTGATTTATAAATCTTAAAAAAGGTAGCTGAGCGAAGTTGAAGCTACATATTTCTTCTGTACTTTCCACCCACTTCAAACAAAGCATTGGTAATTTGTTACGAGATATTTTTATTATCAACTATAAAATTTCAAAATAATTATGATAAATAGTTAAGGATAATTATTAAGTAATTATACAAATAAACATGTAAGTAATTGTTATTTAAATTACGGAAAACCATAAATAGTGAGATGTCAATCTAAAAATAAATTTTATGTATTTTGATTTGTAGAATATTTTTATTAATTTTGTCAAAAATATTAACATGGGTGTTTTAGATTTTATTTCATTTGAAGATCCAAACAAAGTTGGAGGTTCTATAAAGGCAACCATACACAAGACCGGCAAACTTGGGTTTTCATCTGGAGCTGAAGATTTTATGGGAATTAAAGAAGATTGTTTTTTTAAGGTTGGATTTAATAATAATGATACTTCTGATGATAGTATATATATGGTTAAATCTGATGTCGAGAATAATGCTTTTAAAATTTCAAAAGCAGGTATGTATTATTATATAAATCTGAAAAATGTTTTTGATAAAAGAGGGATTGACTATAAAAATAAAAGTTATATATATGATATAAAGAAAGAGAATTCTGAGGGAACAGAGTTCTTTATTTTAACTAAAAGAAAAAAGTAATATCGAGGGAAAGAAAAATATAAAAAAAGGCTGAATAAACAGCCGAGGAAAATTTATCAAATTTTGTTTTTAATTTGGATTGCGACCCCTAATTTTTTAACAAAATTATTTAAGAAGAAGTGAGATTACCTCATCTACTTTTGTTGTACAAAGATACTTCAAATGTTTCTTTTTTCCAAAACAAAATTCGGTTTTAACACTCACGAACGTTAGAGTAAATAATAATATCAAAAAAATGAGAATATTAATTATTAAGAATTTTGAATTAAAAAAGAATTAAAAATTATGAATTATAAAGTATCAACTTTCAAATTTTCTCTTTCAAATAATAGAGGAGAAAAGCACTATTTAGCAAACTTGCCTGGAAATATTGATTTTCAAGATTTATTCGATGAATTTTGTGTGGATATTTTTTCAAATACTAAAAAGTTTAATGAAAATGGGAAAGATAAAAGTCTTACCCTAAGAGAGCCTCATAAAGTTGACAAAGAAAAAAGACAAATCTTTGGTAAATTTGATGCAGGAACTACAGGTGACCCAGTGAATATTAACGACCCAGAAACTAATGAAACAAACTATTCTGTGGGTCCTGATGAACTTCAAGCTAGAATTTTGAATTTCTATGCTCAAATTCCTAAAAATAAACAAGAAGGCTTCATTGTATTACAAAGAAAGTCTACTCATAGTATTCAAAAAAGCTTAGAGGATTGTTTTAATGATTTTTTAGTGAGGAAAGGTTTTGAAGGCGAAAATAGAATCAGAATTAAACTTTCACATGCACCAAATTCAAAATTGATGCAAAGAATGATGGAGTTTGGAGAGCTGAAAGAAATTAATCTTGAAAAAAATATTATTCCAAATAGTTTTTCAGAATTGTTCGAAGGTGTAAGTGATTCTAATAAAGGGACAACTACGACTAAATTGGTCTTCCAAAAATTTGCTGTAAAGGATAACTTTAAACAAGTATTATTTAATATTCATAGTAAAAGTTATACAGGTGATGAGCAAGTTGAGATTGAAGGAAATTTTTATGATGAAGTTTCATTTACATTTCAGCTAGATAAGATTACGAAAACATTTTTTGTAAAGGATAAAACAAAAATTAGGTCGGAAATTGATATTACATCAATGTTAGACGATGAAAGTATGAAAGGTGAAATTCCTATTGATAAATTTGTAGAAATATCTATCAAGCTAATTTTAGAAATTTCATAAAATTATAAAGGCTGTTCATTGAACAGCCTTTTTTATATTTATTTGCGTATTACATATTTCTTCTGTACTTTCCACCCACTTCAAACAAAGCATTGGTAATTTGCCCAAGAGAGCAGTATTTAACAGCATCCATCATCACTTCGAATAAGTTTTGCTGATTGATTGCGGCGTGTTGCAGGGTTTTCAAAGCGGCTTCCGATTTATCTTCATTGGATTTCTGGAAGTTGTGAAGCATTTCAATCTGGAACTGCTTTTCTTCCTCTGTTGAACGGATGACTTCTCCCGGACGAACCGTTGGCGAACCGTCTTTTCCTAAGAACGTGTTCACTCCGATGATCGGATATTCTCCGGTGTGTTTCAGCCATTCGTAATGCATCGATTCTTCCTGAATTTTTGAACGTTGGTACATCGTTTCCATTGCGCCCAGAACACCGCCTCTTTCAGTGATTCTGTCGAATTCCGCGTAAACAGCTTCTTCCACCAAATCCGTTAATTCTTCAATAATAAATGAACCTTGTAGGGGATTTTCATTTTTCGCCAATCCTAACTCTTTATTGATAATCAACTGAATTGCCATCGCTCTTCTTACGGATTGCTCAGTCGGAGTTGTAATTGCCTCATCATAAGCATTGGTGTGCAATGAATTACAGTTGTCATAAATTGCATACAACGCCTGTAAAGTTGTTCTGATATCGTTGAAGTCAATTTCCTGCGCGTGAAGCGAACGTCCCGAAGTCTGGATGTGGTATTTCAGCATCTGGCTTCTCTCGTCAGCTCCGTATTTCAGTTTCATTGCTTTTGCCCAGATTCTTCTTGCCACACGTCCGATTACTGAATATTCAGGATCGATTCCGTTGGAGAAGAAGAACGATAAATTTGGTGCAAAATCATTGATATCCATTCCTCTTGACAGATAATATTCAACATACGTGAAACCATTCGCCAAAGTAAATGCCAGCTGAGAAACCGGATTGGCTCCCGCTTCCGCAATGTGATACCCTGAAATAGAAACAGAGTAGAAGTTTCTTACTTTTTCTTTGATAAAATATTCCTGAACATCGCCCATTAATCTCAAAGCAAATTCAGTAGAGAAAATACAGGTGTTCTGCGCCTGATCCTCCTTTAAAATATCTGCCTGAACCGTTCCACGAACAGTAGCAATGGTTTTTGCTTTAATTTCTGCATATACATCGGCAGGAATGACCTCGTCTCCTGTAATTCCCAATAGTTTTAATCCTAAACCATTATTGGAAGGCGGCAATTCTCCGTTGTATTTTGGTCTTGCTAAACCTTTGTCGTCGAATTTCGCTTTCAAAACTTCCTCAACCTTAGCCTCAAGCTTATTCTCAACAATATATTTCTCCACATTCTGATCGATGGCTGCATTCATAAAGAAAGCCAATAACATCGGAGCCGGACCGTTGATCGTCATTGAAACCGAAGTTAATGCATTCACCAGATCAAATCCTGAATATAGTTTTTTAGCATCATCCAAAGTAGCGATAGAAACGCCCGCATTTCCGATTTTACCGTAAATATCCGGCGGTAAAGCAGGATCTTGCCCATACAATGTTACTGAGTCGAAAGCCGTAGATAAACGTTTTGCAGGCATTTCTGCGGAAACGTAGTGGAATCTTCTGTTGGTTCTTTCAGGCCCTCCTTCTCCGGCAAACATTCTCGTTGGATCTTCTCCGGTTCTTTTGAAAGGATAGATTCCCGCAGTGTAAGGGAAACTTCCCGGAAGATTTTCCTGACCTTTCCATTTAATCAGATCGCCCCAATCGTTGTATTTTGGTAATGCGATTTTCGGAATTCTTAGGTGAGATAAAGATTCTGTTGAGGTTTCAACCTTAATTTCTTTTCCTCTTACGAAATAGGAATAAAATTCAGCTTTGAAAGCCTCTTTCGTATCATCCCATGTTTTAAGGAAGTCGATGTTTTCCTGTTGAAGTTCCTTTTCAGCTTTCTGATATTCAGCATCTAAGGTTTCATTGGAAAGGAAATTTTTAATGCCTTCAATATGATACATTTTTCTTGCTAACTCAGCCTGTTTTTCAACATTCGCATCGTATTGTCTGTTGTTTTCAACGATTTCGGAAAGATAACGGACTCTCTTTGGCGGAATAATCGTTACTTCGTCGGTAACTTCCTGTTCAACAAATGTTTTTAAATTTAAATCAGCAAATTTATCATTGACTTTAGAAACCAGTCTGTTGTATAATTCTGTCGTTCCGTGATCGTTGAACTGAGATGCTTTTGTGGCATACACGGGCATTTCATCCAATGGCTGTTCCCACAGCAAATGGTTTCTCTGGAACTGTTTTCTTACGGCTTGAAGCGCATCAAGAGCACCTCTTTTATCAGATTTATTTAAAGCTACCAAATCTGCATAATCCAGCATGTCGATTTTTTCCAACTGTGTGGAAGCTCCGTATTCAGGCGTCATTACATACATAGAAACATCTGCAAAATCAGACACTTCCGAGCCGGATTGTCCGATACCCGAAGTTTCAAGGATAATAACATCAGGATGAGCCAGTTTCAAAACATTTAATGCAGAATGAATGAACGGAGAAACAGAAACGTTGTTTTCTCTCGTTGCCATCGAACGCATATAAACTCTTGGATCATTGATTGCGTTCATACGGATTCTATCACCCAAAAGTGCACCTCCGGTTTTCTTTTTCGAAGGGTCAATTGAGATAATCGCAATTTTTTTATCGGTGTTTGAACGCAGGAAACGTCTTACCAATTCGTCTGTCAAAGAAGATTTTCCGGCTCCTCCGGTTCCTGTGATCCCGATAATCGGAATATGTAAGTCTTTTGATTTTTCGTCAATTGCTTTTACCAGCTCAGGTTTTTCTTCTGAAAAATTTTCAACTGCTGAAATGATTTTCGCAATACTTGTAGAATTTTCAAAACTGATGGAATCCAGATCTTTTACATCAACATCTTTTCCTGTTGCGAAATCTGATTTTTGAACCAAATCATCAATCATTCCCTGCAAACCAAGTTCACGGCCATCATCCGGAGAATAAATTCGGTCGATTCCGTAAGACATGATATCTTCGATTTCTTCCGGCAGAATTACACCGCCGCCTCCACCAAAAATTTTGATCTGTGGCGAATTTTTTTCTCTTAAAAGATCGTAGATGTATTTGAAATATTCGTTGTGACCGCCCTGATAAGAAGTTAAGGCAATAGCGTTTGCATCTTCCTGAATCGCAGTATTTACTACTTCTTCAGCCGATTTATCGTGTCCAAGGTGGATAACTTCGCATCCTGTTCCCTGAATCACACGGCGCATAATATTAATAGCAGCATCATGACCGTCGAATAGCGACGCAGCCGTCACGATTCTGACTTTATTTTTTGGAGTATATTTTTGGGTTTCCATAAAAGATTTAGAAAATTTCTGAATTTCCAAATATAATAATAAAATAGAAACCCGATGTTTAATGTTAATATATTGTAAATTATTAAGTTAATTTGGTTTGATTATTTATTTGAACTTCATTTAAACTAACATTTGTTAGAAATGATAACTGCTTAGAAGTTACGCCGCTGATTTCTCAGAAAATCTTTCACAGAATGATATCATTAATTTCTATAATTTTGCATCATATTAAATAAGGTATGAAAAAGGCATTGCTGTATTTCGCTCTCGGAACGATTCTGAGTTTTTTAATCAATTATTTCTTTTACAGTTCAGAAAATATCGGACTCGACATTTATTATGCCGTTGCCTTTGGTTTTGCATGGGGAGTTGCCTATTATTTAGATACCCCGGATTTTACTCTGCCTCAAAAATTAGGATTATCTTTTGTTGCCATGGGAATTTTAGTTTTTGTGGGAGCTTTAATTTTTAATCTGGAACTGGCTATTCCTTCCGTCCTGAAATTTTCAACGGTTTTTGTGGCGTATTATTTAATTGCAAGTTTCAGAGCCAGTAAAACACTGCGCCATTAATGCATTGTTATAAAACTTACATACATCAATATTAGGAACATACAGAAAAGTCCGAATAAATTTACAATAAATAAAAGTATTCCTTTTACAACACTTATGCTTCGGGCGTTTTCATAAACTCTGTGATGTGCTGCAAAAAAATATACCAGCATATAAATAATTGCTGCTGAATAGAATAAAAATCCCAGAATACTGAAGAAATTATTATCCGGCAGAAATGATGCGAGATGTGAAATGAATATCATAATCAGGATTCCCAATAATAAAAAGGAAAAATAATGAAGTGTAAAAATACCATGATCAAAATACCACCATTTCTTTTTATTGTGAAACACCCAAAGAAAAAAGGCAAAAATAGGAAGATAGACAAATAATGCTTTTGGAAGTGTATGTACCATGGTTTCCTTGAATTTGTCGAAAATCTCATCTTTCTTTAATCCTCGTTCCTGAAAATGAAATATTTTTTTCGCAAAAGGTTTCATAAACGCATATACAGGCTTTTTATCCTGATTTCTGATGCTTAGAGAGTCATACTGCTTCATCGTTGTCGCTCCCAAAATGCTCATTTTGCCGTCTTCTGTCATTCCTAATGCATCTGTTTCAATGCTGTTTCCATTGATTTGAGTGATTTTTATATCTTTATTTTGTTCAAAAGGTTTCTCTTCTTTCAGCTGATTTTTTTGGATTGAATATTTCAGACTGTCCGTAAATTTTGTAATCTTATCGTCCAGTTCTTTTTCTTTTAAAATCTGTTCCTTTTTGTCCTGTTCTGAAAGTTCTTCTTCTGAACCAGAAAATAGAGTAGGAAGGAAAAAAGTAATGAAACTGATAAAGATATACAGTTTTACGGGAGCCACATACAGTTGTCGCTTTCCTGCAAGATATTCTTTTGTTAATCTCCCGGGACGCGTGAGCAGATATTTTATGGTTTTCCAAAACTGCCCGTCATAATGGGTGAAATCCTCAATGAAATGAGTGAAAAGATAATGGAACGGTTGTTTGGGCTCCGTGTTTTCCTGTCCGCAATGAGGGCAGAATCTTTTTTCAACATGGTGTCCGCAGTTAAGACACGTTTTATCTTCTCTAATTTTTCCGTGGCTCATGATATAATTATGGATTTCAGCAAATATAATTATTTAAAGAAATTAAATAATCAAATCGATATGTTTTTGAGGAAAATATTAAATTTAATTAATATTTATCTTTAAATAAATTTGAAATTTAGGGTTATTGCTGAATTTATCATATTATTTATTAATTCTTTGTTTTTCAGCGAAAGAGTCAATTTACAGCTGTTAACTTTATCATTTTGTTAGCGTTGAACAGATAATCAGCGTATTAAAATAAAATATGTTTTTGCATTCTAAAAATAATTTGTACCTTTGCACACCCTTTTAGGGGAAAATTATGTTTAATCTTTAACTAAAACGTGTGAATACATTAAGTTACAAAACTGTTTCAGCGAACAAAGCTACTGCTAATAAAGAATGGGTTGTGGTAGACGCTGAAGGACAACCGTTGGGAAGACTAGCTTCTACGGTTGCAAAGATTTTGAGAGGTAAGCACAAAACGAACTACACACCTCACGTAGATTGTGGTGATAACGTAATCGTTTTGAACGCTGGGAAAGTAACTCTTTCCGGAAACAAGTGGAACGACAAGACTTATATCTGGCATACAGGTTACCCTGGAGGACAGAAGTCTATGACTGCGGCTGAACTTCAAAAGAAAGATTCTTTAAAAGTATTGGAAAAATCAGTAAAAGGGATGTTGCCTAAAAACAGACTTGGAGCTGCGATCCTTAAGAATCTTTACTTATACGAAGGAACTGAGCACAAACATGAAGCTCAACAGCCTAAAACAATTAATGTTAACGAATTTAAATAATTAATATGTCTACAGTTCACAAAATCGGAAGAAGAAAAACTTCTGTAGCAAGAGTTTATGTAAAGCCAGGAACTGGTAACATTACAGTAAACGGTAAAGACGCTAAAGAATACTTCTCTACAGATGTAATGGTTTACAAATTAAACCAACCATTTATCCTTTCTGAAACTGTTGGTCAGTATGACGTTACCGTAAACGTATTCGGTGGTGGAAATACAGGTCAGGCAGAAGCTATCAGATTAGGTATTTCAAGAGCTTTATGCGAGATCAACGCTGAGTTCAGATTAGCATTGAAGCCTGCTGGTTTACTTACAAGAGACGCAAGAATGGTGGAAAGAAAGAAGCCAGGTCAGAAAAAAGCAAGAAAGAGATTCCAATTCTCAAAACGTTAAGATTTGCTGTTGGCGAATGGCTTATGGTTATTTGCTACAGAAATGTATTAATTTTTATTTAAACTTAATCTCGGCGAAAAGCCAATTGCCACAAGCAAAAAGCAAAACGCCAATTGCCCGTTACGTTTAGCATCCAAACGCTTCTCCCATCTAAAGAAGTTGTTGATTGTTTAAAAGACGGAAAGTAAACTAACAAAAACAAAAAACATGGCAAAAGCAAATGTAAAAGACCTTCTAGAGGCTGGTGTACACTTCGGTCACATGACTAGAAAGTGGAATCCAAATATGGCTCCATACATTTTTATGGAGAAAAATGGTATTCACATTGTAGACTTACATAAAACAGCTGTTAAATTGGATGAAGCTTGTAACGCTTTAGAAAAATTAACTTCTGCAGGTAAAAAAGTTCTTTTCGTAGCTACTAAGAAGCAGGCGAAAGAAGTTGTTGCAAAACACGCTTCTGAACTTAATATGCCTTATATTACAGAAAGATGGCCGGGAGGTATGTTAACAAACTTTGTTACTATCAGAAAGGCTGTTAAAAAAATGAACTCTATCGACAAAATGAAAAAAGATGGAACGTTCGAAACTTTATCTAAAAAAGAAAGATTACAGGTAGACAGACAAAGAGCTAACCTTGAGAAGAACTTAGGTTCTATCGCTGACATGGTGAGACTTCCATCTGCTGTATTCGTAGTAGATATCATGAGAGAACACATCGCGGTAACTGAAGCTAAGAAATTAGGTATTCCGGTTTTCGGTATTGTTGATACCAACTCTGACCCAAGAAAAGTTGATTTCGTTATCCCAGGAAACGATGATGCTTCTAAATCTATCGATATGATTCTTAGCGTAGTTTCTGAATCTATCAAAGAAGGTCAGTCTCAGAGAAAAGCTGATAAAGAAAAATCTAAAGAAGAAGGAGAAGTAGTATCTGCTGATAAAGATGCTGACTTTGATGCTGAATAATTAAAGATTTTCTTTAAAATATTAAAATCCGCTGAATCTTTGATTCAGCGGATTTTTTATAACTAAAAAGTTTATTTATTTCTTTGGACAAACCAAAAGATCCGGATCGAAAGGACTTGGAACTCCAACTCTACATATAGCACCACAACATATTTCTCCTCCTTCTACATTACAGCCGTCTGCACAGCTTCTGTAACCTCCTGTAATTGTTCTCAATTCTTTTCTTGAAACTTTTTTCAAATTTTTCATAGTTCTTAATTTGTAATTTTCCTACTCTGTATGCTTTTCGGATTCCGCAATGATCTTTTTTCAAATGTAATGAATAATTTAATATGTCACTATTTTTTGATAAAATATTTTTTGCTAATTAGAAAGTGTCACATTATAAGATGAACTGATGAACTTTGTTTTATTGTAAACTGAATTACAAACCATTCCAGAAATATTGTAGTTTTGGTTTTTCGGAACCATTGCAGAACCTATTTTATTGGCGCCAATAGGAATTTTCTTGAAATAATTGTTACCGCTGATCGTAAGAACCATATTACAGCGCGAATTATTTTCAACTGTAATCGAAGTATTCGGGCTGTCTTCCGAACCATTTAGAAGATCTGTTAGAACGGCTGCTGTTTCCGATTTATATGTTTTTATTAAAGTCTGATATTCTAATTCAGTCTGATTAGCAGATGAATTTCTCACACCTGCAGAAGTAGGCGGCGTACTCTTCACAGAATTATTTGTTGTTCTGTAATGGGTAGCTTCACAACTGCTTAAAGCAAGAATAATAAAAACTGAAGGGAAAAATTTTTTCATACGAAATTTTCTTAGTGTAAATTTAAAAATTACTTGCTTCCCAACATTGCTTTATTTTCAGTTTGTACCGGATTGTTAATGGTTAAAAAAATACTTTTCCTGATGTCTTTCTGAGAAGAATATAAAACATCACAAACATGACTTGTAAGTGTATAATTTCCTTTATTGATAACAATGGAGTTTTCGCCTTTCGCCGGAACTGCCAAATTATAAAAATCCTTTCCCTGAATTCTTAAAACAATATTGCAGTCCGAATTATTTTTAAACAAAAGAATAACTTCTTTACTGCTGATATCTTCATTAAACATGGCATTAAGCAGTTTTACGGTTTTATCTTTATGTTCAGCCGGCGTCGAGGCAATCAGACGTTTAAATTCTTCTGTTTCCGCTGCATTAGAGTTCTTCATTAAGTTATTGGAAATCTCAGAAATAATAGGTCTTGCGACCATTGGTTTGGCATCTTTCTTTCCTTTGGTCCATTCCGAGTTTTTTAAAGCAATCAGTTTAGATTTTAGTACGCTTCTTTTGGGATCATCGGGATGAGCTGTTTTCAGGAAGTCTTCGATTTCAGCAATATTTTTACTTTCTAATATATTTTGCGAATGGTTTTGTACGCTTGCTGAATTGCAGCACACGAGGAGTGTTGTTGAAATAACCAACAGAATTTTTTTCATGATTTATCTTATTCTTTTTGAATAATTTTTGTGTTTTTATACAGTGGTAAAAGGATGCAGAAGTCTGCAGCCTTAATAATTTTTAAGTAATTTATTTACGTAAAAATGTAAAGATAAATCAGATTTTATAAAGTGTTTTTCGAAATAATAATATCTTTTTTCATCATCTTTTTTGTTTAATTAATCCTGAATTTAATATATGTTATTGTTTTTCCTTTTGCTGAGAAAAGTTCCTCGTAATAGGTTTTTATATCTCTCAAATGCGGAGTATTCGGATCATATTCCAAGGCTCCGTATATATCGTGATGAGCAGTAATGATTTCATAACCTGCTCCCTGCAAAAATCCTAAAGTATATCCGTGAAGAAATTCCGAATCTGTTTTCAGATGAACAATGCCGCCGGGTTTCAGAAACTTTTTATATCTGTCTAAAAAATCGGGGTGAGTTAATCTGTGTTTGGTTCTTTTGTACTTAATCTGCGGATCAGGGAAAGTAATCCAGATTTCATCAACCTCATTTTCTGCAAAAAAATAGTCTACAAGTTCAATTTGTGTTCTTAAGAATGCTACATTCTTCATGCCGTTTTCTACGGCTTCTTTAGCGCCGAACCAGAATCTTGCCCCTTTAATATCAACTCCGATAAAATTTTTCTCCGGAAATGTTTTTGCAAGCCCCACTGAATATTCACCTTTTCCACAACCCAACTCCAAAACGATAGGATTGTCGTTTTTAAAGAAATCTGTTCTCCATTTTCCTTTAAGATCGAACCCGTTTAAAGCATCTTCCCTTGTTGGCTGAATAACGTTTGGTAATATTTTGTTTTCTGCGAATCTTGCTAATTTATTTTTACCCATGAGAAATTTATAAAATCCTGCAAAAATAGCGAATTTTAAACAAATGCTTCATTTTTAAATCTGAAAAAGATTATTTTCTGGCAGAACTTCCCAAAGCCACCATTAAAGGTTTCTGAATCGTTTTCTGCGATGCATACTGGGCTCCGCATACTATACTTGTAAAAAGATAATCGCCTTTCTGTACCACAATCGAATTGTCTCCGTGTGAAGGCACAGGAAGTCTGTATTTTGTAGTGCCGATTCCTTCCATACGTACAATAATATTACAGTCGGATTTATTCTCTATCATCACGATACATTCTTTCGCATTGGGATCGTTATCGAAAAGAGAATTCAGGATCTTTACGGTCTTATTTTTATGCTCTGCCGGATTTTCTGCCATAAGCATATTAAATTCTGAAGCTTCCGTATCAGGAATTGCTTCAGCAGGTTTCGGGTTTACAGATGGTGTCGCAGATGGAGCAGGAGCGATATAAACATTTTTTGGATTGCTTGGTGTATAAACTACAGCAGATTGTCCAACCTGCAATTCTTTCTGATATTTTGCAATCTGTTTTTGTTTGATGATGGCATTCATCTCATCGAAAGATATTTTGGTTGAGGGACGTCGTTTCAGCATAGCCAGCCAGTCCTGCATCTGCTTTACTTTCTGGTCTCCGGGCTGTGCGTTTTTTATGTATTCTTTCATCATTTCCATCACGCGGGGTTTCAGGACAGATCTCCGCGGATCATCAGGATGGGCATCCCTCAGGAAAGCATTAATTTCGTAAATATTTTTACTTTTTAAAATTTCACTGTAATCTTTCCCTTTCGACTGAGCAGAAAGAATGATGCACAGAGTCATACTAAAAAAAATAAATAGCTTTTTCATTCACTGGTATTAAAGTGTAAAAGTAAATATTTTTCTCGTTTAATTGATTTATTTTTAGGGTATTAGTATTCAAAATTGCAACGCAAATTACTTCAATCGTAATAAACATTCAATTTTTTCTAAATTTAAAAATAATTTTAAGTAAAACAAAAAAATGTACATCCCGGTTGGAAAATGTACATTTTTTTTGTTTGTATGATATGAAATTTTATTTCAGGACATCCTGAAGATGAGAATTTCTTAATCGTCTTTGGTAAATCGGAAGATATTTTTCTATCGGGATTTTTATTGCATCAAAATTTCCGGCAAGAACGTAAGGTTCTATATTTTCTGAACTATAGACAAACTGCAGGAAATTATCTATTAGGTTTTCAGGAATTTTGAATTTTGTGAAGTAATCTTTCCCTAAATAATTTTTAATCTGCGTTACAGAATTATTCATTCTTTCATAGGCTACATAACGCTGCTTTTTCTTTCTTTCTCCGGATAAAATATCATAAATACTTTCCAGGCTGAAGGTAAGTCCGCCGTCCCGCAGACCTGCAACAGGAAGTTGTGGCGGGGTTCCGTCTCCTTTAGGCTCCGGAAGACCAATTACTTTTTTAATGGCTAAAGCCTTATCTTCTTTTCTTATAGAATTAACATCATACCGTAAATTTCCGGTAGGCTTAAAACGGCTGATTACAACCTCCTGAATATCATGATACGCCACCTTCAGCTCAACCAGATTTTTCTGATCCATCATTTCAGGAGTAAGTTTAATATCTTTTCGCTCTGTAATAATGGAAGTGAAACGGATGACATCGCCCGGATTGGCAAAAATAGAAAAATCACCATTATAATCACTTAAAACAGTTTTCAGTGTGGTAAGATTCGTAACATACATCTGGTTTAGATATAAAACTGAATTATCTCTTAGAAAAACTTCTCCGGAGTATGTTTGTGCATTAATTTTTGCCAGAAAAACTAAAAGCAGCAGAGTAAATAGCTTCTTCATATATACCGCAAAATTACGCAGAAAAACCAACAAGCTATACCTATTTTAGTAGTGAAAACAGGTTAAAGTTATATTAAACTTTAATTCGGAATTGTTAATGAATGTTATAAGTATACTTATAAATTTAAAATGTGTGAAAACTCTTACGGATTCTTCAACTAATTTAATAATTCTTTACCAAAAGCCAGCTCGTATATTTTACGGTTGTGGTACCCCCAAATTCTGTCCAGCTGATGAAATACCAATATGTAGCTGTATTTACATGTCTTCCTCCGATTTTTCCGTCCCATGTAAACTTATTGGACGGTGCTCCACGAAATACTTCTGCGCCATATCGGTCGAAAATTCGGAAAATTACATTGTCATAATTCATCAGGTCAGAATAATTTATCGCATCATTGTAGCCGTCAAGATTGGGCGTAATCGTATTGATAAGATTTATAATGACAAAAGGTCTTGTGACTTCTTCGCATCGATTTGTATCCCGAATGTGAAGAATATGATTTCCTCTCGGCACATTCATGAAAACATTTGAACTCTGCCAGTTTACACCGTCCAGAGAATATTCATAAGGCGGAGTTCCGCCACTTGCTCCTATTGTAACTGTACTTCCGTTAATTTCAATCATTGTGATAACAGGAAGGGAAGATTCTGCAACGGTTACGCTTTGTCTGTAAGTACAGCCTTCTGAAGTAAGGTCTACCCAATAATTTCCGGGTGCAACATTGCCTATGGATGATGTGGTAGCCCCTGTGCTCCATAAGTAACTGTCGAATCCCGGTCCTGCATCTAAAGTGGTAAATGTTTTAGGACAGATTATTTTATCTTTAAGAATCAGTGAAGATTTAGGAGTTTTTACCGTTACAGTGATTGAAGCAATATTAGGGCAAACTCCGGATTTTTCAAATCTTATAAAAATCGTCTGAGTTCCCGATAAATTCATTGGATTTACGATCTGTGCCGTATTATTCTGAGCATCGGGAAGCGTAGGATGAAAAGTTACTGTAACAGACGGATCTGTTGTAAACTGACTGATATAAGGCATCAGGTCAATAATTTTAGTTCCGTCAAGATTGTCATCACACATCGTAACAGCATGCGTGGTTTTAATTAAAGGAATTTTATTTCCAATAACAAAAACAAGCGGCTTCACAACAGGAGGACAGCCGTCCGGAGAATCCACTCTTATATAAATTGTAGTGGTTGTTGTATAAGACCAGTTATTGGGTAAAGTATTCGTGTTTCCGGCGTTGGCGTCCGTTAGGTTGGCATAATATCTTACATTCGTAAAATAAGTGGTATTGCTTAAAACAAGAGGTGTGATATTTGAAAGGATAATGTTTACTGTTCCGTCCAGATTATCATCACAAAAAGTCCCTGTATAATTGTTAACAACGTTTGCGAAAGGATAAAGATTAAGTGTAATCTGAGCTATTGCTTTACATCCAAGATTATTTTTTACCACAGCATAAACAATAGTTCCGTTTGCGGCAGTGTAAGAAGTCGTATTGGTAATTGCTGTTCCCGGGGTTTCGTTCTGGGCATCCAACAGATTCGTATAATAGGTAATCGTTACCGGAGAATTACTGGTAATATTTGCTGTTGTTAAATTAAATACTCCCTGTCCGGAACCGTTATCACAGACTTTTAATGTTACATTATTAACCGTTAAAGCCTGAATGTTGATAGTAACAGTTACTGTTTCACAGTCTGGAAAGTCAGGATTGTTTCCACAAAATGTATAAGTAAATGTATCTGTTCCTGCAGTTCCTGGATTAGTAACGGTATACGTGATGATTCCTGTGGTTGCATTTACTGTCGCCGTTCCTAAGGTTGGAGCCGTAAGCACAGCAACCGTGGAAGGTACTGGAGTCTGGGTAGAACTGGTAAATGCGGGAGTAATTGTTTTTGTTGTACAAACATCGTAAGCAGCGTTAGACAATTTTGTACAGTTCTGTACTTTGTATTGTGCTGTGATTAAAGGGGCGCAGCTTCCCATTGTTACCGAGCAGGTATAATAACCGGACTGAGTGGGAGAGTAAGAAGCTCCTGTAGCTCCCGGAATTAAAACTCCGCCGACATACCATTGATAGGTGTCATAAATTACAGGATCTACCGTAAGCACAATTCCCGGAGCGCAGTCCCCACCGGATTTTAAAATTACAGGCTGCGTAGGAAATCCAGCAAAAAAACCTCCATATCCTACTGCATCACTTCCCGCATTAATTCCAGCTGTTATCGCTTTAGACGAAACAACGGTTACTGTTCCTGCGGTATTCGGAATGCCGTACGTTACCCAGTTAAGAGTTCCCGTCATATTGAAAGGACCTGTTGAAATCGGGGGTGTAATTCCATTTACGGTAACTACTGCACCTCTTTCTGTGATGAGATTTAATTTTGTGGGAACATTTAAAATACCATTCGGATTACCGTTGGAATACACAAAGTTTTCATCAATTAATCCAAGTTCGTTAATCTGTTTCGGTAAGTAACAGTTCAGAGCAGGAATAAAATTGAATCCGCCTGTTGCCACTTCATTTCCTGCGGTACTCGCACCTGCAAGAACCTGATAAATATAGACGTTCTTGGTTGTTTTAATGTATAAATTATAATGTCCGCTCCCCTGAAGCTGATATTTGGAATCCGGAATCATGAAATACTGTCCCGTGTTTAAAGTAGCAACAGGAACAACTTCGTTATTTACGCGGATTTCCGTATTGTCTTCGGTGGCAATTACTAAAGCACCTTCCATGTTTGATCCTATACTTCCGTTGCCTTTTACCAAAGCGAATTCATTTCCTAAGCGGTCTACCGGAACTGACTGATCCATGAGAATATCAGAACTCTGAGGATAATTTCCTGCATATTGTCCATTGAAATTTCCATTGGTAACGTTGATGTTTTTATTGGCTGTAATTTTGGCACCGATAAATCCGTCAAAGTTTCCTGTAATATTTCCGATTCCGTCGATGATGTAAGATTGTCCTTTATTTAAATTGAAAGTAATCGTAGGGTTTGTTGCTCCGGTGGTTCCGTTTGAAAACTGTACGGTGGGTTTGTACCCTGTTATGGTAACCGTAGTATTGTCTTCAGTTGCCAGAACACTCGTCATAAAATTCAGGATTGAATTACTCACGGAGATTGGTGCATTGGCTGCATAAAAAGTTTTTCCGGTGGAAGGAATTCCTTTTGAAGTAATAATTTCAGCATGATTAAATACCGAAAATCTTAGGTTGGCGTAGAAAGGAAATTCTGCTTTTACATAAAGTCCTTTGGTTGTTGGGGTAAAAAGATCTGTCTGCTGGGATGTAATAATATAATCTCTTAAAATATCAACTTTTTGAGGATTTCCTTTGCTGATTGTTGCCGTGGCAATTAAAGTATTGTTGTTATAAATTTCTACCGGAAAAGGCGTAGTACGGTTAGTAGAAAGATATAATTTCTGATTGGGATTTGAATTTCCTGTACGGTCTACCATGGGCGCAAACCAGTGTTCTCTATCCAATTGTGCAAGTGTAGAGGTGAAAAACAGAATTAAAAATAGAAAAGATAGAATTTTCTTCATTCAGGTATAGCCTTTAATACAAATTTAATAATAAAAAGCTTTCTGAACTAAAAAAAATAAAAAAACCATGATATCAAAATCATGGTTTTTTCGGAGAATATTTTTTAAAGAATATTTAAAATTAATTTCTGTTTTTCACTAGAATCCATCCGGAATATTTAATCGGAGTCTGCTTACCGTTTGGCTCGTTCCAGCTTACATCGTACCAATAGTTTCCTGTAGGTACTTTTTTGCCGCCCACTGCGCCATCCCATTTATATCCGTTTTCTTTATTTCCCTGATGCATTTTTGCTCCGTATCTGTCGTAAATATTGAACACAAGGTTTTTCTTGTTTCCTAACGCGGAATAATCAATCATATCGTTTACACCATCTCCGTTTGGCGTAATTACGTTAATAAGATTAGGTACGGTAACCTCTACCTGCATTGGAGAACAGTTATAAGAATCCTTTACGTAGAACGTATTATTTCCTCTCGGAACATTTGTAAATACATTAGAATCCTGCCAGTGAATATTATCTATTGAATATTGGTAAGGAGCAGTTCCTCCCAATACATTTACCGTAACGGTATTGTTTGAAATATCAATGTTTGAAATAACAGGCTGTTCTGAGGCGTATACTTTTACCGTCTGTCTTGTTACGCAATTTCCGGTTTTAAGATCTACCCAGTAAGTTCCTGTAGTGACATTGCTGATCGACTGTGTAGTTGCTCCTGTACTCCATAAATAGGCAGTAAATCCGGGACCTGCATCTAGCGTTGTTTTATTTTCAATACAGATAATTTTATCCTGCAAAATACTGGAGTAAACCGGAGGGAGAACAATTAATGTAACTTTGGCAATTCTGAAACATCCGTTTGCGTTGCTTACTTTTACGAAAACGACTCCGTTTGGTGCAATATAGTTCGCCGGATTAATGATTTCATTGGTTCCGAGCTGTGCATCCGTTAAAGAAGGATAATATTTTTTTGTAATTCCTGTAGTGGTAGATACAAGAGCCGTTGTAAGGTCAAATAATGCCGTAGCAGGATTAGACGGAATAAAACATGATCTCAGTGTTGCATCCGTTACTGTAGGACTTGCAGAAACAGTTAACGTTAAAGTTACCTGCTCACAATCTGTAAAATCAGGATCATTTCCACAGAATTTATAAACAATAGTATCTATACCCGTAAAACCGAAATTAGGTGTATAAATGATGACTCCGTTCGGATCAATAACCGCAGAACCATTTGTTGGAGGAGTAACAATTGTTACGGTGCTCGGGACGTAAGTCTGAGTAGAATTTGTAAAAGACGGAACCACTGCCTGGAAGCCTTCGCAAACTGTAAGAGCTTTTGTGGATTTCTGAAGACATGTATACACTTTATAAACCGGAGTGATGGCAGGAACGCATGATCCCACAGTAATTCTTACCGTATAATTTCCCGCTACTGTCGGAGTATAGCTATTCGAATTGGCTCCGGGAATAGGATTCCCGTTTAGGAACCATTGGTAGGTTTCATAACTGTCGTCCACTTCAAGAACAAGTCCGGGAATACAGTCTCCCGTCTGTTTTGTAATTAAAGGGATAGAAGAGAATCCGGCGAAATATCCTCCGTAACCTGCCGTACTGTATCCTCCGTTTACTCCGGCTGTTACAGCTTTTGTTGAGGTTACCGTCACATTTCCTGTAATTCCTGTAATAGCATAAGTTACCCAGTTCGTATTTCCTGTTAACGGATAAGGTCCCTGAGCAGCAGTTGGAGTGGCTCCATTCACCGTAACAGCAGCTCCGGCTTCTGTAAGAATATTAAGCTTTAAGGTTACTCCGGAAACACTAGGCATTTCGTTGATCTTTCCGATCTCATCAATTTTTCTCGGAAGGAAACAGTTTAACGGCGGGATATAATTGTATCCTCCAGTATTATTTTCCGTTCCTACACCCACCAATTGATATAAATATACATTTTTGGAAGTAGAAATAAACATATTAAAGTGTCCGCTTGCACCTCCTTGCTGGATGTAGTTTGTTTCATTAATTCTGTACCATTCTCCTGCATTGATTGTGGCAATAGGAGCGGTAGCTCCGTTAATGAAAATCTGTGTATTGTCTTCTGTCGCAATTACAATTCCACCCTCCATGTTTTCTGCCGGAGCGGTAGACCTTGTCTTTACCATGGCAAAGGTATTCCCGAGTCTTTCCACAGGAACAGACTGGTCCATAATTAAATCTGAACCGCTTGAACTTAATGCTCCGAAATTTCCGTTTGCACTTCCGTTGGTTAATGTGATGGGTTTGTTCGAAACTACTTTTGCCCCGATGAATCCGGTAAAGTTTGCCGAGGTACCATTGTTTCCGGCCATAATGTAAGACTGACCTTTGTTCAGTGTGAATGACTGTGAGTTGGCTCCGGAAGGAGTTCCCCCTAAAAATATCAGTCCGGAAGTATTCCATGTAACAGTAACCTGAGTATTGTCTTCCGTTGCTAAAATACCTGCCGTGAAATTATTAGAAGTACCCGTCCCTGCGTTTGTATTGGGAGGATTAGCTACAAAGAATAGTTTCCCGATTCCGGCCTTCCCTTTAGAAGTAATAATTTCTCCGTGAGAAGTCTGGGCAGATCTTAAAGTACAGTAAAAAGGTTTGTCGCCTTTTAAGTACAATCCTTTTGTAATGACCTGAAGGGCTTCCGATGGAGTTGTTGCGGAAATAAGATTTGCGGTCACTGTATACGTTTGAGGATTTCCTTTGCTGATGGTCACAGTAGTAAGCAGTGCATTGTTGCTGTAGATTTTCACATCAAACGGGGTGGTAGAGTCAGTAGAAAGATATACGGCATTGGTATATCCTGTTGTGGATGCATAATAAGGCGCAATCCAGTGCTCAGTATCCCTCTGTGCAAATATGGTACTAATGCTGAAAAACATTAATACAAAAGACAGTAGAATTTTATTCATAATTATAGAATTAGGATTCGTGCAAAAATAACGGAATTTTCTGTTATACCTTCAAATTATATTTGTTAAATGATAACATTATGTCATAAAAAAGCCACGATTTAGATTCGTGGCTTTAATAATTCTTTTTTTTAGTCTTTTAGTCAATATTTTTTACAAGGATCCATCCTGAATATTTGATTGGTGTTTTTTCCTTGTTGGGTTCATTCCAGTTGATGTGGTACCAGTAGGTTCCCGTCACAATTTTCTTGTCAAAATGTTTACCGTCCCACTTGTAATTATTGAATTTATTTCCTGTAAAGATTTTATTTCCGTATCTGTCATAGACCACGAAACTTAAATTTTCTTTGTAAGCAAGCTCGCTGTAATCGATGAAATCATTTTTATTATCACCGTTCGGCGTGATGGCATTTAATAAATTCGGTACGGTTACTTCTACAAAGATCGGGGTACAGTTGTAGGCATCTTTCACATAAAAAGTATGCTGTCCTCTTGAAAGCCCTGTGAATACGTTGGAATCCTGCCAGTTTGCTGGAGAATCGACAGCGTATTTGTAAGGCGCCTGTCCTCCTGTCACCTTTACCGTTGCGGTATTGTTTGAAATTTCAATTTCTGAAATCACAGGATCTACCGCTTTTTTCACACTTACGAACTGTTTTACAGAGCATCCGTTGTCTTTAAGAATTACCCAGTAATCTCCAACAGGAACTCCCGATAAAACCTGAGTGGTTGCTCCCGTGCTCCACAGATAGGACTGATAACCCGGTCCTGCATCAAGATTTGTTCTGCCATCGATACAGATGATTTTATCCACAAGAACAGCTGATCTTTTCGGAGGAATCACCACGAGGTTCACTTTGGCAATCGCATAACATCCGTTTGAGTTGTAAACCCTGATGTAAACCGAAGTATTCCCTGAAACATACGCCAAAGGATTTAATATTTCATTGGTTCCGTTGCTTGCATCTACAAAAGTAGGATAGTACTTTTTGGTAATCGGCGATTCGGCTGAAACATTGGCAAGCGAAAGATTAAATGCAGCCTTTGTTTCATTATTTTCAAGGTAACATTCGCTGATTGTAGCTTCCATCACCACCGGAGTCGGAAGATAGGCTAAAGTAATTTTAGCATTTCCTGTACAACCTTCATTGGTGGTTACTTTTACATAAACATTTCCTGCTGCCGAAAGATAACTGGCAGGGTTTGTAATTTCATTGGTTGCTGCATTCAGATCGGCAAGGGTAGGATAGAACTTCTTCACAACCGGAGTGTAAGTTGTTACATTGGCTGAAGTAAGATCAAAGAACCCTTTACCGTTGTACTGGCATGCTTTAATAGTAGTATCTGTTAAAATGAACGGTACTACGGTAAGATTTAACGTTACCTTTTCACAGTCTATAAATTCGGGAGCATTTCCGCAGAACTGGTAAACAATAGTATCGGGACCTAAATATCCGGGATTCGGAATGTAGGTAATCTGCCCCGAAGAGTTTACGGTTGCTGTACCATTTGCAGGATAGGTAAGAATAGTTACCGTACTTGCCACGGGAGTCTGTGTTGTGGTGAAGGAGAAAGCAGGAGTAATGACTTTCGTAGCACAGGCATTAAGAGCAGCAGTTGTGTTTTTTACGCATGAAAAAACTTTATAGATCGGTGTTGTTACCGGCGGGCATGTTCCCATGGTTACCTTCACGGTATAATTTCCGGCTACGGTAGGCGTGTAGACGTTTTGTGTAGCTCCGGGAATCGGGTTTCCGTTCAGATACCACTGATAAGTTTCATAGCTGTCGTCTACTTCAAGGATAATCCCCGGAATACAGTCTCCTGTCTGTTTTGCAATTAAAGGAATAGAAGAGAATCCTGCAAAATACCCACCGTAACCTGCGGTACTGTATCCTCCGTTTACTCCGGCTGTTACAGCTTTTGTTGAGGTTACCGTCACATTTCCTGTAGGGTTATCAATGGCATAGGTTACCCAGTTTGTGTTTCCTGTTAACGGATAAGGTCCCTGAGCGGCAGTTGGAGTGGTTGCGGGTCCGCCATCTATGCTGTACGTAACTGCGGCTCCTGTCTCTGTTAAAATATTTAATTTTAAAGTGATGCCTGAAATACCAGGCATTTCGTTGATCTTTCCGATCTCATCAATTTTTCTCGGAAGGAAGCAGTTCAATGGCGGAATATAATTGTATCCTCCGGTATTATTTGCTGTACCTACACCTACCAATTGATAAAGATATACATTTTTAGAAGTGGAAACCAGCATATTGAAATGTCCGCTTGTTCCCTGCTGAACATAATTGGTTTCATTGATTCGATACCATTCTCCAGCATTGATTGTCGCTAACGGAGTGGTTCCGCCATTTACAAATATCTGTGTGTTGTCTTCTGTCGCAATTACAATTCCGCCCTCCATGTTTTCTGCCGGAGCAGTAGACTTTGTTTTTACCATGGCAAAGGTATTCCCTAGTCTTTCCACAGGAACAGACTGGTCCATAATTAAATCTGAACCGCCAGAAGTTCCTGCTCCGAAATTTCCGTTTGCACTACCGTTGGTTAAACTAATGGGTTTATCCGAAACAACTTTTGCCCCGATGAATCCGGTAAGGTTTGCCGAGGTACCATTGTTTCCTGCTAATATATAAGACTGTCCTTTATTTAAAGTAAAAGTTTGAGAATTTCCAGTAAAAGTTGAAGGAGCCCCTATGAACTGAATTCCTGAAGTTGTCCATGTAACAGTAACCTGAGTATTGTCTTCTGTTGCTAAAATACCCGCCGTGAAATTATTAGAAGTACCTGTTCCTGCACTGGTATTAGGCGCATTGGCTGCGAAGAACAATTTTCCTATTCCGGCCTTTCCTTTTGAAGTAATAATTTCACCATGAGCGGTCTGGGCGGATCTTAGAGTACAGTAAAATGGCTTATCACCTTTCAGATAAAGCCCTTTATTGATTACAGTAAAAGCATCTGTTGTAGCAGTAGCTGTTATATTTACAAGAGGAACCGAATACGTTTGAGGATTTCCTTTGCTGATGGTCACAGTAGTTAGCACTGCATTGTTGCTGTAGATTTTCACATCAAACGGGGTGGTAGAGTCAGTAGAAAGATATACAGCATTGGTATATCCTGTTGTGGATGCATAATAAGGTGCAATCCAGTGCTCTGTATCCCTCTGTGCAAATATGGTACTAATGCTGAAAAACATTAATACAAAAGACAGTAGAATTTTATTCATAATTATAGAATTAGGATTCTTGCAAAAATAATAGAATATTTAATATGTTCTTAATAATATTCTCAAAAAAAAACTTATAAATACATAAAAAAGCCACGATTTATATTCGTGGCTTTAATAATTCTTTTTTTTTGTCTTTTAGTCAATATTTTTTACAAGGATCCATCCTGAATATTTGATTGGTGTTTTTTCCTTGTTGGGCTCATTCCAGTTGATGTGGTACCAGTAGGTTCCCGTAACAATTTTCTTGTCAAAATGTTTACCGTCCCATTTGTAATTATTGAATTTATTCCCTGTAAAGATTTTATTTCCGTATCTGTCATAGACCACGAAGCTTAAATTTTCTTTGTAAGCCAGCTCGCTGTAATCGATGAAATCATTTTTATTATCACCGTTCGGCGTGATGGCATTTAATAAATTCGGTACGGTTACTTCTACAAAGATCGGGGTACAGTTGTAGGCATCTTTCACATAAAAAGTATGCTGTCCTCTTGAAAGCCCTGTGAATACATTGGAATCCTGCCAGTTTGCCGGAGAATCCACAGCGTATTTGTAAGGCGCCTGTCCTCCTGTTACCTTCACCGTTGCGGTATTGTTTGAGATTTCGATTTCCGAAATCACAGGATCTACCGCTTTTTTCACGCTTACAAACTGTTTTACAGAGCATCCGTTGTCTTTAAGAATTACCCAGTAATCTCCAACAGAAACTCCCGATAAAACCTGAGTGGTTGCTCCCGTGCTCCACAGATAGGACTGATAACCCGGTCCTGCATCAAGATTTGTTCTGCCATCGATACAAATGATTTTATCTACAAGAACAGCTGATCTTTTCGGAGGAATCACCACGAGGTTCACTTTGGCAATCGCATAACATCCGTTTGAGTTGTAAACCCTGATGTAAACCGAAGCATTCCCTGAAACATACGCCAAAGGATTTAATATTTCATTGGTTCCGTTGCTTGCATCTACAAAAGTAGGATAATACTTTTTGGTAATCGGCGATTCGGCTGAAACATTGGCAATCGAAAGATTGAATGCAGCTTTTGTTTCATTATTTTCAAGGTAACATTCGCTGATGGTAGCTTCCATTACCACCGGAGTCGGAAGATAAGCTAAAGTAATTTTAGCATTTCCTGTACATCCTTCGTTGGTGGTTACTTTTACATAAACATTTCCTGCTGCCGAAAGATAACTGGCAGGGTTTGTAATTTCATTGGTTGCTGCATTCAGATCGGCAAGGGTAGGATAGAGCTTCTTCACAACCGGAGTGTAAGTTGTTACATTGGCTGAAGTAAGATCAAAGAAGCCTTTACCGTTGTACTGGCATGCTTTGATAGTAGTATCTGTTAAAATAAACGGTACTACGGTAAGATTTAACGTTACCTTTTCACAGTCTATAAATTCGGGAGCATTTCCGCAGAACTGGTAAACAATGGTATCGGGACCTAAATATCCGGGATTCGGAATGTAGGTAATCTGCCCCGAAGAGTTTACGGTTGCTGTACCGTTTGCAGGATAGGTAAGAATAGTCACCGTACTTGCCACGGGCGTCTGTGTTGTGGTGAACGAGAAAGCAGGAGTAATGACCTTCGTAGCACATGCATTAAGAGCGGCAGTTGTGTTTTTTACGCATGAAAAAACTTTATAGATCGGTGTTGTTACCGGCGGGCATGTTCCCATGGTTACCTTCACGGTATAATTTCCGGCTACGGTAGGCGTGTAGACGTTTTGTGTAGCTCCGGGAATCGGGTTTCCGTTCAGATACCACTGATAAGTTTCATAGCTGTCATCCACTTCAAGAATGATCCCGGGTACGCATTCCCCGGTTTTTTTCGCAATAATAGGAATAGAAGAGAATCCTGCGAAATAGCCTCCGTAACCCGCTGTTCCATATCCTCCGTTAATCCCTGCCGTTACAGCTTTTGTTGAATTAATGGTTAAGTTTCCTGTCGGATTTTCAATGGCATAGGTCACCCAGTTTGTATTTCCTGTTAACGGATAAGGTCCCTGAGCGGCAGTTGGAGTGGTTGCCGGTCCGCCATCAATGCTGTATGTAACAGCAGCTCCAGCTTCTGTAAGAATATTAAGCTTTAAAAAAGTAATATTGCTTGTTGCAATTCCGGGCATTTCATTAATTTTTCCCACCTCATCAATTTTTCTCGGAAGGAAACAGTTTAGCGGCGGAATGTAATTGTATCCTCCATTGTAAGAGAATCCCTGAATGCCTATGAACTGATATAAATATACATTTTTAGAAGTGGAAATGAACATATTAAAATGTCCGCTTCCCGGATTTTGTTCTACATAGCTGGTTTCATTGATTCTGTACCATTGCCCTTCATTAATTGTGGCAACAGCAGTAGTGGAACCGTTGATATATATTTCAGTATTGTCTTCTGTCGCAATTATGATTCCTCCTTCCATATTCAAAGTAGGATTGGTTGCTTTGGTTTTTACCATGGCAAAAGTATTTCCGAGTCTTTCCACCGGAACAGACTGATCCATAATTAAATCGGAACCATCAGAAGTGTTTGTTGCAAAATTTCCGTTCGCATTTCCGTTGGTAAGGGTTACAGGTTTGTCTGAAACCACTTTGGCGCCGATAAATCCATTTAAATTGGCTGAAGTTAAATGATTTCCTGCCAAAATATAAGACTGCCCTTTATTCAGAGTAAATGTCTGTGAGTTTCCTCCGGGGGTACCTCCGATAAAAACTAAACCTGCGGTATTCCATGATACGGTAACCGACGTATTATCTTCTGTGGCAAGAATTCCTGCAGTGAAATTATTACTGGAGCTGTTTGCCGTACTGGGAGTTGCCGCTACATAGAATTTTTTCCCGATCCCTGCTTTGCCTTTCGAGGTTATGATTTCACCATGAGCGGTCTGAGCAGATCGTAAAGTGCAGTAAAAAGGCTTGTCGCCTTTTAAATATAATCCTTTTGTCCCCACTGTAAAAGCATCTGTGCTTGTTGTTCCGTTAATAAGACTGGCGGGAACAGTATAAGAAACAGGCGCTCCTTTTGCAACTGAAACGGTCTGTATCAGGTTATTATTGTTGTATATTCTTACATCAAACGGAGTGGTAGAATCCGTGGAAAGATACACTGCATTAGTGTACCCGGTAACGGATGTGTAAAACGGAGCGATCCAGTGATCTGTGTCTCTTTGGGCAAAAAGCGTGTTAATCGTACAAAATATTAATACGAAAGACAGTAGAAATCTTCTCATATACAATTAATTATGATTTCTACAAATTTAAAATAATATTTAATAAATGTT
Organism: Chryseobacterium sp. MMO-72; assembly: GCF_037146035.1. Lineage (NCBI taxonomy): Bacteria > Pseudomonadati > Bacteroidota > Flavobacteriia > Flavobacteriales > Weeksellaceae > Chryseobacterium > Chryseobacterium sp. MMO-72. The sequence continues at coordinate 61,934 of NZ_JBBCWG010000001.1, forward strand.
AACGAAAAATAAAAGAAAGTTTGAAATTTATTAATGATTCTTAATTAAAATCCATCCTGAGTATGAAACAGGTAATTTTGTATCGGGTTCAATCCATTTTAGCAGGTACCAGTATGTTCCTGTAGACAGAGGTCTTCCGTTAATCTTGCCGTCCCATCTGTAATTTTTGTCCGAAGATCTGTATACAGGAGCTCCGTAACGGTCTACAACTTCTATTGAAACATTTTGCTTAATTCTTAAATCTGAATAATCCAACACATCATTTAGCCCGTCTCCGTTTGGAGTAATTGCATTGATAAGATTTAATACTAAAAATTCTTTAATAACTGGTGAACATCCGTCTGCACTTACAACATAAACAGTATGCATTCCTCTGGATAAACCGGTGAAAATATTAGAGGTTTGATAATCAATTCCGTTTAATGAATATTTATATGGAGGAGTCCCCCCTGTAACGGTAACGGTAGCATTATACCCTGAAACCTCAATTTTAGAAATAGAAGGAGATTCAGCTGTGGTAATCTTTACATACTGTCTGTATACACATCCGTTGAATCCAAGATCCACATAATAATTTCCCGCTCCGGCAATGATGGATTGTGTGGTTGCTCCGGTACTCCATAAATAAGAAGTAAATCCGGCACCAGCGTCTAATGTTGTTGTATCATTAGGACATATGACTTTATCAGCAAGTCTTGTAGATTTTTTTGGTGATTTTAAATTGATTGTTAAAACTCCCGTACTCGGACATTCTGTAGCAGAAGTAAATCTGATGTAAAAGGTATTTGTTGCAGAAATATTCTGGTTTGGTGAAATCGCATTGGTTCCCGCCTGTGCATTGGCCAATGTAGAGTAGAACGTAAGGCTTACTCCTGCATTCGCCGTAAAAAGGTTTTTGTAATCATTTAAATTTACTGCTTCAGAACCACTAAGATCACTGTCACAAACATCTGTTGCTGTATTTGCTGTAATTAAAGTAATTCTGTTTCCGATAGTAAAGTTAATCTGACCAAAAACCGGAGGGCAGCTTCCTGTAAGTGCATCCACTCTCACATAAACAGTAGTGTTAGCTGTATACGTCCAGTTTGCTGGAAGTGTATTGTTATTACTCGCATTTGCATCAGCCTGAAGTAAATAATATCTTACATTGAAGTTTGCAGAATTGGTCACAATAACAGGAGTGATGCTTGGGAAATTCACGTTAACGATACCGTCAAAATTATCATCACAAAGTGTCGCATTATAATTACCTGTGTTAATATTTGGAGACGGAGTCGTAGTTAATGTAATTTGTGCGACTTTTGTACAGCCGTATGATGATGTTACATTTGCATAAATGGTTCCTGCAGGTCCTGAATAATTTCCCGGTGTCGCAATGGGAGTTCCTGTTAATGCAGCATTGGTGAAATACTGTACCGTAGTTCCCGAATCCGGTGTTACACTGACTGAGTTTAAATTGAAAGTCCCGTTTCCGTTGGTATCTGCGCATGAAGTTAAGGATGCATTTGTGGTCTGCAAAACATCCGTATTGATGATGATTTTAAAATATTCAAAACTTGCAGGGCTTCCGTTTCCTTCTATGTAATAAATGAAACTGTCCGTTGTATCTGCTGTAAGTCCTGCATTGGGAGTATAGGTGATTTGCCCGGTTGCAGAATTCACAGTTGCAGTTCCGGAAGTAGGTGCTAAAATAATACTTGTATTTGCCGGAACAATAGTCTGTGTAGAATTTGTAAAAACAGGCGAAATCACTTTTGTATTGCATGATCCTATATTATAAGTCGTCGTTGTGATCGGAGGACATAATGTATAGGAATACGGATCTGTAAGCAGAGAACCACAATTATTTTTAGAAACCATACAGGTATAGTTTCCTGCGCCGTATAATTCCGGATTGATGGAATATGAAGTGGCTCCCGGAATAGGATTTCCATTCAGATACCATTGGTAATTGTCGTATGTGTTATCTACCTGTAATAAAATCCCGAGATAGCAATCTCCTGTTTTTGAAATCACAGGAACAGAAGAAAATCCTGCGAAATAGCCTCCATAACCTACTGCGCCGCTTCCTGCTGCAATTCCTGCGGTTACAGATTTGGTAGAATTTACGGTAACAGTTCCTGTAATATTAGGAACAGTATAGGTAACCCAGTTAGGATTTCCGTTTACAGGATAAGGTCCGTTAGCTGTAGCAATCGGATTTCCGTTTAAAGTTACGGTTGCTCCGGTTTGGGTGATAATATTGAGGCGGGTATTAAATGTCTGATTCCCGATTTGATTGATAAATCCTATTTCATCTACTTTATTGGGCATAAAGCAACTCAACGGAGGAATAAAGTTCATCCCTCCTGTAGCATATTCATTGCCTCCGGTTGTAGAAGAAACTCCTGCTAATAACTGATAAACATAGATGTTATTATTGGCAGAAATGCTCATATTGTAATTGTCTCCGGTTCCGTGCTGTATATAATTATTACTCGGAACCATATAATAATCCCCTTCATTCATTACAATACCAGTGGCAATCCCATTAATAGTAATATTTGTATTATTTTCAGTCGCGATAATTAGTGCTGTTTCCATTTCAGATAGTATAGTACCATTTCCCTTCATTAATACAAAATCTTTTCCTAAGCGATTTACTGGTACAGCTTGATCCATTAAAATATCATTATTTATAAAATTCAAAGAAGTGTATAATCCATTGAAATTTCCATTTGTAACAGATATGGGTTTGGTAGATTCAATTTTAGCTCCCACCAAACCACTCAAATTGGAGAATGAGTTACTACTTATCGCATCAATAATGTATGATTGTCCTTTATTAAGTGTAAAAACTTTAGAAGCTGTTGAGCTTCCATCAGAAAAAACAACATTTGGATCATAATTAGATAAAGTCACAGTGGTATTATCTTCTGTAGCTATAACCCCTATTGTTGAGTTAAAGTAATTAGTCTGAGCCGTTAAAGGAGCCATTCCTACATAGAATTTTGTTCCAAGACCAGCCAATCCTTTTGAAGTAATAATTTCGGCATGACTTGGAATTGAAACTCTATAATTTGCAAAGAATTTCTTTGTACCCTTTAGATAAAGCCCCATTGAGTTGGGAGTAAAAAGGCTTGACTGATTTGTTGCGAGCATAAAATTATATGGAATGCTAACTTGAGTAGGATTTCCTTTACTAACCTGTACTGTAGAATATAGGACATTGTTATTGTAAATTTGAACCGAAAAAGGAATTGTTTCATCCGTGGATAAATACAAAAATCCATTAGGATTTCCTGTAACTTCTCTCGCTGACATCGGAGCAAACCAATGATCGGTGTCAAGCTGTGCATTGAATAATAGACAAAGAAATGTACAAATGGTTAGTAAAAGTTTTTTCATATTTCTCAATAAGGGATGCAAATGTAAGTATTAAAAGTCAATTTTTTATATAAATTTTAATTAGTAATTTCTATAATTATGAATATTGTTGAATATTTAATATTTTTTTAATAATTGAAAAGATATTTAAATATTAATAAAAAATCCTGATGATTTTAATTCATCAGGATCAGTGGTATAGTGTAAAGTAAAAAAGTTATTCTCTGTTTTTTATTAAAATCCATCCGGAGTAAGAAACCGGAAGCTTTGTATCGGGTTCAATCCATTTTAAAATATACCAGTAAGTCCCTGTCGGAAGAGGTCGTCCTCCTGATTTTCCGTCCCAGATATAGCTTTTATCTGTAGATTTATAGACAGCAGCTCCATATCGGTCTGAAATTTCAATAGACACGTTTTGTTTTATTTTCAGATCAGAATAATTGAGAACATCATTGATGCCGTCTCCGTTCGGGGTAATTGCATTGATAATATTTACAATTAAAAACTCCTTAACCACAGGTAAACAGCCATCTTTTCCAAGTACATAAACGGTATGAATTCCTCTTGAAAGACCGATAAATGTATTTGAAATCTGATAGTCTATTCCGTTTAACGAGTACTGATAAGGAGGTGTTCCGCCTGTAACATTTACAGTCGCATTAGAAGCTGTTACGTTGATACTGGTAATTGTCGGAGCTTGTGAAGTCGTTACATTAACAAACTGACGATAAACACATCCGTTAAAACCTAAATCTACATAATACGTTCCCGCACCGGCAAGAATAGTCTGAGTAGTTGCTCCTGTACTCCAAGTATAAGAACTGAATTCCGCACCCGGATCCAATACCACTTTTTCTGTGGAACAAACCACTTTGTCAGTAAGCTGACTGGATTTTTTAGGCGATTTAAGCGTTACATTAATAACTCCTGTATTCGGACATTCGGTTCCGCTTACAAATCTCACGTAGAAAGTTTTTGGAGAAGTAATCGTCTGGTTTGCAGGAATTGTGTTAGTGCCATTCTGAGCATCCGCTAAAGTAGCATGAAAAGTTAAAGTAATGGCAGGATTAGTGGTAAATAAATTTTTATAGTCATTAAGATTTACGTTTTCAGAACCGTTAAGATCATTATCGCAAATATCCATATTCACGACGTTGGTAAGCAGCGTAATTTTATTTCCGATTTTAAAATTAATCTGTCCGAAAGCCGGAGGACAACTTCCTCCCGCTGCGTCTACTCTTACATAAACGGTAGTATTTGCTGTATACGTCCAGTTTACAGGCAGAGTGTTACCATTTCCGGCATTTGCATCAGCCTGACTCAAATAATATCTTACCGTAAAATTCGCAGCGTTGGTAACAATCTGAGGAGTAACGGTTGAAAAATTCACGTTAACGATTCCGTCAAAATTATCATCACAAAGACTCGCATTATAATTTGCGGTGTTAATATTAGGCGATGGAGTGGTTGTTAAAGTAATCTGTGCCTGTCTGGAACATCCGTTTGCCGAAGTAATATTTGCATAAATAATTCCCGCCGGTCCTGAATAATTCGCAGGATTGGTAATCTGTCCGGTTAAATTAGAATTGGTAAAATAAGTTACCGTCACTCCCGGATCAGAAGAAACATTGGCTATGGTTAAATTATAAGTTCCGTTTCCGTTGGTTCCTGCGCACGAAGATAAAGTGGCATTCGTAACATTAGGCAAAGGATTTACCGTTAAAGTAATCTGAGCTGCTTTTGAACAGCCTGCTGCGGAAGTTACATTGGCATAAACAATTCCTGAAGCTCCCGAATAATTCGCAGGATTTGTAATCTGTCCTGTTAAATTTGAATTGGTAAAATAAGTTACTGTAACTCCCGGATCAGAAGAAACGTTAGCTGAAGTTAAATTAAAAGTTCCGTTTCCATTAGTTCCTGCACAAGATGTTAAAGTCGCGTTATTCGTATTGGGTAAAGAATTTACTGTTAAAGTGATCTGAGCGGTTTTCGAACAACCGTTTGCAGAAGTCACATTCGCATAAATAATTCCTGATGGACCTGAATAGGTTGCAGGATTAGTTATTTGTCCTGTCAGATTTGAATTTGTAAAATACGTTACCGTAATTCCCGGATCAGAAGAAACGTTGGCTGCAGTTAAATTGAACGTTCCGTTTCCGCCTGTTCCTGTACATGAAGTCAGAGAAGCATTGTTAACATTCGGAGAAGCATTTAAAGCTAATGTAATCTGTGCCTGTCTGGAACATCCATTCGCAGAAGTAATATTTGCATAAATAATTCCAGCCGGTCCGGAATACGTCGCAGGATTGGTAATCTGTCCGGTTAAATTAGAATTGGTAAAATAGGTTACCGTCACTCCCGGATCAGAAGAAACGTTGGCTGTGGTTAAATTATAAGTTCCGTTTCCGTTGGTTCCTGCGCACGAAGATAAAGTGGCATTCGTAACATTAGGCAAAGAATTTACCGTTAAAGTAATCTGAGCTGCTTTTGAACAGCCTGCTGCAGAAGTTACATTGGCATAAACAATTCCTGAAGCTCCCGAATAGTTCGCAGGATTGGTAATCTGTCCCGTTAAATTAGAATTGGTAAAATAAGTTACTGTAACTCCCGGATCAGAAGAAACGCTGGCTGAAGTTAAATTGAAAGTTCCGTTTCCATTGGTTCCTGCACAAGATGTTAAAGTCGCATTATTCGTGTTGGGTAAAGAATTTACCGTTAAAGTGATTTGAGCGGTTTTCGAACATCCGTTTGCTGAAGTCACATTCGCATAAATAATTCCTGAAGGACCTGAATAGGTTGCAGGGTTGGTAATTTGCCCCGTCAAATTTGAATTCGTAAAATACGTTACCGTAATTCCCGGATCAGAAGAAACATTGGCTGCTGTTAAATTGAACGTTCCGTTTCCGCCTGTTCCTGTACATGAAGCCAGAGAAGCATTGTTAACATTTGGTAAAGCATTTAAAGTTAATGTAATCTGAGCGGTTTTTGAACAGCCGTACTGTGAAGTCACATTGGCATAAATAGTTCCTGCCGATCCGGAATACGTCGCAGGGTTTGCAATCTGTCCGGTTAAATTTGAATTGGTAAAATAAGTTACCGTAGTTCCCGGATCAGAAGAAACATTTACGGAAGTCAGATTGTAAGTTCCGTTTCCGTTGGTTCCTGCACAGGATGCTAAAGAACCGTTGTTTACCTGTAAAACATTTGTATTAATAATGATTTTAAAATACTCAAAATCAAAAGGATTTCCATTCCCTTGAACATAGTATATGAAATTATCGGTAGTGTTCGTTGCAGAAGGATTGGGAGTATAAGTAATTTGTCCTGTTGTTGGATTTACCGTAGCAGTTCCCGATGTTGGTGGTGAAATAATACTGGTAAGCGATGGAACGATAGTCTGCGTAGAGTTTGTAAACGCCGGAGTAATCACTTTTGTGTTACAAGACCCGATATTGTAAGTTGTAGTGGAAATCGGAGGGCATAAAGTATAGCTGTAAACTCCTGTTAATCTGGTTTCACAGTTGTTTTTTGTAATTAAACAGGTATAATCTCCGGCTCCGTATAATTCTGGATTGATTGAGAAAGAGGTTGCTCCCGAAATTGGATTTCCATTTAAAAACCACTGATAAGAATCGTAATTATTATCAACCTGTAAAAGAATTCCTGCGTAGCAGTCGCCGGTTTTTGTAATCGCCGGAACAGATGAAAACCCTGCAAAATACCCCCCGTAACCTACTGCACCGTTTCCGGCTGCAATTCCTGCCGTAACAGGAAGGGTGGAATTTACCGTGACATTTCCGTTAACGCCCTGTAGAGAATACGTTACCCAGCCCGGATTTCCCGTTACAGGATAAGGTCCGCTGATTGCGCCGATGGCACTTCCGTTAAACGTTACATTGGCTCCTGTCTGGGTAATGATATTAAGTTTGGTATCAAAAGAATTGCTTCCTATTTTATTGATAAAACCGATTTCGTTAATTTCTTTTGGTAAAAAACAGCTTAAAGGCGGGATAAAATTCATTCCTCCGGTTGCGTATACCGTACTTCCTGAAGTTCCTGCAAGAAGCTGATAAACATACACATTATTATTGGCAGAAATACTCATGTTGTAATGTCCGTTCCCCTGATTGATATAGCTGGTTCCCTGAACAATGTAATATTGTCCTGCATTCAGTGTGACATTTCCTAAAAGAGTACCGTTTACGGTAAGTTTGGTGTTATTTTCCGTGGCAATAACCAAAGCAGCTTCCATTCCGGAATTGGCAGGTCCGTTTCCTTTTACCAAAGCAAATGTTTTTCCTAATCTTTCTACAGGAACAGCCTGATCCATCAGAATATCCACATTGCTGTTGTTCTGTGTGGTATAGATACTGTTGAAATTACCGTTGGTTACCGAAATAGGTTTGTTCGCCGTAATTTTTGCGCCAACCAATCCTGTTAAATTGCTTGAGGATAGATCACTCTGCGCTTCAATGATATATGATTTCCCTTTATTGATGGTAAACGTTCTTGAGGGTGATGAAGTACCGTCAGAGAAAATGACGTTCGGATTGTAACCGGATAATGTTACGGTTGTATTGTCTTCCGTTGCAATAAATCCAATGGTTGAATTAACGTAAGGTTTTGCGGTTGTATTCGGGGCAACGCCTACGAAAAAGTTTTTCCCGATTCCTGCCAGACCTTTGGAAGTGATGATTTCTGCCTGATTGGGAACTGCAAATCTGAAGTTGGCAAAGAATTTTTTAGGACCTTTCACCTGTAATCCCATTGATCTCTGTGTAAAAAGATTGGATGGAGTAGAGGCAATCATATAATTGTTCGGAATGGTAACCTGTACCGGATTGTTTTTACTCACCTGAACAGTAGAAAACACCGTATTGTTGTTGTAAATCTGAACCGAAAACGGAGTCGTTTCATTGGTGGATAAATACAGATAGCATTCCGGAGTACCCTGAAGTGAACTTGCCGACATTGGCGCAAACCAGTGTTCCGTATCCAGTTGGGCATTAAGAATTAAATAAAAAAAAGAGCAAAAGATTAGTAGAAATTTTTTCATGTCTAATAATAAGGGCTGCAAATCTAAGCATTAATAATCAATTTTTTATGATGATTTTTATCTAAATAACTCCATTTAATGTAATTTTTAAATATTTAATAATATGTTAATATTTAGAAGGTTCGCTGTTTTCGGCATAAAAAAATCCCGATGAAAAAAATCATCGGGATTAATATTTTTAATCTTAAAAAGATTATAAGCTGATTCTGATAAATCCTGTTACTTTAAGATCTGCATTTACAGACTTCACATAGTCAGCAACTGACATAGAGCTGTCTTTGATGAAATCCTGGTGTACCAAAGTATTGTCTTTGTAGAATCTCTGCATTTTACCTTTAAGGATATTATCGATAATGTTTGCAGGTTTCCCTTCTTCTACAAGTTTGTGTCTTTCGATTTCTAATTCTTTATCGATGGTTTCCTGAGAAACAGAAGTTTCATCAAGAGCGATTGGGTTCATCGCAGCAGCCTGCATAGAAACAGATTTTGCAACTTCATCTGCTCCGTCTACTTTTGCAGAAAGAGAAGTGATGGCAGCGATTTTGTTTCCAGCGTGGATGTAAGCTCCTAAATAAGGACCTGTAATTCTTTCGAATGCACCGATCTCGATTTTTTCACCGATAACACCTGTTTGCTCGATTAATTTTTCAGCAACAGTGATTCCGTGGAAATCTGTAGCCAATAATTCTTCTTTAGAAGCAGCAAAAATTGCCATTTCAGCCAATTCATAAGCTAGTTCGATGAAAGCTTCGTTTTTACCTACGAAGTCAGTCTCACAATTTAAAGAGATAATAGCACCTAAAGTATTATCTTCGTTTACTCTAGCGATTACTGCACCTTCAGTAGACTCTCTGTCAGCTCTGTTAGCAGCAACTTTCTGTCCTTTTTTTCTAAGGATATCTACCGCTTTTTCGAAATCTCCTTCAGCTTCAACTAAAGCTTTTTTGCAGTCCATCATACCTGCACCTGTTTGGTTTCTCAATTTTGCTACGTCTGCAGCAGCTGGTGTATAAGACATAATATCTATTATTTTTTTTATTTAAGATTAGTATTAATTTTTAGCTTAATTTTAAAGCGATGCAAAGATAATGATTTTAATGATAAACTAAAAAATGACTTTTTGCGTTATTTGTATATTTAATAAATTTTTAAATGCTTACTTAATGAAAAAAATATTTCTCCTCATATTTTTATGCATTTTCACTCTCGGATTTTCGCAAAAAAAGAAAAAAACGAAATCCAAAGGCATCGTAGAAAAGGAAACTGCCATCATCTATACAGAAAGTGATGCGGAAACCACTGCGGAAGCAAGAGTGATTGCAGGATTTCTGAAACAAAATCCCGGACATGCCAAAACAGACTATTTCAAAAGAAAACTGATTGCCATTATCACAACAGGAAATTCTCCTGAAGCCAAGCCAACCATTAAACCCTTAAGTGAAGATAAAATAAAACAGATGGTTTTGGATAACAACAGCCTGAACAATTCTAAAACCATTGCAGCCAATGCTTCCAAAGCGGAAAGAACCGTAAACTACGCGAGTGTTTCCGGATCGAATAAAAAATCTACCGGAGCAAGCGAACAGAACAAAAAGACAGCAGCCATGTTAACCCATCTTTTTAATAATGATCCGATGGATAAGGAAGCGTATATCAATATTAAAAACAGGTCTAAATGTAATCTGATTGTAAAGATCAACGGAAAAAAATATTATAATCTGGATGTTCCGGCAAACGGACAGAATTTTCTATTGGTAGAAAAAGGAGAATATATTTTAACCACAATGGTTTGTGATGCCAAATATTCGTCCCTGAAAAAGATCAACAAAGATATTGAGATCGAATTGAATCTGAGTGAATAATTAAATAGACAAAAGAACTAAAAAAACCGGTTAAGAAATTTTCTTAACCGGTTTTTTTTAATTTACAGGATTGCTGGAGTTTCCAGCCTGGTCTTTCCAGAATTCTACCTGCTCCTTTAATTCTTTTATACGTTCTTCGTAGAGTTCAATTACCTTTTCTGATAAGGAATTTATAGTATTAATAGTACCTACAAATTGAAATGCCATTCCCCCTTTTTGATCTGTATTTTCTTGTTCAAGATTATTAGCTTCATCCGTAAGAAAGTTCTCAGGTTTTATTTCAAAAATTTCACTTAATTTTTCAATATGATGTACCCATGAATTGCTTTCCCCGCTTTCTATGCGTGCATAGGCAGACTGGGAGATGTGTAGTTTATCTGCCATATCATCCTGAGAAAACCCTTTGGATTTTCTTAATCTTTTTATTTTCTCAGCTACGGTATTTGTCATCGGTATAAATATTTAAAACAAATATAGAAAATTATTTCAAATCACTGGCTTTACCCGATAATCGGGTAATTTTATGCAAATATAGGTTTTTGGGGAAGTATTATTTTTCACATATTTGTAGAGTAATTTAAAAAAAACAGTATATTTAACCTATTAAAAAAACAACAAATAACTATGACGAAAAAAATGATTTCGTGGCTGGCATTTATGTCGGTCTTTAGTGTACTGCTTTATTCCTGCAGAACGGATGAAGCTATCCAGGAGCAAGAACATCAGCAAAAAGAAAAAATTGCTGCTTTTGAAAGATTTGAGAAAGAGCACTCCAGAGAATTAACAGATTTTAAAAACCGCTATGCTAAAGGTGAAGAAAATACAGAATTCAGCTATGCAGATCCTTTTAGCAGTATTATCTACAATTTTATCGTAAAACATCCGGATTTTTACAAGCAATTATATGATGATTTCGGATCTATCGATTATAATGTTTCTTCCCAAACCTTTGGAACCACTAATAAATATATTCTTTATCCTATTCTTAAAGAAGGCGTGGTAACGGCGCTGTGGTACGGAAAGATTAATGAAGACAGAAGTTGGGTAGATTTTTATCTTGTGAATAACCAGTCGGCTTTAGCACAATCTATTATTTTCGAATTTCAGCAGCATTATGCGCAGCATCAGCAAACAGCGCGGGGAGAATCTGATCCTCCGATAAAAGATATCGAGGAAGTGATAATTACCGTTCATACAACAGAGGAGGCCCCTATACCGGATATTATAATAAATACCGGCGGATATTCGCCGCCGTATACCGGAGACATGAGCGGCGGTCCTATTCTACACGGTGGCGGAGGATGGGCACCGCAAACGCCGCAGAACAACCAGACGCCCTGCGAGAAAACTAAATCTGTCCTTAATAAACCAAATGTACAAGCGGGAATAAATAATGTAAAAACACAGGCATTAAGCACTCTGAGTAACATAAACGCAGGAGAAATAGGTTTTAAAGAGAAGAAAGACGGAACAATAGTTCCTGCTAATGTTAGTGCTGCTCACCATGTGATATTTAATGACGTGACTGATTCTTATGGGGGATACCATAATCACACAGCATTAGGAACACATATGTTTTCCCCACCAGATATAGATGCTCTATTTGGGTTTGCAGCTGCACAAAGTATACAAGATGGTGTTGGAAATGCTTATTTAGGGATGATTGCAGCGGAATGGTGTAATTGTCCACCAAGCAATCAGCAATTTATAAACTATGTAATAACTTATACAGGAACAGGTGCAGAGTTGGGAGGTTATACTTACACAACGGCACAAATGAATCAATTTATTATAGATTATCAAAAAGTTGTAAGTAATCTAACTAATAAATCTAAAAGTGGAACGACTTACATAAAAAATTCTGGAGACCTTAACGAAAAAGGATTGGAAAAATTGTTCTTTGAAACGCTTAAAATTATGAATTTAAGTGGAAAAGTGAATTTGCAGCGAATAGAACCTAATGGTAACGTTTATAATGTAAATTTAGACATAAATGGAATTCCTGTAGGGACACCTTGTCCTTAATTAAAAAATTTTAAATATAAAATATGAACTTAATTAAATTTTTAACGTTAGCTTTAATTACTAGCTTAGTTTCTTGTCAAGCTCAAACTTTACCTCTTAATACTTCTTTTTTTGATATACCAAATGGTGCATATTTAAAAGATATTAATAATGAGCTTAATTCTTACATAGGAATTTATAAAGCAAGTTTTAATAGTAAAGAGATTACTCTTTATATAACTAAGCAAGAACATAAATTAGAAGAAAGTGGTCAAAAGAATTATTATATGGATGTCTTAGTAATAAAATATATTGTGAAAAATCCATCTGGAGTTATTTTACAGGATACCCAAAATAATAATCTTAATATTGCGGCTTTGTACAGTATTGATATTGATTCAATTGAAAATACAGTAAATTTTGTTTATACGGGTACAAATTGTAACATAGGTTTTGGAGGAATTAAACTAAAAAAAATTAGTTCAACACAAGTTTCGTGGGAATATAGACCCAATGATATAGTTACAACTGCAGCTAAATGCCCTCCTAATTTAGATACAACGATTTATCTACCAGAAACAAAAGATTTAATCTTTACCAAGCAATAGTGAAAGTTAACCTTTGTTTTGTACAATAAAAATAAAAACCGGCTAAGAAGATTTTTCTTAACCGGTTTTATATTTTATCCTTTAAATTGCCCCATCGCAATGAATTTCTCCTGTCTCTGGGTTTCAAGTTCTTTTCCAGTGAATTTTGAAAAGGCTTTGATGTTCTGCAATATTGAATTTTTAAGATTCAGATACGTTGTTTCCGGATCGTAATGTGCTCCTCCAAGAGGTTCTTCCACAATTCCGTCAATGAATTTTTCTCTTAAAGCATCTTTCGGAGTCAGGTTCAGAGCGTTTGCCGCATCTTCTTTATGATCCCAGTTTCTCCAAAGGATGGATGAGCAGCTTTCCGGTGCAATTACCGTATACCAAGTGTTTTCCAACATATATACTTTGTTTCCTACACCAATTCCTAAAGCTCCGCCACTCGCTCCTTCACCAATGATATAGGTGAAAATAGGAGTCTTAAGCATCGTCATTTCAAAAATGTTTCTTGCAATTGCTTCTCCCTGTCCTCTTTCTTCCGCTTCAAGACCAGGATAAGCTCCCGGTGTATCTACCAAAGTAATTACAGGAATTCTGAATTTTTCTGCAAGCTTCATCAGTCTTAAAGCTTTTCTGTATCCTTCAGGATTCGGCATTCCGAATCTTCTGTGCTGTCTTTCTTTTGTAGTTCTTCCTTTCTGAGTTCCGATGATCATTACTTTCTGACCGTCCAAGGTTGCTAAACCACCGATCATGGCAGGATCATCTGCGAAATTTCTGTCTCCGTGAAGTTCTAAGAAACTGCCTTTATCCACCATCCCGTGGATATAGTCCAGTGTATAAGGACGATCCGGATGACGGGAAAGTTGTACTCTTTGCCAAGGGGTAAGATTTCCATAGATTTCTTTTTTCTTTTCTATGATTTTATCCTCGATCTGGCTACATGCTAATTTTACATCAACACCACTTTCTTCTCCTACTAAAGAACAGGTTTGGTATTGGTCCATTAATTCTTTTATAGGAAGTTCGAAACTTAAATATTCCATTCTTGAAGTAAATTAAATCTTTCAAATTTATGAAAAATTATCAAAATCTATTTAAAATTATTTACTGCATTGTTTATTCTGGAGATAGTCTCCTCTTTTCCAAGAAGTTCCATGATGTCCGGAACATCTGGTCCTTTCAGTTCTCCTACTAAAGATAATCGCAACGGCATCATCACTTTACCCATTCCCAGACCTTTATTTTCCGCGAAATCATGAACCTTCTGCTTAAGATTTTCAGCATTAAAATCAGTCACTTCAAGATTTGAAGCCAATTCCCCTAAAATTGCCGAAGTTTCATCATTCCAGGCTTTTTTAGATGCTTTTTCGTCATAAGAAGTGGGTGCTTCGAAGAAAAACTTTCCGTTTTCATAGATATCTTTCGGGAAGGTAGCTCTTTCTTTCATCAGCTTAATCACTTTTAACAGTTTGTCGTCTGAAAGTGTTAAATTTAAATCTGAATTTTTAAGAATATTCAGTAAATCTTCATCCGAAGTTTTCTGGATGTACTGATGATTGAACCATTCTGCTTTTTCTTTGCTGAATCTTGCTCCGGCTTTATGAACTTTATTCAGATCAAATTCTTTTGCCATTTCATCCAGAGATAAAATTTCTTTATCGTCTGCAGGAGACCAGCCTAAAAGCGCAACCATATTGATGAATGCTTCAGGAAGATATCCGCTTTCTCTGTATCCTTTGGAAACATTTCCTGTTGCAGGATCTTTAAAATTCAAAGGAAATACAGGGAACCCGAATTTATCGCCATCTCTTTTGCTTAGTTTTCCTTTTCCTTCAGGTTTTAAAATCAAAGAAAGATGGGCAAACTGAGGCGCTTCCCAACCCATTGCTTCATATAATAAGGTATGCAGTCCTAAAGAAGGCAGCCATTCTTCACCACGGATAACGTGAGAAATTTCCATTTCGTGGTCATCGATGATGTTGGCGAAATGATAAGTCGGCATTCCATCGTTTTTTACCAGAACTTTATCGTCTAAAGTATTGGTATTCACGGAAGAATTTCCTCTGATGATGTCTACAAGATTTAATGTTCTGTCGATCGGCATTTTGAATCTCACGACATACGGCGTTTTTTCATCCAGCAATTTCTGAACTTCCTCTTCAGAAAGAGCAATACTGTTTCTCAAACGGTTTCTTGATTTATTGTCATAAGAAAAAACGTCTCCTCTTGCCTCATATTCTGCACGGATCGCGTCCAGTTCTTCAGCGGTATCAAAAGCAATGTAAGCATAATCTGTTTTTAAGATCTGCTCTGTATATTTATCGTAAATATCTCTTCTTTCAGATTGTCTGTACGGAGCGAATTTTCCTCCTTTTTTCGGGCTTTCATCGGCAATAATTCCGCACCATTCAAGGGCTTCTTCAATGTATTCTTCTGCTCCTTCAACGTATCTTGCGGTATCTGTATCTTCAATTCTTAATACAAATTCGCCTCCTTGGTTTTTAGCAAAAAGATAATCGTATAATGCGGTTCTTACGCCTCCTAAATGTAAAGGTCCCGTAGGACTTGGAGCAAAACGTACTCTTACTTTGTCCATTTTAAATAAAAATTTTTGCAAATTTACTTAAACTAATATAAAAAGGTACATTTATTTGCGATAAAGTAATTTTAATCATGTATTTGAATGATTTAATTTTAGGATAATAAAAATCATCTAAAATAATTTCCTTTTCGAAAAATAACAGATATAATGCTGTATTTTTGTGAAGTTTTAAATTCACCATGGCACAAGTTAAAAAACAGAATAAATTATCTTTTTATATTCAGGGATTTGCACGAGGATTATTTCCTGTACAATCTTTTGAAAAAAAGATTGATCATCTCTATAAAAGAGTCTCCAAAGAACAGCTTAAAACTGTTGAAAAAAGAGTAGACTATTACAATAAAATTTCCGTTGAAACTCTGGTAAATCATTCCGGAACTACGATTGCAGATCTTTTGAAGCCCAAAACTCCGAAAGCCTATTATTTTGATACCTATGAGTATGCAAGATATTTTCCGAAAAATTTAAAGATTGATTTTGCATTTGGTGATGTCAATACTATTCTGGATTTTCCCAAAATAACGAAAAGCCGTCCTATTCACGGAAATAATGAGAACAATATTTTACTGAATCTGGACAAAGCAAGACATTTTGTATCTGTAAAAGACAATCTTAATTTTTCTGAAAAGAAAAATATCATGATCGGAAGAGCGGCAGTTCATCAGGAACACCGAAAAAGATTTTATGAAAAATATTTTCACAATCCGCTTTGTGATCTGGGACAGGTAAACAAAAACGGAAATCAGGAATGGATAAAACCTA
Source organism: Chryseobacterium sp. MMO-72 (assembly GCF_037146035.1). Taxonomy (NCBI): domain Bacteria; kingdom Pseudomonadati; phylum Bacteroidota; class Flavobacteriia; order Flavobacteriales; family Weeksellaceae; genus Chryseobacterium; species Chryseobacterium sp. MMO-72. The sequence goes on from NZ_JBBCWG010000001.1 coordinate 78,182, forward strand.
AGATTTCGATCGGGGAACATCTGAAGAATAAATTTATTTTGAGTCTTGAAGGAAATGATGTTGCCACAAATTTAAAGTGGATCATGTCTTCGAATTCCATTGCTGTTTCTCCTCCTTTAAAAATGGAAACATGGTATATGGAAGGAACTTTAAAACCGGATGAGCATTTTATCGGGATTAATGAGAATTATGAAAATCTTGAGGAAAAACTTCAGTATTACATCGATCATGAAAATGAAGCTTTGGAAATAATACGAAATGCCAAAGAATACAGAGCGCAGTTTAAAGATAAAAATGTTGAAAATTTAATATCACTTTTGGTATTGAAAAAATATTTTGACTACATTCGCTAAAAATTATTAAACAAATATGTTAGAAATCGGAGAAAGACCTTGGGGAAAATATTATGTTTTAGCGGATGAGCCACATTATAAGCTGAAAAGAATAGAAGTAAATCCGGGACAGAAATTATCTTACCAGTATCATCATAAAAGACAGGAACAGTGGACGATCATTGAAGGTGATGCGACCGTAGTTCTGGATGGTAAAGAAGTCAGTTTATCTTACGGCGAAAGCATTTTTATACCTCTTGGTGCCAAACACAGAATAATGAATCTTTCCGATAAACCGGTCGTTTTTATCGAAGTACAAACGGGAACTTATTTCGGGGAGGATGATATTGTAAGGCTTGAGGATGAATATGATCGACAATAAATTTATACATTAAAGATGTTAAGCCATATTCGTAAAAATAGTATATTATTACTTTCACTTATAATTTTTACGATTTCTTGCTCTAGGCAAGATGATAGTTTGTATGCTGAAAATGTAACTCCTGTACCAAATAATGATATAGATTATGCCGGATTTACAGATTATTTGACCGATATAGGAACTGTAAATATAAATGTATTAGCAAATGGGAATTATCCCGGGCAAAATAATCTTGCATTTATTAAGAATATTTATGCTCCCAATTTTGGATATTGCCATCCCGATGTTCAGTACTTTCCTAATGGCTTCAATGGATATAAATATTGGATGGTTTTTACACCTTATTTTGGAACAATAGGTATTGCACCTGATTCTAAAAGATTTGAAAATCCAACCGTAGTCGTTTCAAACGATGGAATAAACTGGTCTCCTCCTGCTGGGATGTTGGGACCTCTTCAAAGTACCCCATCTTATGATGAAAGTTTTTTTGAAAAAAAAGGTGATGAAAAACAAGGTTTTTGGTCAGATGTTGATTGGACTTATGAAAATGGAAAATTTTCGTTATATTTTAGAGGAAGTTTTATAAAGGCAACAGCCTTACTGAAAAGAGGGTCAAAAAGTCCAAATAATATACAGAAATTACTAAAAAATGCTCAAAGAACTATTGTAAGACAAACCTCTACTAATGGTATAAATTGGACTCCTATGGAAGTAGTTTATACAAGTAATCCTCCTTATTCACCCAAGGACAATCATATGATATCTCCTAGTTTTATTTATAATGGAAAAGGATATATAAGTTATGAGGTGGAAAATAATATTAGTCAAAATTTTCCGGGAAACGATGGTGCTTATATCATTAGAAGAACATCTAATGATGGTTTGAATTTTTCTGTTTTTAAAAAAAGTAAGGTTGTAAACTTCATTAATAAACCTTGGACACAAGTAAACACTAGTTTTGCGCCTTGGCATATTCAAGCTACTTACATTGACGGTTATTACTTCTTATGCATTGCAGCTGGCGATGTGAAAAAATATACAGCAGACAGTCTTTATTTAGCATTTTCTAAAGACGGATTAAATTTTAAAGTTTTTCCTAGCCCATTAGTAGAGCACAATACTTATAGGTCTTGTATATTTCCAATGTCCACAACAGATGAAAACATTAGTTTTGGGGCAATTATTGGTTATAAAACTGGAATTTTTAAATATAGACAATTTCAATTAAATAAAAAGAAAATTGATGATTGCCTATCAAAATAGTATCCAATGAATACTGAAGAAAATAATATTTTCGTATCTGTAATTATACCTGTTTATAATGTAGAAAAGTTTTTGGTAGAAGCTATCGAAAGTGTTTTACAACAAAGCCTCCATAATTTTGAGTTAATCTTAATCAATGATGGAAGTACTGACAAATCACCAGAAATATGTTTGGATTATCAAAATAAAGATACTCGAATAATCTATTTTTCTCAGATAAACTCAGGAGTTTCTATTGCTAGAAATTTGGGATTAATAAAGGCTAGAGGAGAATATATATTTTTTTTAGATTCAGATGATACAATTGATTCAGAATTTCTAGCAACATCCTATCAAACTGCAAAGAATCAGAATAGTGATATTGTAATAGTAGGGGAATATTTTTACAAACGTATGCCTTATGTGATGGCACTACCAACTTGCGCTCAGTTTATAAAAACTGAATTTGTAAGAAGATATTCAGATATTAAATTTCCAGAAAATATTCAACCGGGAGAAGATGGGATATTTTCTCATCAGCTTTTAGCACTTACAAAAAATATAAGCCTAAATAGCAAAGGTAATTATCATTATCGGAAGCACGAAAATCAAAATCATGTTAGAATTAATGAAAATGTTGAAAAAGTTTTGGGAACAATTCCCAAATGGTTTGAAATATTAGAAGAATTTTATATAAAATATTCTCTTTTCCAATCTCATGCTCTACATTTAGCTTTGTTTATAGAACATGAGCCATTTGAGTTCAGATATATTGCAATGCCATTAGACGGTGACCAGAAAATATACCTAAGAAGTATCATTAAAGAATTTATGGATAAAAATGTTTTTCCATATCTTAAAAATAAAGAAAAAAAATATCTAAGCGACGCATTTTTATATTTTCTAAAAGAGGAAGACTTTCGTAAATATGAAAAATATTATCCGTACTATTTAATACGTAGAGAGAAAAAGAAAAAAATATATTTGAAGCTTATTAAATTTATTCCTATTAAATCAATAAGAAAAAAATTAAGAAGCGATATAATAAAGAATTTTGAAAGATGAAAATTTTGTTGGTTCAACATATAAATTTTATTAATGGGTCAGGAGGTACGGAGAAAATTTGTTCCTTTTTAGCAAATAATTTTGTTTCAAAAGGTCATAGTGTTGAGATTGCAACAAATCAAAATATATCTGGAAAACCAATTTTCTTTTTACATAAAGATGTAAAAGTTACTAATATATTTAATTCAAAAACTATTCAAAAACTTCCTTTATCATTTTATAACTATAAAGGTAAAAATCCCTTTTTGTGGTTAAAATTTAAGGTTCAGAAAAAGAAAGCAAAATTTTATAATAAAAAAATATACAGAGAATTTGGAGGTGAAGAAGGAGTGTTTGAGTATAATCTGCTTCAAAGATCAAGAGATTGGAAAAATTATATAGAGAAGTTGAATCCTGATATTATTATAACAATGTCAATAAGCTCTCTTTTAGAAATTACATTCAAAAATGACTTTAGAATTCCTATTGTTAATTCAACAAACGGAAGACCTGATTATGACTATACCGACATATTATGGTATAGAAGTCCAACAGAGATGAAACTTTTAAAAGAATCTTATCATAAGCTTACGGGAATCCAAATTTTGTTTGAAAGCTACAAAGATTTTTTACCTGATACTTTTAATGGAAAATGTTTTGTAATTCCAAATCCTGTTCCTCAATTTGAGGAAAATTCTGTCAAATATGATAGTAATAAGTCTCGGTTTAAAATAGTAAATATTGCTTCTTTAGTTACTAGTTGTAAACAGCAGAATATTGCAATTGATATTTTTGCTAAACTAAAAAATAAATTTTCGAATTGGGATTTGTACTTTTGGGGAGTGGGTCAGGATTATGAATTATTAAAAGAGTTAATAAAAAAGAATAATTTAGAGAATAGAGTTTTTCTTATGGGATTTGCTAATAATCCAATAGATAAACTAAAAGATGCTGATGCATTCATTTTTCCAAGTAAATATGAGGGGTTTCCGCTTGCGTTAACTGAGGCTATGTCTGTAGGACTTCCTTGTTTGGGATTTAAAACATGCTCTGGGGTAAATGAACTTATTATAAACCTGCAGAATGGGTTTTTAGCTGCGGATAATGATGAGATGGGAAAATATCTTGAGCAATTATTTAATGATACTGAAATTAGAAAAAAACTAGGAGAACAGGCTTATCAGGATATGAAAAAATATAACCCTAAATTTATTTTTGAAGAGTGGCAGAAATTAATTTTATCTTTTGAGTATTATTTAGATTAAACAATATAAAAGTTGAAGAAAAAAATTTTATACTTCATGCCGGATTGTCCGACAGAGGGTAAGGCTGGAAATATAACCAGATGTATACAAGTTTTAGAATTTCTGAATAATTCTTCAGAAAATAATGAAGTCGATTTCTTATCTATAAGCGATTGGGGAACCTGGACTCCTTTTTCTATTCAAATGTTTCACAACCTATACCCCAATATTAATCTTATTCTTACAAATAGAAAAATTGATAAGAAAAAAAATCCTGTTAAATCTTTTTTCTTTTATAAAATTCCAAATTTTATTCCTAAACTATTAAGAGGAACAACTATTGATATTTCGAATCCATTTTTAAATAAAAAGGTTTCTAAAATCCTTAATGCAAAAAAATATGATAAGATTATTATTAGCTACGCTTCATGGAGCAGTCTGATTGATGATTTGAATTATAATACTTATAAAATATTGGATTCTCATGATTTTATAACTGCTCAATCTAGAAACAAAATAAGTAAAATTGGCAAACTATTTCAGTCAGAAGTAAAAGCGCTAAGAAAGTTTGATGAAGTTTGGACTTTCTCAATTGAAGAGAAATATATTTTTGAACAATTTACTGATGGCAAAATAGTTCATATTCCGGTATCTTTTCAACAGAAGGACTTAAATCTAATTAGTAATTATTATAAGTATGATGTGGTATATGTTGCAAGTAATAACCCTCATAATATAAAAAGTATAAACTGGTTTTTAGAAAAAGTTTTACCATATTTAAATAATAATATTCAAATACATATTATCGGTAAGATAGGTGATGAGATTAAAAAAGAATACCCAAATGTAATCATTCATGGTATGGTAGATGATTTACAAGAGTTTTATGACAATACAAGAATTACAATTTGTCCTATGCTAAGCGGAACAGGTGTAAAAATTAAAGTTCTGGAATCGCTTAGTAACAATCTCCCAGTGGTTACAAATACTCGTGGGGTAGATGGACTTTCACAAAAAAGTGACAATGGTTGCCTTGTGACAGATAATGATGAGGAATTTGCAAGATATATAGAATTTCTTCTAAAAGATGATGTTCTTTATGAGGATTTAAGAAATAAAGCATATAGTTTTATTAAAAATAATCATAGTCTTGAAAAAGAAAAAATATTTTTTAAAAATAAATTTTCATAACTATTTTCGATATAATATAAATGATGGCAAAAATTTTAATTGATCTTGAGCGTCTTCGCTATCCAAATTCAGGAATTGCAAATGTATTCCGAAATCTTACAAAAGGTTTACTAAAAACAAACTCCAAGTTTCAAATTACATATTTTGGGAGTAAAGAACAGCTTTCCAGATTTGAATCCGAGTCTAAATATATCTATTGGAGAAAAACCCATAAGTTTTTTGAGTTATTTAGTAATCAATTTGATTTAATTCATGTCAGTCATCAGCTTTCATCATATTTTCACCGAAATTATAAAAATACACTTAAAATTGTTACTCTGCACGATTTAAACTTTTTGCATGAAAATATTTCTGATTCCAAAAAGAAAAAGATGCTTCAAAAAGTACAAAATAATTTAAAAAATGCGGATTATATAGTATGCATTTCCAAATATGCTAAACAAGATTTAATTCATAATAAAGGGCTTTTTAAATTCAATAAACTTAAAGATATTGTAGTTATTCATAATGGAATTGAGCTTCCAGAGAATAAAGAATATGATTTAGGCAAATATGTATTTTTAAAAAATAAAAAGTATATACTTAATATTGGTGTGCTTTTTAATAAAAAAAATCAATTAACCTTAGTTGAGATGCTGCCTTATATTGATGAAGATTTGGTTCTTATAGCTTCGGATGAAAAGCAACCGTATGCAGATGAAGTAAGAAAAAAAATTAAAGATTTAAATCTTGAAAACCGAGTTCATTTTTTGAAGAATGTTTCTGAAGAGGAAAAATATGCTGTTATTCAACATTGTGAAGCAATGTGCCATCCATCGATAGCTGAAGGTTTTGGAATTCCCCCTATTGAAGCAATGGCATTTGGAAAGCCTGTATTTCTTTCAACATATACAAGTCTTCCTGAAATCGGTGGAGATAAAGCCTTTTACTTTGATAACTTTGCGCCAGAAGCAATGTCTCAGACATTTAAAGAAAAAATGAATCTTTATAATGCTGATAAAGAGAATGTGAGTGATGACATAAAAAAATGGACTAAACAATATAGTTATAATGTTATGACTAATAATTATTTGCAATTCTATGAACGAATTTTACAAATAAGATTATAGTAAAATATAGTTATGGAAATTCCATTAGTATAGGGATAACAATTTATTTTGTTTCAATAATTTTATAGCTTAAAATTATTGAAACAAAATTTGTAAAATGCTTTAAAGTGAATTAAGGTGAATCTTTGAAATGATTATTTCAAACTGATATGGTATTCTAAAATAGTTTTTTCAATAATTTTTACGCAATCCAGCAATTGCTCTTCTGTGATCACCAAAGGCGGTGCCAAACGGATGATATTTCCGTGAGTCGGTTTTGCAAGAAGTCCGTTTTCTTTTAGCTTCAGACAAAGATTCCATGCAGTGGAACTTTCCGGAGTATCGTTAATTAAAATAGCATTCAGCAAACCTTTTCCTCTAACCTTTGTAATGAGGTCTGTTTTTTCAATAATTTTTTCAACTTCAGAACGGAATAATTTTCCCAGTTCTTCCGCTCTTTCAGAAAGCTTTTCTTCTTCAACAACATCTAAAGCGGCAACAGCTACTGCACAAGCAATTGGGTTTCCTCCGAATGTAGAACCGTGCTGTCCCGGTTTAATCACATTCATGATCTCATTATCCGCTAAAACTGCTGAAACAGGATACATTCCACCGGAAAGAGCCTTTCCTAAAATTAGAATATCGGGTTGTACATCTTCGTGATGACAGGCGATTAACCTTCCTGTTCTTGCAATTCCTGTCTGAACTTCATCGGCAATAAAAAGAACATTATGCTTTTTACACAATTCAGAAGCATTCTTTAAAAATCCATCATTCGGAACATATACTCCGGCTTCACCCTGAATAGGTTCTACCAAAAATGCAGCAATATTTTCTGCTTCTCTGTTCAAAACTTCTTCTAAAGCTTCAAGGTCGTTATAAGGAATTTTAATAAAACCTGGAGTAAACGGACCGTAATTCTGGTTCGCATCAGGATCATTGGAGAACGAGACAATTGTTGTGGTTCTTCCGTGGAAATTATTTTCACAAACTACGATTTTTGCAGCATTTTCAGAAATTCCTTTTACTTCGTAGCTCCATTTTCTTGCTAATTTTACTGCTGTTTCCACTGCTTCAGCACCGGAATTCATTGGTAAAACTTTATCAAAACCAAATAGGGTAGTGATCTTTTTTTCGTATTCTCCCAGTTTCGAATTGTAAAAAGCTCTTGACGTTAAAGCAAGTTTCTGAGCCTGCTCAACTAATGCTCCTACAATTTTCGGATGAGAATGACCTTGGTTGACAGCAGAATAGGCTGAAAGAAAATCGTAGTATTTCTTTCCTTCCACATCCCAGACAAAAACACCTTCTCCTTTATCTAAAACAACCGGAAGAGGGTGGTAGTTGTGGGCTCCGTGTCGGTCTTCAAGATCAATGAAATATTGTGAGTCTTTTATTGTTTCTACTGTTGACATAAATTTAGGTTTTGTACAAATTTAAACATTATAATTGATATGAATAAACAGAAATCTTCTACTGAAAAATTTCGTGGGAAAAGTACAATTTAATGACAGAACAGAATGTTTTGGAAATTATTATTCCAATCACTTGTCAATTACAGTTTAAATATCTTTTTGTTTTGATTTTAATAAAAAACCGCCCCAAAAATGAGGCGGTTCAAATATTTTAAATAATCAATTTAGTGATTATCATATTTTCTGTCCATCACAAAATCCTCCATGAATTTTGTAGTATAGTTTCCTGAAAGATAATCCTCATTATCCATCAGTTGTCTGTGGAAAGGAATTGTTGTTTTTACACCCTCAATATAAAATTCCTCCAGTGCTCTTCTCATTTTTGCAATAGCTTCTTCACGCGTCTGAGCTGTTGTGATTAGTTTTGCAATCATAGAGTCGTAGTTAGACGGAATTGTATATCCTGAATAAACGTGTGTATCCACTCTCACTCCGTGTCCTCCAGGAATATTTAATCCTGTGATTTTCCCCGGAGAAGGTCTGAAATCCATGTAAGGATCTTCCGCATTAATTCTGCACTCAATTGAATGCAATTTCGGATAATAATTGATTCCTGAAATCGGAGTTCCTGCAGCCAGAAGAATCTGTTCTCTGATCAGGTCATAATCGATAACCTGTTCAGTGATAGGGTGCTCTACCTGAATTCTTGTATTCATTTCCATGAAAAAGAAATTTCTGTGCTTGTCTACAAGGAATTCGATAGTTCCTACACCTTCATATCCAATGAATTCTGCAGCTTTTACAGCAGCTTCTCCCATTTTTTCACGAAGTTCGTCCGTCATGAAAGGAGAAGGAGTTTCTTCCGTAAGTTTCTGATTTCTTCTCTGAACTGAACAGTCTCTTTCAGAAAGGTGACAAGCTTTACCAAACTGGTCTCCTGCAACCTGAATTTCGATATGTCTTGGCTCTTCGATCAGTTTTTCCATGTACATTCCTCCGTTCCCGAATGCTGCAACAGCTTCCTGAATTGCAGATTCCCAGTGGTCTTTAAGGTCTTCAGCTTTCCAAACAGCTCTCATTCCTTTTCCGCCCCCACCTGCAGTTGCTTTGATCATCACCGGATAACCAATTTCCTCAGCAGTTTTAGCAGCGATTTCATAAGACTCGATCAAACCGTCTGAACCCGGTACGCAAGGTACTCCTGCAGCTTTCATGGTTGCCTTAGCATTTGCTTTGTCTCCCATTTTTTCAATTTGTTCAGGAGTCGCACCGATGAATTTAATACCGTTCTTCTGGCAGATTCTGGAGAAGTTAGCGTTTTCAGATAAGAAACCGTAACCAGGGTGAATAGCGTCTGCGTTTGTAATTTCCGCAGCAGCAATAATGTTAGGAATTTTCAGATAGGAATCTTTGCTCATTGCAGGACCGATACAAACCGCTTCATCAGCAAATCTTACGTGAAGACTGTCTTTGTCCGCAGTTGAATATACGGCTACAGTCTTGATTCCCATTTCTTTACAAGTACGTAAAATACGCATTGCAATTTCGCCACGATTGGCTATTAATATTTTTTTGAACATCTTCGAAATTTTAAATTATAAATTTTGAATTTTAAATTATTTTAAATGAAAAAGCTTCATCTAAAATTTATAATCTTTAATCTAAAATTCCTTAAGATGGATCTACTAAGAATAAAGGTTGGTCGTATTCTACAGGAGTTGCATCGTCTACTAAAATTTTAACGATTTTTCCGCTTACCTCAGATTCGATCTGGTTGAATAACTTCATTGCCTCGATAACGCAAACTACTTTTCCGTTAGAAACCTCATCACCAACATTTACGAACACGTCTTTGTCCGGAGATGGCTTTCTGTAGAAAGTTCCGATCATTGGAGACTTAATGGTCACGTATTTGCTGTCATCAGATGCAGCTTCTGTACTTGCAGCAGGTGCAGCAGCCGGAGTTGCAACCGGTGCAGGAGCAGCCGCTACTTGTTGAGGAGCAGTGTGGTAAACTGCAGGTTGAGCATAAGCAACTTCGCTTCCGGCCAATGGAGTTTTAATAGTGATTTCGAAATCTTTAGTTTTGTATTTTACTTCAGAAACTTCTGCCTTAGATACAAACTTGATAAGATTTTGGATGTCTTTAATGTCCATAAAATTGATATTTGATTTTGTTCCAAAGATACCAAAAAAACATAAAAAACAACAAAAAACCGCCAAATTTTATCAAAATTGGGCGGTTTTTGTATTAAAATGAGTGTTTTTCGAGGAAAAGCGACTCTTAGTTTTCTTCAGTAGATGCTACTTCTTTTTCCAATACTACTTTACCTCTGTAGTAAAGTTTTCCTTCATGCCAGTGAGCTCTGTGGTATAGGTGAAGCTCTCCTGTTGTTGCATCTTTAGCTAATTGAGGAACTACAGCTTTGTAGTGAGTTCTTCTCTTATCTCTTCTTGTAGACGACTGTCTTCTCTTTGGATGTGCCATTTTGTAATAACTTTTTTAATTGATGAGCGATGAGATTCATCATCTCATCATTAAACTATTTAATTTTTATTCTTCAAATTTTTCAGTGCGTCCCATCTCGGATCGCTTTCATGTTCTTCCTCTTCCTGACTTTCTTTTGGACTGAACTTTTCCAGAATGGCAAGATCATCATCACTTACATTCGGAGAAATCTTTTTCATCGGAATAGAAAGGGCTACGTTTTCGTAAATCAGTTGTGCGATGTTAAATGCATGATCTGAAGTCGGAATAGTGATTACATCTTCTTCACTGTCATCATACTCTTCGCCAAACTTTACCAAAACTTTGATCTGGTTTTCGATAGGATGATCGAAATTTTCATTCGAAATATCACAAACCAGTTCTACTGTTCCCTTTACCTTGATCTCAAATTCTAAAAAAGTAGAATGCTTGTCTAATAAAACATCCACTGTAATTTTAGGATCTGTAAATTCCTGTTCAGTGTCAAATAATTGAAAGAACTCTTTATCTATCTCAAACCTGAACTCGTGCTTACCGGTTTTTAACCCGGAAAAGCTTACGTCATAGTTTCTTAACTTGTCCATAAAATGAGTGTGCAAAAATATGCAATTTTTTTATAATAACAAATAAAATTTCTAACAAATTAATTTAAAATCTTTATTAAAGATTTATCCTTCAGTTTCCTCCGGCAGATCTTCATCTATTCCATTGTCTACTGCAATTTTTCTTGGCTGCAGACGATTGCTCATCAGCTCATTGTATTCCGTTCTGTTTCTGAAAATTTTAATGGCAGTGAAAATAGCTTCCGTAAAACTTTGTGCATCAGCAACATTTTTTCCTGCAATATCATAAGCTGTTCCATGATCCGGAGAAGTTCTGATGAACGGAAGTCCGGCCGTATAATTTACCCCTTCTTCATAAGCCAGCGTTTTGAACGGAGCCAGTCCCTGATCATGATACATGGCTAAAACAGCATCGAAACTTTTATATTTTCCGGGCTGGAAAAAACTGTCTGCCGGAAAAGGTCCGAAAGCAAGAACTCCATTATCGGAAAGTTCTTTGATTGCCGGAGCAATAACTTCAATTTCTTCTTTTCCGATCACTCCGCCGTCTCCAGCGTGAGGATTTAAGCCCAGAACAGCAATTTTCGGTCGGGTAATATTAAAATCTTCAATTAAAGTCTGGTTTAAAACCTTAATCTGTTTTTTAATTTTTTCCTTGGAAATATTCTCCGCAACCTGTGCAATCGGAATATGATGCGTTGAAACTGCCACCTTCAGATCTTCCGTTACCAGAAACATCAATCCTTTTTTATTGAATTTCTCTTCAAAATATCCTGTGTGACCAGCGTGTTTAAAGCCCATTTTTACCATTTCATCTTTATTGATGGGTGCTGTAACCAAAACATCGATTTCCCCTTTCAGTAAAGCTTCGGTAGCCGCTTCCAGAGAATCGATTGCCATTTTGGTAGATTCTTCCGTAGGTGTTCCCAGTTCTACCATCGAATTTTCCTTCACCAGATTTACCATATTCAGTTTTCCTGCATGTGCCTGTGAAGCTTCGTTGATGTAGTTGAAATTTAAATTTAACTTAAAAATATTTTTCTGATAGGTAAATAATTTTCCCGAACCAAAAATTACAGGAGTGAAAAAATCCGTAATGGTTTTGTCTGAAAGAGATTTCATGATGATTTCGGGACCGATGCCGTTGAAATCTCCGATTGAAATTCCTACTCGTACTTTATGGTTTTTTGGGCTCATTTTGATTATCTTTGAACATTATAATTTTACAAATTTAGCAAAAAATAATATGTTCACAGGAATTATTGAAGCAGTTGGAGTAATTGAGAAGATCGAAGAAAACGGAAGCAATATAGATTTTACCTTAACATGCCCGTTTACCAACGAATTGAAAATAGACCAGAGTCTTGCCCATAACGGATGTTGTCTTACGGTTGTGAAAATCGATGGAGACCGATATGTTGTAACCGCCATCAATGAAACTTTAGAAAAAACAAATCTTGGAAAATGGCAGGAAGGAACCGTGGTGAACCTTGAACGCTGCATGAAAATGGACGGAAGACTGGACGGGCATATTGTTCAGGGACACGTAGATAAAACCGGAGAAGTGGTGAATATTGAGAATAAAGACGGAAGTTATTTTATTACGATGAAGTATGAAGATAATGGTAGTTTTGTAACCGTCCCGCAGGGCTCAATTACAGTAAACGGAATAAGTTTAACCGTGGCAAAAAGTGAAGATACGGAGTTTTCTGTAGCGATCATTCCGTATACATGGGAATTCACAAATATGAAATATCTGAAAATAGGGGATAAAGTTAATCTGGAATTTGATATAATTGGTAAGTATATTGCTAGGTTAATTAAAAAATAGCGGATGTCAATTAATGTGTATAAAGGATATAGCTTAAGGAACCGGGTTTTTTTCGGTTTCCTGTTGGTTTGCCTTTTAAGTGTTGTCGCTTCTTCGCTGGTGCCTTACTTTGTTTTGAAAGAAAATTATGAAAAACAGAGTGAGATTGATATGCAGAACAAGACAGGTACTGTAATGAGTTATCTGGATTATGAACTGAGCAGAGTACGTGTAAAAACCGATGATCTGAAGAAAGTTCTGGGAACTAAAATTTATGAGATTGGTGATATTAATCATCATGATATCTATATATATGATCTCAAAGGAAATTACATTTTGTCTAATCGGGAAGGTAACCATATTGAACAAAAAATGGTTCCTATTAACATCATCAACAAGATTTTAGCCACAAAAGCACGAGTTGATATCAAAGGCTATGATGCTAAAAAAGATGCAGTACTTACTTCCTCGTATTTATTATTGAGGAATAATGATTTTGAACCTATAGGGATCGTATACATTCCGCTTTATCATGATGAAGCGGCTTATTTTGATGTCTTAAACGTTTATGTAAAGTATATTGTTCTTGTAGATGTTTTATTGATTTTATTCAGCGTATGGTTTAGCTGGGTGATGTCTAACAGTTTGGCAAAAAATATTACTAAATTCTCGGATATGATTACCCGCATTACATTGTTTGAAAACGAAATGCGTCCCATCCGTTACTATAAAAACGACGAACTGAATGCTTTGGCGAGAGCATATAACCGAATGATTCTCCAGATTCAGGATCAGAAGGAGAGGCTTCGTTTTAAAGCTTCGGAAGAAGCGTGGAGAGAAATGGCAAAACAGGTTGCGCATGAGGTAAAAAATTCTTTAACACCGATGAAACTGACTATCCAGAATTTTGAAAGAAAATTTGATCCCGAAGATCCGAATATCAGAGAAAGAGTAAAACAGATGAGCAAAACCATGGTCGATCAGATCGATTTAATTGCTACCGTAGCTTCTGCATTCTCGGAATTTGCCAAACTGCCTGAAAAAAACAATGAAATCATCAATCTGAACACTGAGGTGGAAGATATTCTCCGTGTTTTTAATGATGATAGTATTTTCATGCATTCCAATAAAAGCAACATCATGATTAATATGGACAGAATCTATTTGTCCAGAATCATTACCAATCTTGTAACGAATGCAAGACAGGCGGAAAGTGAAGAGCGAAAATTAATCATCAATGTAGATCTGGAACAACATCAGAGACGTGTAATGATCTCTGTTCAGGACAACGGAATCGGAATCCCGGAAAATATTTATGAAAGGATTTTTGAGCCTAATTTCACCTCAAAAAACAGCGGGATGGGACTTGGTCTTTCCATGGTAAGAAAAATGGTGGAAGATTATAAAGGAGAAATCACCGTAAAATCCGAAGTCGGAAAAGGATCGACATTTACCATCACATTACCGACGAATTTATAGTGAAACCTTTTACATTCAGACAATTTGAAATTCAGCAGTCTAAAAATGTCTTTCGCGTAGGAACAGACGGTGTTTTGCTGGGTGCTTTGGCTGATGTTGATAATGCTTCCAAAGTGTTGGAGGTCGGAACCGGAACAGGTTTGATTTCCATGATGCTGTCGCAGAGAAATCAGAATGCACAATTTTTAGGAATTGATATTAATGAAGAAGCGGCACATCTCACCAAACTTAATTTTGAAAATTCACCTTTCGCTTCACGATTAAAAAATATTCATCAGGACTTTAAATATTTTGAATCCGAAGAAAAATTTGATCTCATTGTTTCCAATCCGCCGTACTTTGAAGTTTCCGACTCAGAAAAAGATAAAATCGCAAGGCAGACCGTTGAATTGAATTTCCGACAGCTCATTTCAAAATCGTCTTCTTTGCTAACAAAAGAGGGAATTCTTTCAGTCATTATTCCTGTTGAAGCCGGAAACGCTTTTATTAAGATTGCGAATGAAAATCAGCTTTTTTTAATTAAAAAAATCAACATTAAAGGGATTGAAAACTCAAAAACAAAAAGACTGATTCTTGAATTTTCTTTAAACGAGCGATCGTACGAAGAACTCGAATTTACCATAGAAAAAAGTCCGAGACAATACTCGGACCAATATCTTGAACTCACCAAAGAGTTTCATGTTTTTAGAAAATAAAACCTATTTTTAACCATTAAGCTGTTTGTTAAGGAGTTAAGAATATTAAGTAATCCTTATTTTGAAATCAATAATTTAAATTTAATCGATTTTTTAAATAAGCTTAACTTCTTAAATGTCCTTAATGGTTAAATTTTACTCAAATAACTCTGCTGTATCAAGCACGGAAACTTTTCCATCTTCACATCTTATCGCTTCACCCGGAAAATTCTGGATCATATGATAATCGTGTGTTGCCATCACAACAGCAGCTCCGTTTTCAAGAGCAACCTGCTTTAATAAAGTCATGATTTCATTGGAAGTTTCGGGGTCAAGGTTTCCTGTAGGCTCATCCGCAAGAATAAGATCCGGATGATTCAGAAGCGCTCTTGCGATGGCAATACGCTGTTGTTCTCCTCCTGAAAGTTCGTGTGGCATTTTGTGCTTCTTGCTTTTCATATTTACGCTGCCAAGAACTTCGTTAATGCGGTCTTCCATTTTTGTCTTATCGCTCCATCCTGTTGCTTCCAGTACGAATTTCAGGTTTTTTTCAACCGTTCTGTCAGAAAGCAATTGGAAATCCTGAAAAACAATCCCTAATTTTCTTCTCAGGTTCGGAACGTCCGAAGCTCTCAGCTTGGCAAGATCGAAACCTACCACTGCGCCGTGTCCGGAAGCCAAAGGAATATGCCCGTACAAAGTTTTCAGCAGGGAACTTTTTCCGGAACCTGTTTTCCCGATAAGATAGCAGAATCTTCCTTTTTTGATGTTCAGATTCACATCAGAAAGAACCGTGAAGTTTTTTTGGGCAATCTTCGCGTGCTGTAAGCTGATGATATTGTCTCCGGCGATATTTGTATGTGGCATAATTCAGTTTTAAAGTACTTTTTCTTAAAATTTTTTCAGATTTTAAAAATAGGAAAAAGAAGAATAAATAACCTAAATTTTGGGAAAATTTAACAACAAAAAATGCCTGAAAAACTACTTTTCAAGCATGATTTGTATATGATAATAAAAAGATTATCTCTTAGCGCGTGAAGCACTTACAGTTAAACTCTTTCTGCCTTTAGCTCTTCTCGCAGCCAAAACTCTTCTTCCATTTGGCGTAGACATTCTTTCTCTGAAACCGTGTTTGTTTCTTCTTTTTCTTTCTGATGGCTGGAATGTTCTTTTACTCATTACTATATGTTTAAATCGTAATTATCTATTAATTTTCAGGTTGCAAAGATATGGAATTTTTTAAAAGTTGCAAACTTTACAAATCTTTTTTTTAAAAAATTACACTGTTTTTTCATGCATTCTTTGCAAATGCCGACGGGATGCCTACTTTCCCGATATTATAAAATAATGCACAATGATTTGTTTAAAAGCTCTATCTTTGGAAACTCAAATTTAAAGAAAAAATAAACATCATGATGTTTACACCAGCAGAACTTTTAGAAATCAACAAATTACTTACTCCGGAACATAAAATTGTAATTCTTACCCATTATAATCCGGATGGCGATGCTATTGGTTCCAGCCTTGGTTTAAAACATTATCTGAAAGCAAAAGGAATTCATGCAGAGGTTATCGTTCCCAACGATTTTCCGAAGTTTCTGAAATGGATGCCGGAAGCAAAAAAAGTGCTGATTGCAGACTACAAAAGAAAAGTAGCTTCTGATCTTATTTATGAAGCAGATGTTATTTTCTGTCTGGATTTCAATGCGCCTTCCAGAATCGGGATTTTGGGAGACTGGCTTACGAATTCCAGAGCGAAAAAGATTCTTATCGATCATCATCAGCAGCCTGAAAAGTTTGATTTTGTTTATTCCGATACCGTAATTCCTGCTACCTGTCAGATGGTGTATCATTTCATAGAAGCGATGAATGATGAAAATCTGGTGAATAACGATATCGCAGAATGTCTTTATACCGGGATTATGACGGATACAGGAGGTTTCAGATTCCGTTCTACAAGTGCAACAACGCACAGAATTATTGCCAATCTTATCGAACACGGAGCAGATCCTGCAATGATTACTTCCAATACATGGGATACGAACACCGTTTCCCGTCTTCATTTATTAGCCCTGATTTTAGGAAGAATAGAAGTGGTAAAAGACGGAAAAGTAGCTGTTCTTTATTTAACAAGGGAAGAACTGAAGGAATATGGCTTCCAGAAAGGCGATACGGAAGGTTTCGTTAATTACGGACTGAGTATTTTAGGTGTGAAAATGGCAGCATTCTTTATGGAAGATCTATATGAAGATTTTATTAAAATTTCTTTCAGAAGTAAGGATGATATGGATGTGAATCAATTCTCAAGAAAATATTTCAATGGGGGAGGTCACATCAATGCAGCCGGAGGAAAATCTTACGAATCTTTGCAGGGAACCATTGAAACATTCAAAGTGAAAATAGAAGGGGAGGAGAGTTTGTAAGTTTGATTTAGGCTGAGATTGAGGTTAAGTTTAAGGTTTAGGCTGAGAAAGCTGCATATATTTTTCATTCAGAAAGAAATAAACTCGGGTGAATAATCTGGATTTTATTGATTTTAAATTCCTGAAAAATAATCAACGCAGAATTTAAATCTTCTTTTGAAGAGATGGCTTCTTAGCTTCTGAACTACGTTCGCAGATCTTCAGTCTGTTCGCAATAAAACTCATTCACATCCTAAAAACTCTCAACGCTATAACTCTAAGACTCTAAAATTCTAAAACCCTCAAACCCTAAACTCTAACCCCTCGAATATCCTTTCTCCTCAAGTTCTTTACAAGTGTATTCATAAACTTCCTGAAACATAATATCTAAGAATTTTTTGTTGAAAAGACTGAATTTCGTCATTTTCGGCGGATCCAGAAAAATATCACAGGTCTTAGCTTTGGAATACACAGATTTTGCGATGGCCAAATGTAAAATCCGGTCAAATTCTTTCATTAAGCTCATTCGTTCAAGGCTGTCATAACTGATAGAATTCACGTGCGAAGCAATCAGAAAATCGCATTTGTCTACAATCGGTTCAATCGGAAGATTGTCTAAAACGCCACCGTCTACATAAATTTTTTCGCCAATTTTCACCGGAGGCAAAACAAAAGGAACGCTCGAAGAAGCCAATAACGGGATGAAAAGTTTACCTTCCGAGAAAAAATCTACAATTCCGTGCGTCATTTCAGTGGCGGCAACATATAGAGGAATTTTTAAAATGTTAAAATCATCTTCCGGAAAATGATCGGTGAAAAGTTTCAGAATAAATTTAGAACTGAAAATTCCGTTTTTGGAGAGTTTAAGATAAGACCTCGAAAAAAAAGTAGTCTGTTTAACAATTTCCATCATTTCATCCGGAGATTTCCCGAAAGAATAAAACGCTCCTACAATAGATCCTGCACTGGTTCCTGAAATAATATCCGGTTTCAGATCGTACTCTTCCAAAGCCTTTAAAACCGCAATGTGAGCAATTCCGCGCATTCCTCCGCCTGAAAGAGTCAGACCGATGACGGGTTTCTTTTTTTTGAAAGAGAAAAAATCCAGCATACTAAAAGACCAAATGTTTCGGCATATTGTGAAGAAGCTCTGTATTGATGATCTCTGCACAGATTTTAGGCTTTTCCCAATGTCCGTTGTGTCCGCAATCGAGAATGTAGGATTTAATGTTAGTGCGGTCGGGAAGGTGTTTAATCATGGTTTCGGTTTTCACTGCATTATCGTGCTTTCCGGCAAGAACCAAAATTTTTGTCTCAAGATTTTCCATAATATGCTTTTTGTCCGTTCGTTCCACCATTCCTTTTACGGAAGCCAATGCTCCGAGATTATTCGTAGAAAGGGCAACTTCCAGAGCGGTTTCTATTTTTCCTTCCAGAATAGCTTTTTCATTGGGATTGAACAGATTCGGAACTCCCGCTCTTGCGTAATGCGCGAAAGCATCTTTGATGATGCGGTAACTTTTGATGCGTTGTTCTTTCTTTTCAGCATCATCCGGAAAATATGTGGAGAAAAATAAAGTTAAACTTTTCAGGTATTCAGGGTATTTTTCTGCGAAAGCCAGAGAAACGTACCCTCCCATCGAATGTCCGAGTAAGTGGATTTTGGTTATATTTTCATGATCCAAAACTTTTTTTACCTCTTCCGCCATCAGTTCCATCGTCTGAACTTCAGCAATGATTTCAGATTGTCCATGACCGGGAAGATCTATTTTTAACAATGAAAAATTGTCGGAAAGATGAGGCTCCATATCGCTCCAAATAGAAAGATTTTCCATAAAGCCGTGAAGCAGAACCAAAGTTTCTTTTCCGTTTCCTTTTCTCTCGAAGTTTAACATATTTCAGTAATTAAAAGTGAATGTCAATATATTCAACAAATCCCGAACCATTAACCATATCCTGAAGTCGGTATGTTTTTCCGCCGTCTTTAGACAGGAAGGTTTTTGTTCCTTTTCTGGTATAAGGTTTTCCGTTGTCGTTTGCTGAGATACTTTCTGTAATTTCTCCTGTAAAATTCATGTGTTTGTCTGAAACAACCGCCATAAATCCTTTTATTTCGACGGTGTTTTTTCCGGAGCTGATATTTCCTGAAACGTCGTAATGGTCTCTTTCACCATCAATTTTTTTGAAATTTACAGAACCCGAATTTTTAATTGAATTATGGGTGAATTTATGAGATCCGCTGAAATCTTTAAAATGATTTTTAGATTTTATGCTGTCGTTGATTTTTGTTCTCGCCGCGTTAATCGAATCGATGATTTTTGTACTGTCAGTCTTATCGGAAGTAGAGGTTGCTTCCTTTTTGGAGCATGAAACAGCAAAAGCGGCTAAAACAACTGCGGTTAAAAAGTTTTTCATTAATGAATAAATTATACTCAAAAGTAAATAAAAAATACAAGACTAAGTTTAAAATCGATTCAGTGTATTGACTAATTAAAGCATTTTTCCATTTTCATCAAAAGAAGTCCATTTACCTGTCTTTTTATCATTTTTGTATTGACCTTTTGTTTTTATTTTTCCATTCTTATAATATTCACAATATTCTCCATTTTTCTTTTCAAGCATATCTTCATCATTAAAAATAAAACTAATGGAATATTTCTTTTTAATCAGGCTCGTATTGTTTTCATAGAATTCATGTACTGTCAATTTGTTTTGATTTTTTAAAGGATATTCTCTGCGGATAATTTTATTATTAAGATCCCGAATGTCGCGGTACACTAATCTGTTATGGAAATAATAATTAAATATTTTATAAGATTCTTCATTTTCGTACCATCCCCAACCATTAAACTCTTTATTGTTCTGTGTGTTTATAACTTTATAAAGATCATTGTGTTTATTAAAGTGTAAAGAAAGATTATGATGTTCTACAGTATCTTTTATTTGAGCATTTAAAAATACGGTAGAGCAGAGAATTATGAATATTACTTTTTTAATCATTTTTAAAAGAAATTTATAAATAAAAAAGAGCATTTTAAAAATGCCCTTCTTATTTTATTTGGTTAATTCTTCGTAAACTTTCTTTTCCCAAGGTTTAATGTCGGTGACTCCGTATCGTTCTTTTTTCGAAATAGCGATGTTGTCCAAAACATCTACAAAGTTTTTATAGTTTGCGTCGTCTGTAGGTTCCACAATAATAGTGAAATTTTCCTTATTGGGAGCGTTATTGTAGGCTTCCGAAATGATTTTAGTGATATTAATTCCACTGAAATTTGTTTCTTTCAAATTACTTGTATTTAATCCTTCTTTAAAGCTTTGATGATAAAATACTCTATTGTCTTTTCCTAAAATAAAGGTAACCTGATTTAAAGGTTTTATTACGGGTTTGTGCGTTGGGTCTGGATGTGGATCTTTCGCAGGCAGTCCTAAATCCATTACATTAGGTTTTGTAAAATTCGTGGTAAACATAAAAAAGGTGATGAGTAAAAATCCCAAGTCTACCATTGGAGTCATGTCAACTCGGATCAGTTTTTTTCTTTGTTTGCTTCCTCCCTGCTTCTCTTGTGCAATAACTTCAGCCATAATTAATAGTTTTTAAAATGTTAAACAATTTTCAATAAAGGGTGTTGTATCTCTATTTTTGTTTTGGAATCAATACAAAGTTTATACCTAAATTTTAAAAATGGTATTAATTTAACATTTTTACTGTGTGTTTTTATTTAAATCTTTTAAAATCAATATATTAAAAAAATAACGGTTTCTAAAGCCTAAGAATTTATTAAGCAAAAGTTTCTGCTATCATTTGCTGAACGAAGTGCCTTTGCGAACAGAAAATATTTTCAACATATATCAATAAACTTTGCGTGTATAGCGTTTAAAATCAATTCATAAAAAAAGCCTTACCAAAAAATTGATAAGGCTTTGTGTATTTTAAATTAAAATTATTTATTCTGTTTGTAGTAATTTACACCACATTCAAGGAATTTTTTGAATTTTTCTTTCTCCATATATCCTGAAACCGGCGTGTTGATTACTTTTCCGTCCGGCGTTAATAAAACATAATGCGGCTGAGAATTATTATTGAAATTCACTTGCTGGAAAAGACTCCATCGGTCACCGATTGTTTTTACTTTTTTCACCTGTCCGTCACCAAGATCAATCTTTGTTTTCTGATCTTCTGGAAGTTCTTCTTTATCATCCACATAAAGAGAAGCCAGAACTACATCGTTTTGAAGGATCGGTAAAATATCCGGTTCGCTCCACACAAATTCTTCCATTTTTCGGCAGTTTTCACATCCGTACCCCGTGAAATCAATTAAGATCGGTTTGTCTTCTTTTTTTGCTAATTCAATAGCGGTAAAGAAATCGTGTTCAGGATGCATTCCCAGAATTCCGTCTTTTTCGTCATGGAAATAACTTACATTTAACGGAGGTAAAATTCCGCTTAATAATTGCAGTTTTGGTCTGTCAGAAGGAATTAATCCCTGAACGAGATACACCACAAAACCAATTCCTAAAAACGATAAAATTTTTCTGGTAACAGAAATTTTCGGTTTCTTGTCGTCATGCGGGAATTTGATTAATCCAAACAAATAAATGGCTAAACCAATGGCTACAACGATCCAGATTCCGATGAAAAGTTCTCTTTTAATGAAGAATGTTTTAGAAACCAGATCTGCTTTGGATAAGAATTTTAAAGCAAGAGCCAGTTCCACGAATCCTAAAACAACTTTCACCGTATTCATCCAGCCTCCGGATTTCGGAAGACTTTGCAGCGCCTGCGGAAATAAAGCCAGCAAACCGAAAACGATTGCCCAAGCCAATCCGAATCCTGCCAAAGCAAAAGTTAGCAGCATCGGAACATTTGCGGAACCAGTAATCGCGCTTCCCAATAAACTTCCCAAAATAGGACCAGTACACGAGAAAGAAACGATAACTAAAGTCAAAGCCATAAAGAAAATTCCGATAATTCCACCCGCTTCTTCCGCTTTTGAAGATTTATTGGCAATAGAACTTGGCAAAGTAATATCATAATAGCCGAAGAAACTTCCCGCGAAGAAAATAAAAATGATGAAGAACGCAATATTCAGCCAGACATTAGTTGAAATTTCGTTGAAGATATTTCCTGCAATTCCATCAATTAAATGGAAAGGAACACTTAATAAAACAAAGATCAAAAGAATGAAAAATCCATAGATCAAAGCATCTCTTTTTCCTTTTGCTGGATTTTTATTTCCTTTGGTAAAGAACGAAACCGTTAAAGGAATCATCGGGAAAACGCAGGGCGTTAACAAGGCAATTAAACCTCCGATAAATCCTAACAAAAGATACGTCCAGTAGTTTTCGCTGATTTTTGATGATCCTGTTCCGCAGTCCGTTAATGGTTTCTGGAAATTAATGGATTCTATTTTTAAATTTTTAGGATCAAGTTTTTTGGTTTCTGCAGTTGGAACAGCAGGTTGAACAACATTACCCAATGTATCCACAACTGGCTGCAAAGAATCTTTTGCCGTTGTTTTTTCATCGGTTTTTACTTCTTCAGCCGCACCTTTTGGCGTAACCTGTTTGTTGAATTCCAGCGTATTGGGAGCAAGACAGACTCTGTCGTCACAGGTCTGATACGTAATTTCAGCAACAACATCTCCTGGTTTTGTTCCGTCTTTCAGCTTAAATTTCTGCTTGAAACCTGCGGTATTGGAGTAGAAAATAATTTTTCCGCCGAAAGCCTCAGAAAATTCTTCATGCTTTTTACCCACTTCGGTAAATTTCCCGATCAGTTCGATGTTTTTTCCTGAAACTTTATAATCAGTAGGAATTCCCGTATCTTCCGGAATGTCTTTGGAGTAAATATGCCAACCGCTTTCCATCGTGGCATTCAGGACGGCTTCGTATTGGTTGTCGCCCAATTCGTTGATGGTAAATTTAAATTTTACAGGATTTTTGATTTGCCCCGAAACTGCAAGCGTAATAAAAAAGAAAAGCAGCAACGGAATTTTATAAATCGAAGAGAATTTCATATTGTAATTTTATGTAAATACTTTACTACAAAAGTAACTGTTTTTTGCAGATTAATCAACCGAAGAAATCTTCCTCAGCCTTTTTTCTATGGCAAGATTGTTTTTCAGCGCAGAAAATCCCTCTTTGATATCCAGATAAGGAAATCCGGTTTCGTGGTTTTTTCTGCTGATTTCTGCCATGATGTTCCAGTGTTTTGCAATTTCTTTCCATGCAAAAAATAAGGAGTGTTTCGGATCGTACATATGCGTTGGTTCGCTTTTAGCACCGTTTATTTCGATGATTTTTAAATTCTTTCCCTCTTTTAGAAGTTCCAGATTTTCAAACATCACATCCAGTCTTCCGAAGTAAAAACCATTCACTTTGGTACAGATTTCATCTATTTTTTGTTCTAATTTTTCTGTAACTTCAGAGGAAATATCAATAAATTTTGCACCTCTCGTATGGCTTCCGAACGGGATCAGAATTATTTCTTCGTTTTCAGGAACTGTTTTCTGCATTTCGCTTCCCATTTTCTGTTCTATAGCTTTCATCTGGAACGCACTTCTGGGATTTTCCATTACCAGTTCTCTTAACGTTTTTCTGCCATCTCCTTTTACGGAAAGAAATTCTTTTTTCACCATTCCTGTGATCTTTCCTTTTTTTTCGTCCGGAAAACGGTGGTAAAAAATCCCGACTTCATGCTGATAATTTATTTTTTCCTGAATTAAAAAATCACAGTCATTATTTTTTTGATAATCTTTCAGTTCGTTTACATTTTCCACCTGAACAACGCCCAAACCTTTCAATCCGATATTGGGTTTTACAATAACGGGGAAATTGATGGTTTGTGATTTTAATTCAGATAAAATTTCGTTAAATGAAATTTCTGAAGACGCAAAAACCGTTTTCGGGATCCAGTTTTCGGGAATCAGATCGTAGATTTCTTTTTTACTTTCCATTGCCATTCCTCCGTATTTTATAGAAGGATTCGCACCGTGGAAGAACAAAAGCGTTCTTGCTTTATATGCACAGTACAGCCAAACCGGAAAAAGCGGCAGGTAAATGGAAAAAGTAGACCAGTATTCCCAGTGTGCAATTTTATGAATGCGATGTTTGAGTTTCATTTTTGAGGGAAATTTTTTTGGGTTTAGAATCTGGGTTCAGTCGGTTGTAATGTTTCAGTGTCATTTCATCGGAAATAACGAGCTGTGTCGTACTGATGGTTTGTATCGTATTTTGTCTTTTGATGGTAATTCCGTTTTCCAGATCATCGGTTTTCTGATGGTGGAAATCTAAAATATCTTCTTCGAAAATCGGCTTGGTTTGCAGAAATTCTTTGAAAATTTCTCTTCTTTTTTCCTGTGCTTTTGCATCGTACAAAGTTGCGGAAGACCAGATGTACGGAAGATGAGCGTCTAATCTTTTAAAATGTTTTTCAGTTCCGTCCCAGCGAAATTCCGCCAATTGTTTTTCCTGAAAAATCACCAGTGTAAAAGGTTCAATGTTTTCCAAATCAATTAATTCTATTGACTTGAAAATATCTTCTTCCGCTATCAGATCCAAAACAATCAGTCCACGGCTTTTCCGGTAATTTGTTTTTACCGGATGATTTTCAAAAGCACCGTTTAATAAAATAAGGACATTTCCATTTTCTGAAACCGCAAACCACGTTCCGTTTTTGGTGGCATCTTTCGGATAAAAAATACCTTTTTCACGATGAATTTCCTGTGCAGAACGATTCGGTTTCTCGTCCCGGTTGGAAGTCAGAACAATTTTATTTTTAAGCGGAAAATACGTTACAGTACACATTTAGTTTAAATTTTGGGTTTCTCTGTATTGAATTGTTGAAGGGGCAATGCCGAAATTTTTGTTGAGAAGATGGCTCATTTTAATTTCGTTAAAAGCCACTTTTATCAACGCCTGATGATGAATGCAATGCTCAATATTGTACAAAAGTTCCCGAAAGAAATTGGTCGGAATTTCTAAAGAAATAGTTCCCACGGTTTGATGCATTGTCAAATTTTTGTTGGGCAAATTAATGCTGAAAAGTATTTCAGAAATAATTTCTATCGCTTTTTCAGGATTCTGTTCCAGTTCCGGATTTCTCTGTCTTTCGTCATAATTAATCTGATTCGTATGGTAAGAGTTCCGTAAAATTTCCAGAAACTCAATAATATGTCTTGTGTGACCGCCAATGGTAGAACCGTCCAGAGAAGGAATACTCTGAGTGTACATTTTTACCGAAACTTTTCTCAGTAAATTCTGTTGTTCGGTAAGGATCTCGTGTAAGATCGTATAAACCGATTGGTCTTTATTCATACTTTCCTTTTTTAAATTTAATTAAAAGAATCACACAGAAAACAAAAACGGTAAGTGCAAGGTAAAACAATTTTCCGCCATCATTATTGGTATCGATTCCTAGGATGAAAATGTGTGAGGCAATTGCTCCAATCATCGTTACAAGTCCCAGAACTGCTCCCCAAAAAGTCGTTTTCGGATTCAGAATTAAAACTGCCGTGATGAGTTCCAATACTCCTGAAAAAATCCTTCCGAAAGGTTCTGCGTGAAGCTTAGAAAAAATGGCGACAGAATCCGGATGAGCCGTAAATTTGAAGAATAAAGTCTGCAGTAAAATTAGAGCGGGAATTAATCGTAATGCCCAATTGATGTAGTTTTTCATATGTATATTTTATTGTTTTTAAAGGTCATATGTTATCGCTACATCTTCATCTGTGTTTGCTTCCAAATTCGTTAATGGCGATTTCATATTTGTAATGTTATTTTTTCTCCAGTAAAGCGTAAGAAAACAGATGATTGTATTGTTGACAATGAACGACTGCGTATTTGTACTCATCGAAGTTTACTGAACCCGTAAAAGTATAGGTTTGTCCGCCGTTCACAGATTTCAGCTTACCTAAAGAAACAAATTGCGAAGGCTGCTGTTCTTTGCTTACATACACGTAAAGATCCGGACCGTTGCTGATGGTGAAGTTTTCATTTAAAACCAATGTGAAGACTCCGTTTTTTTCATAGATTTCCGCTTTTCCGTTAACGTTATTTCCGTAAGGTCCCTGCATAAAATCTCCGGAATATTTTAAGACCGAATTTTCAGGAGCCATTTCCATCAAGTCTTCCGTAGAAGTATTTTCTCTGATGCAGGAAACTAAAAACAGGGATGATAATAGTAATGTAATAAATGTTTTCATAGTCTTATTTTGTAGTTAATTTTTTCCAGTTGAGATCAGCTTGTTTTTTAAGTTTGTCTTCGTTTTTATTCCAGGAATTGAGTGTATTATTGAATAGCTTATTATAGAAGAGATAGGTTTTGCCATCAATAACTTTGAAGGTAGTTGGGTTAATCTCCACTTTCTCACCATAATCTCCCATTGCAAATGCACACCAACCGCCATAAATAGGTTCGTATTTGGAAGGATTCTTTTGCAGAAGTTCTTTGTTTTTGGCAGTTGAAGTGTAGTAAATAGCTCCGTTTACGTTGACTGCAAATTCTTTTTTACCTTTTACGGCTTTGTTTTGTTCGATGTAAGAAACAGGATCATATCCCTGAATTGCTAATTTGTTGTTTAAATTTCTGTGTTCTGCTTTTTGTGAAAATGCAAAAAAAGGAAGCAGAAATACGAGAATGAGCGTGATTGTATTTTTCATATCAAATGTTTTTATTTTTATTGTTTGTTTTTGTTGACGATTTGCAGCCCGACTTGAGCGGAAATCCTTTTTGCTGCTGGAAATGCTTTGGCAAAAAGATTGGGAGCGGAAGGCGGAAATTGCTGCCATAAAAAAATTAAAGCTGTTTTACAATATCCTCCATCGAAGCTCTTTCTTTGTAATCGGGATTGAAATGTCTCCAGATGATTTTTTGATTTTCATCTAAAATATAGGTCGCAGAAACGGGCAGTCTTCCGGAATCATCGGAACGGCTTTTCTTAAAATCGTCTCCCAATCGGTTTTCGTAGAAATCGAGCGTTTTTTTCTCGGGTGTGTACAGAACATCAAAAAGTTCTGCTATTCTGTAGTTTTCATCATACAAAACGGAATATGCGGTTTTGGTTTTGCTGATAGTTTTTGCGATAAACTCAGGCTTTTCGGGAGAAATAATGACCAATCTTGTGTTTTTCGACTGTAATTCGGGAGCAAGATTTTGTAGGCTTTCAACATATTTATTACAATACGGACACCATTGTCCACGAATGAAAACCACCACGGTTTTCTTTTTTTCCTGAGACAGAGAAAATGTTTTTTCAAACTGATCTTTTGCTGTAAAGTTGGGAATCGTTTCACCCGCCATTTTGCCCTTCACTTTGCTGATTGTCGGCGTTTTTTTGTCTGAATTTCTTTTCTCTGTAACCGACTTTCCGATATTTAAAAATTGTGCAGCGTTGTAATATCCATATTCGTACTGCACCAATTCGCCGTTCTGGTCTAAGAAAAGAAAGGAAGGATAATTAACGATTTTGAATTTTTTGGCAAGTTCTGTTCCTTCTTTTTCGGCATCAATATAAAGGCTGATGAAATTTTTATTGAAAAATTCTCCCAGTTCAGGATTCGGGAACGTATTCTTTTTCATCAGTTTACAGGGACCACACCAAGTGGTGTACAGATCGATGAAGATGAGTTTGTTTTCCTGTTGTGCCAATTTTTTGGCTTCTTCTAAATTTTTAGTCTGAAATTGAATTCCGGTTTTGCTTTGTGCATTGAACGAAATGGCAACTAAGAAAAAGAACGTATAAATTATTTTGGT
The DNA here is from genome assembly GCF_037146035.1 of Chryseobacterium sp. MMO-72. Lineage (NCBI taxonomy): Bacteria > Pseudomonadati > Bacteroidota > Flavobacteriia > Flavobacteriales > Weeksellaceae > Chryseobacterium > Chryseobacterium sp. MMO-72. Next base: position 106,289 of record NZ_JBBCWG010000001.1, read on the forward strand.
GAACATAAGATAAAGTATTTACTATGAAGTTCCCAAAAGCAGAAAAAATCACCCGGCGAAAAGGTGATTTTTTAATTATTTTATTTAAGGTATTGATAATCAGTTTAAAAATTATCGTCTTTTTTTATTTTTCGAATTTGTTCCACACATTTATGCTTTTGATTTTGCGCATTATGCTTGGTAGAATACTTGTATTTTTCCTGTATTTCTTCCATATTTTTATTCTTCATAAAAATATCGTGGATGAGGTTTTGGCAATGCGAAGAAATTTTATTGATGTAATCATTAAGTTTATCATAATAATTCCTTTCATTTTCTATTGCCTGGTTGATCTCTTCCTTGTTTTCAAAATAGTAGCTTTCATGCATTTCCACAAAAAAGTTTCGGTTGCGGAGTTTTTTCAGCCACAGATTTTTAGAAATTCCGGTAACGTAATTGGCAAGACAAGTGTACGCTTTGAAATCGTCATCGTACAGTTTTTCGTACAGAATAATCAAAGCATCCTGAAAAACATCTTCAGCATCTTCCATATTTCCTTTATTTCCCAAAACAAATTTCCGGGTATAAACGAAATATTTTTGATAAAGAACGCCAAAAGCAACATTGTTGTCTTCTTGGAAATCTTCGATGGCTAAAGCATTTGTTTTTCTTTTATTCATCGTATCTTCAGTGTTTTTTTTGTGTCTTTGGTTGCCATGAAACTTCTGTCCTGCCGGAAAGGAATAATTCCGAGTACGGAATCTTCGCGATCGGTAAGAAGCCAGATTTTTTGCCTTGCTAAAATAGATATTTTTTCATCCCTAAAAAACTTAGAAACTTTCTTTTTTCCTGAGAATCCCGCGGGAAAAAATTCATCACCGTCTTTCTGTTTTCTTAAACGCAGTGGGAAACGAATTTTCTGAGCATCAAATTCCCACTCAAAACTTTTATTGATTTGCTCAATTTCAATTATATTTTCGAGATTAAAGGTAATTTGGTTTTCAGAAAAATCAAAATTTTCCATCAGAAGAATTTCATCATTACTTTGCTCTGCAGGTTTCCATTCTCCGTTTTCCATTTTTTTGCTTATAACCAGTTCGTCATAATTGATGATTAGCCGATTATCTTTTGAAAAAAAAGAGCTTCCGTTTTCAGCTTTAAAAATTTTCGAAATTTCTTCTTCCTGATTGAAGCCATATTTTTTTAAAATCTCAAACTTTACAAAATCACTTTCTTCATTCAGCTTGTTTTTAGATAAAACTTTATATTCTTTGTTAAAAACCGAAATCCTGTTTTCGATGTCCTGAATCTGTTGCTGAACAAAATCTTTGGTCTGATTTAAATAAGAAATACTTTTTCTGAAATTTTCCAGAAAATGATCATTCGTTTCCAAAAGCTCCGGCACAATTTCGTTTCGGATTTTATTTCTTAAATAATCTCTTTTCTTATTAGACAGATCTTCACGGTATTCAATATTATTTTTTTCTGCGAATTCGTAGATTTCTCCTTTTGTAAAATTTAAAAGAGGTCTTAAAATATGATTGTCGTTTGCCGGAATTCCGCTAAGACCATTAATTCCGGCTGCTTTTGAAAGATTGATGATGAAAGTTTCCAGTTGATCGTTCAGATGATGCGCTGTGACCAGAAATTCCAGATTCTCTTCTTTCTGAACCTTTCTGAAAAATTGATACCTCAGTTCTCTTGCCCAAAGCTGAATAGAATGTTCCGGCTTCTGATCTTTTTCTGAAACTTTGTATAAATGAAATTTAATGTCGTTTTTCTTACAAAAATCTTCCACCGTTTTCTGGTCAAGATCCGAGTCTTTTCCCCGAAGTTTATAATTGATGTGGGCAACCTGAAAACGAACGCCTAAGTCCTTAAAACAGTGTGCTAAAACCATAGAATCTGCGCCGCCGCTCACCGCAAGAAGATAGCTTCGGTTTTCGGGGGAATCAACAATATTTTTGAGCTGATTTTTAAAGTGGTCTAGGTTCAGCATGGATCTCCGGAATTTCTTTTATGCAAAGATAATTCATATAATTAAAATGAATTTCGTTACCTTTGGTTCGTCTAAAAATGATTATTTATGAAAATTTTTAAAATTTTAGCAGTATCTGCAATGGTGTTGGGAATGACATCTTGTATCAGCAAAAAGCAGTATGATGCGTTAAGCTCAAATTACAAGCAATGTATTGAAAACGTAGGTGAAAGACAGAGAGAAATTCAGGAACTGAAGTCTCAGAATTCAGCTTTGGCAAGTGAAAATAATTTATTGAAAAGTCAGCATGATGCTTTGAAATCTTCATTAGATGCGTGTCTTTCGAACTCAGGGAAAAGCTCTGCGAATATCGACAAGCTGGTTGGAGAAATCAATGCGTCAAACTCTTATATCAAACAGCTGATCTCAAGCAATGCAAAAAACGACAGTTTAAATTTGGCATTATCCAACAAGCTGAAAAGATCATTGGATAACGTAGCAGACAGCGATGTTCAGGTAAAAGTTCTGAAAGGGGTGGTAATGATATCACTTTCAGACAAAATGTTGTACAAAACAGGAGATTACAACGTTTTACCTGCCGCTCAGGAAGTGTTAGGAAAAGTAGCTAAAGTAATCAACGATTACGATAAATATTCTGTCCTTATCGAAGGAAATACAGATAACGCACCTTTAAGCTCTCCGAATTTACCAAAAGACAACTGGGATCTTTCTGCTTTAAGAGGAACTGCAGTTGCTAAAGTTCTTCAGACTCAGTTTGGAGTAGATCCTGCAAGAATTACTGCTGGTGGACGTTCCGAATACAATCCTAAAGCGACTAACATGAGTGTTTCGGGAAGAGCGGAAAACAGAAGAACAGAGATCATCATTATGCCTAAGCTTGATGAATTTATGAAACTTATGGATATTGCTCCTAAGAAATAATTTAAGATCAACATTCAGTTATAAAAACAAATCCCGAAGCAATTCGGGATTTGTTTTTTTGAGATAAATCAAATTAGTTCTTCTTTTTTCAGCAAAGAAATAATTTTTTGAAAAAATGAATTGGATATTTCCGGTTTAGTTTTTTTAGAAAAAGAATCCACAGTGCTTTTAGGCACTGTAGTCTTCTGATTTCTCTGGTTAATTTGTTTTTTCCCTGCAAGCATTATACCGTGTGTTTTTACCCTTCAATGCAAAGTTATGCTTATTCCGAGATGAGACCATCCGTATTTTTACGGTAATTGCCATGGGGATTTTCCCATGTCTTCAGAATCTTCAGGATTGTTCCTGCTTTTTTGTTATATTTAAGTAAATTTGACGGAACTAAAATTTGCAGCATGAGCTTTTTTGAAGAAAAACTTCCTGAAATGGACAGGTATCTGGAAACACACGCTTCATCGGAACCTGAAATTCTGAGAAAACTGAGAAGGGAAACATATCAGAAAACCACACAGCCACACATGATTTCCGGTTATCAGCAGGGAAGGCTGTTAACCATTATTTCGCAGATGATGCGCCCTGAAAATATTCTGGAAATAGGGACTTTTACCGGCTATGCAACGCTTTGTCTGGCAACGGGAATGGCGAAAGACGGAAAAATTACTACTTTGGATGTGAATGAAGATTTAGCGTACCTTCCAAAAAAGTATTTCGCGGAAAGCGAGTATGCTTCTCAGATTCATTTTAAGCTTCAGGATGCAAAAGAATTTTTAAGAGAAACCGATGAGGTTTTTGATCTGGTTTTTATTGATGCTGATAAAGAAAACTATGCAGAATATTTCAGATTAATAAAGCCAAGAACAAAATCGGGATCGGTGGTGATGTTTGATAATGTTCTCTGGTACGGAAAAGTTCTGGAAGAAAATCCGAAACAGAAATCTACGCAGGTCATTAAGGAACTGAATGATTTGATTGCAAAAGATGATGATTTTGAAAATCTTATTTTACCTTTGCGTGACGGGCTGAACTTTTTACGCAGAAAGTAATTTGAGGTTGAGTGAAGGTGAAGATTTTACAGCGTATTTTCTCAACCTGAACTAAGTCTTAACCTTTTAATTGAAAAAATAAATGGATAAAGGAATTTGTGTTGTTACAGTAGCTCCCGTTCGTGCAGAAGGTTCGGACAGAGCAGAAATTGTTACGGAAATATTGTTTGGGGAAAGTGCAGATATTCTGGAAGTGAATAAAAACTGGACCAGAATAAAAATGCATTATGACGGCTATGAAGGATGGATGGATACGAAACAGCTGAAACCTGTAACAGACGAATATCTGGCTAAAAGAAAAGTAACCGTTGTGACTGAAGATTTCTCTTCTGTTTTAATGAACGACGGCAAAACGCTTCTTTCCATGGGTTCGGAAGTGGAATTTCCTGCGGTAGCATCGAGAAGAAGCCACGACGTGCGCGAAAGTATTGCTTTAACGGCAAAAGAATTTCTGAACGTTCCGTATTTGTGGGGTGGCAAAAGCTTCTTTGCCGTAGACTGTTCCGGTTTTACGCAATTGGTTTACAAGGTTCACGATATAAAATTACCGAGAGACGCTTCGCAGCAGGTTGAAGCAGGGGAGTCATTAAGCTTTGTTGAAGAAAGTCAGCCGGGAGATCTGGCATTTTTCGAAAATCCGGAGGGAAAGATTATCCACGTCGGGATTATGCTGGATAACCAGAGAATTATTCATGCTTCCGGAAAAGTAAGAATCGATACCCTGGATTCTACAGGGATTTTCAATAAAGAAATGAACAAACATACTCATAAACTGAGAGTAATAAAAAGTTTACTTTAATTTAAAAATCTGTCTGAAATGGAAAATATTCTCTTCACGGTTTTTGATATTTTTAATTTCGGACTGCTTATTTTTTTGTGGTGGTTTACGGTAAAACATTATAAATCACTGCCTCAGATTATACCCATTCATTTCGATTTTGACGGAAAAGCAGATAATTTCGGGAGTAAGAAATATGCCTTTCTAATGCCTTTCGTTTTAACCGGACTTTACTTCTTATTTGCTTTTATCGTGAGAGATCCGGAATCTGCCAATTATCCTGTTAAAATTACTGAAGAAAATCAGGATGCCCAGTTCATGATCATGGAAATTTTTATCAGATGGCTGTTCATGGTGATCACATTGCTATTTTTAAACAGTCAGGATTATATGTTCCGGTATTCTGTTGATGAAAACGTAAAACCAAGAGTTCCGATGTCTTCGGCAATCTTTTCGGTGATTGGAAGTTTAATTATTTTGTTCGTTTTTGTAGATATTTTCAAATGATAAAATCTAAAAATAATTCCGAGCATTATATCTGGGGAGATAGCTGTGATAGCTGGATTCTGAAAAACGATGTCCATTTATTCGTAAAACAGGAAATTATGCCTTCCGGAACTTCAGAAAAGCTGCATTTTCATCATTTCGCAGAGCAGTTTTTTTACATTTTAAAAGGCAGAGCTGTCTTCTTTATTGATGGTAAAAAGTTATCCATAAAAAGTGGCGAAAGCATTACCATCACACCACAATCTAAACATTATATTGCTAATGAATCGAATTAAGATCTGGAATTTTTAGTTATTTCCAGTCCTTCGACTGATAATGATAGAATAAACATTAAATAACTCATGAATAAAACTCTATTAGAGATTACACAGACGAAAAATATGGGTCTGTCCGAAGTTTTGGTCAATTGGAAAAATTATGATCAGAAGACTTTTATTTTGTCTTTGGCGGAACTGAAAAAAAGAAATGTTCCTGTTAATGAGCAAATAGAATCTCTTATTTCAGACTTTTCACGAAATGCAGGAAAGCCTTATGAAGAAATAGAAAAGGAATTTTTTGAAACCAATGGAACGAAAGATTATGCTGAATATGTTTCTGAAAATACAAAGGTTCCTGAAAAGACGGATGACGAAAAGTTATATCTTGAACAGTTAAGGAGACTGAGAATAGCACAGATTGAACAACAAGAGCAAAAACAGGCGAAGAATGATGTTTTATACGGCGGTCTTTGGTTTGCCGGAGGATTAATCGTTACCATTGTTTCGCTTAGTAACGGAAATGGAGGGATTATTGCTTACGGAGCGGTAATTTTTGGAGGGATTCAATTTTTTAGAGGTTTAAGCAAAAGCTTGTAATAATGTCTTTCTTTTACAACATATTTATCCATCTGCTCATCTTCGGAATGAAGGTTTTTTCTTTATTTAATGACAAAACTAAAAAAGGTGTTGAAGGCAGAAAAGAATCTTTAGAAAAGGTTAAGTCAGGCTTTAAAAAATCCGATAAAGTGATCTGGATGCACGCTTCAAGTCTTGGAGAATATGAGCAGGGACTGCCTGTTCTGGAGCAACTGAAAGAAAGGTTTGCGGATCATAAAATTTTAGTCACTTTCTTTTCTCCATCCGGTTATGAAAACGTGGTGAAAAAGAAACCTATTGCGGATGTGATCTGTTATCTTCCTTTTGATAAGAAATCTGCTGTAAAAGAATTTACAGACCAGTTTGATGTTCAACTATTTTTTACGGTGAAGTATGATTACTGGTATAACCTTCTTTCTGAACTGAAAAATAAAGGAGCAAAAACGTACGTGATTTCAGCTTTGTTCTATGATCGCCAATCATTTTTTACATCGTATGGAAAATGGTTTGTAAAGCAGCTTCAGGGAAATATTGATTGGTTTTTTCATCAGACGCAAATGTCTTTTGCTTTGGCTAAAAGCATAGGGTTAACGAAATCTTCTGTAACAGGAGATACAAGATTTGACCGTGTAAAACAACTTCGGCATCGTAACAATCACGTCGCTTTTATTAAAGATTTTATTGGCGAAGATAAAACCGTGGTTTTCGGAAGTTCGTGGCAGGCGGAAGAAAAGATTGCGCTGGAAGTTTCGCAGGGAAGTCCTTACGCAAAACTGATTATTGCTCCGCATGATCTGAAGAGAGTTTCCCATTTGAAACAGCTTTTTCCGGAAGCCATTTTATACAGTGAGATTAATTCTGGAGAAAATTTTAACTCGAATATTTTAATTATCGACAGCATTGGTCTGCTTTCAAAGCTCTATTCTTACGCGGATATTGCAGTCGTGGGCGGAGGTTTTCATGATGCGGGACTTCACAATATTCTGGAGGCGGCAACTTTCGGTGTTCCTGTAATTTTTGGTAATCATTACAGGAAAAATCCTGAAGCAGACGGTCTCATTTCAGCCGATGGCGGAAGATCTTTTGAAAATGCAGGTCTGGCTGCAGATTTTGTTCTGTTTTTAATTAATAATGAAGATTCCCTTCAGACAATGTCTGAAAATGCTGAAAAATTTGTCTCTGAAAAGCCTGATTCTACAGAACTGATTCTACAGAAAATTTTATCGTAAAAATCCCTGATTTTTAATGTCTTTGATGATCTGGTCAAAATTTTCCGGAATCTTATCGCTTGTCAGCCAGTTAAAATCAATCCCGTTGTTAATGAAAAGTTTGGATAAATATGTATTCTCAAGAATTTTATCTTTTAAATTATCCAGATGCTCATCAATTTCCATCCAGTAATCTACATCCAGTTTTTTTGTTAAAAGTAAGGCTTTCACCACTTTATTAATGATGTAGAGATATAATTTGTAAACATTATCAAATCTCTGGCGGCTCAGATCTTCGTTATATTCTAAAATCTTATTAATCAACAATAAATTAAGAGAAACTTCCCCAAACTTATCGGTTGTTATTTTTACATGTTCCGTAATTTCGGCACTTATTTTTCGGATAATTCCAAGGAAATATTTCTGATTGCTGATGTATTTTGATGCCAGTAAAACTTTTTCAGAAACAATTTCTTCCATTGCATCCCTTTTGTTATCTGTAGTTTCAGGATCAATAAGTTCGAAGTATAGTTTTTTAGATAAAAGTTTGTCTTTTTTTAATAATCTGAAAATCAGGCGGTCTTTTTCTACAGAAGAAAAATTGCTCAGGGCAGCCTTGAACTCTTTTGAATATTCCATTCAATAAATTTAATTAAAAATTTTCGAATATTTTAAAAATCCGTTGAATGCCCAGTTTGCCGTATAATATAAAGACTTTGTAACAGAAAATCCCATGAAATCTTTATACACCAGATATTGATCTCTGATGATGTTTTTCTTCTTTCTGGAAACGCTGTTTTCGCGCATCCTGTATTTAGCGAGTGTTTTATTCAGCGGATAGCCTTTCGGGATTTTTTTCAGAAGATTCAGCCACATTACATGATCTTCGCGTTTGCTTTTTACAGGAAAGAAAAATTTACCCACTCTTTTCGTGTCGTACATGGTAGAAACCGGAGCCAGTCTGCAGGTTTTAAGCAGGTTGGAAAAGGTAACGATTTTGTCGGCTTCAAAATCTTTTAAAATCGGTTCCATCGTATGTTCATCACATCTGGAATAATTGCAGTATACCAATTCTGCATTGTTTTTATCCATAAACCCGATCATCTCCTCAAGATATTCGGGATACCAGAAATCATCGGAATCCAGAAATGCGATATAGCGTCCTTCCGCTCTTTCGAGGCTTTTATTTCGTGCATTTCCTGCGCCGCCGTTTTTTTCAAGAACGTGTAATTTTATTCTGGGATCATTGTACTTTCGGATCAGATCAACGGTGTCATCTTTAGAACGGTCGTCCGAGATCAGCCATTCCCAGTTTTCATACGTCTGATTGAGTACAGACTGTATGGTTTCCTCTATAAATTCCGCCGAATTGTAGGAGGGAGTAATTATTGAAACTAAATCTTTCATCTTGTGTTTTTATAAAAATTTTTTCTCGTAAAAATGCCATGAGCTTACCCCAACAGCAATAACAACCATCATACATACAAAAGCCATCACATAAGGATTATAATCTTTAAACAATCCCAATGTGGTAAAAGTTCTGATGATCGGGAAGTGGAAGATATAAATTCCGTAGGTAAAATCGCCGTACTTTCCGAAATTATTTAAAAATTTAAAAGAATACGCGATGTACAGAACGATAACCCCGATCATCATCGGAGAAAAAAGCTGAATATCTGTAAATAAATCAATCCACACTGTTGCTATAGCGATAATAAAAAGCGTGTTTTTGTATTTAATAAATTTATCGAAATTAAAATAGATCAGCATTCCCGGTATAAAATAGGAGAGAGTTCCCGGAAGCTGTTTTGCCATTGAAATTTTTCCCTGATGTTCAAAATAATTAAGATAAACAAGGGAAAGGAAATAAAGAATGATTAAACTGATGTTTCTGTATTTATTGTTTTTTCCGAACAGTAAAAATATAAGCGGAACAGCGAAATAATAGCACATTTCTATCTTTAGTGTCCAAAGTGCTCCGTTCACTGCCTGATTTCCGAAAACTCCGGGAAGCCACGGTGCTTTAAAATTTAAAAAGATGGAATTCCAGAAAAGATATTTGTAAACCTGCGTATTGGTAAAATATTCCCTGAAAGAATAACTGCTTACAAGACTTAGTAAAACAGCACAAAGAAAAACAACCAGTAAATAAGCGGGAACAATCCTCCTGATTCTTTTGCTTATGTAGCTTTTGAGACTGGAAGAACGCTCATAACTTCTGGCGATAAGAAATCCGCTCACTACGAAAAATCCGAAAACAGCAACTTCGATAGGACTGTGCTCCAGAAATTTCAGCTCCGGAGAAACGCTTAAAGCTCCGAGATGTCCCAAAAAAACGATAAAAGCGAGGAGAACACGGATAAAATCAAAATTGTTTTTCGTAATGTCTTGCATTTGCATTTGTTTGCTACAAAAATAGTTTTTTTCGCAGAAACATAATATTGAAGACAATGAATGTTTGCCAAATCAGGGAAAAACATCCGTTTTAAAATATCAATACACAGAAAATAATAAATTTTAATAATATTTCTTTAAAAAAATTGTATAATAATATAAATAAATCATAATTTTAGCGCTTGAAAAATTTGATATATGAAGAAATTAGCATTATTATTTGCAGGTTTATCATTATTTGTAGCGACAGGATGTAATAACAACGACGAAACGGTACTCGAGGCTCCGTTGGTAGGAGTTTGGCAGCCGGTGAAAAAAGTTGTAACTGTAGTTGCAACAGGGCAGGTTCCTGTTTCCGACGGTATTTCTTTTGACACAACTTGCCAGAAAACTTCAAGATGGACGTTCGCTTCCGGAAATGGAGGGAAAAGAACGGATATGGGAGACAGCGCAACACCGGGAACCTGCACGCCGACTTTCGACAGAACATTCACTTATACTTACGATAAAGACAGCAAAGCTATTCAGATAAAATATCAGGGTATTGTTCAGCCGGATCAGGGAAAAATCATCAGCATCAGCGATACTGCATTAAATATCATGTTTGAAGATAAAACAGATCCTACAAAATTCCATTCTGAAACCTATACATTCAAGAGAGTCACTCAGTAATAGTCTGATTTATCAATATAAAATACAAATCTCATCCACGGATGGGATTTTTTTGTGCATTATTTAATCAAATTTAAATTTCCATTTCTTTTAAAATCATTATTTTTGTGCATCTTGATTTTGGAATTAATAATGAAAATTAAATCTGATCTCTAAAGTCTAACATCTAACATCTATTATAAAAAGTGTTTTACGATCATCAGCAGATAGAAAAAAAGTGGCAGAAGTACTGGGAAGAAAATCAGACCTATAAAACTTCCGATAATACAGACAAACCTAAATTTTATGTTCTCGATATGTTTCCGTATCCATCCGGAGCGGGACTCCATGTAGGGCATCCTCTTGGATATATTGCTTCCGACATTTACGCGAGATACAAAAGACATCAGGGTTTCAATGTACTTCACCCTGTTGGTTACGACAGTTTCGGACTTCCTGCTGAACAATATGCTATTCAGACAGGGCAGCATCCTGCGATTACGACTGAGCAAAACATTACAAGATACGAAGAGCAGCTTAGAAAAATTGGCTTTTCTTTCGACTGGAGCAGAGAAGTAAGAACATCCGATGCTTCTTATTATAAATGGACACAGTGGATTTTTATTGAGCTGTTCCATTCATGGTATAATAAAGATACCGATAAAGCGGAACCTATTTCATATTTAATTAAACGTTTTGAAGAAAAAGGAACGGAAGGATTAAATGCCAATCAGAACGATGAATTAAATTTCACGGCGGAAGAGTGGAAAGAAGCTTCGGAAATTGATAAAGAAGACATCTTATTAAATTACCGTTTGGCTTACAGAGCCGAAACCACCGTGAACTGGTGTCCTGCTTTGGGAACCGTTCTGGCAAATGATGAAGTAAAAGACGGAAAATCCGAAAGAGGAGGTTTCCCGGTTTTCCAAAAGAAAATGATGCAGTGGAGCATGAGAATTTCTGCGTACTCTGAAAGATTATTACAGGGATTAAAAACTCTGGACTGGCCGCAGCCTTTGAAAGATTCTCAGGAATACTGGATCGGAAAATCTCAGGGAGCGCAGGTGAGATTCAATGTGGAAGGACATGATGAAATCGTTGAAGTGTTTACAACAAGACCGGATACTATTTTCGGAGCGACTTTTATGGTTTTAGCTCCGGAAAATCCTTTGGTGGAAACCATAACAACTGCAGAGCAAAAAGTTGAGGTAGATTCTTATATTGAAGAAACTTCCAAGAAAACGGAACGTGACAGAATGGCGGACGTGAAAAATGTTTCAGGCGCTTTCACGGGAAGTTATGCTTTAAATCCTTTCAGTGGAGAAAGAATGCCGATCTATATTTCAGATTATGTTTTGATGGGTTACGGAACAGGTGCTGTAATGGCAGTTCCTGCACATGACGAGCGCGATCACAGATTTGCAAAGAAATTTAATTTAGAAATAAAGAAAGTAGTGGAAACGGAAGAAGATGTTCAGAAAGCTTCTTTCGATTCTAAAGATTCTGTTTGCGTAAATTCTGATTTCTTAAATGGATTAAATTATAACGATGCAAAAGCATTGATTATTTCAGCTATTGAGAAAAAAGGAATTGGTCACGGAACAACGAACTACAGACAGCGTGATGCGATTTTCTCAAGACAAAGATATTGGGGAGAACCGGTTCCTATCTATTATAAGGATGGAATGCCTTATACATTGCCGACTTCCGCTTTGCCTTTGGAACTTCCGAAAGTTGAAAAATATTTACCAACAGAAGATGGCGATCCACCATTGGGAAATGCAAAAACGTTTGCGTGGGACGAAGCCAACCAAAAAGTAGTCGATACGAATTTAATTGACGAAAAAACAGTTTTCCCGTTAGAATTATCTACAATGCCGGGTTGGGCAGGAAGCTCATGGTATTTCTTAAGATACATGGATCCGAAAAATGAAGAAGTCTTCACTAAAAAAGAATTGTCAGATTATTGGGGACAGGTAGATTTGTACATCGGAGGAAGCGAACACGCAACAGGACATTTATTATATTCCCGTTTCTGGAATATGTTCTTAAAAGACAGAGGATATATTAATCAGGATGAGCCTTTCCAAAAATTGATTAACCAAGGAATGATTTTGGGGATGAGTGCTTTTGTTTATAGATGTAAATTAGTTGCTACAGATTTAAATCTTTTAAAACACTACAACTTAACTATCGATAATAAACAAAAAGAGATAGTTGAGAATTACATTAAGAAGTTTAATGAAAAATTTGAGAGCTTATTCCTTTCAAAAAAAATTAAAAATGACTTAAATAGTCTTATTGATTTTGAAACAACTAAAATAGTAGAAAAATTCTGCGAAATTATTGGTTTTGAAATTGATCAAGAATTATTGAATTTTTTCAGTGTTTCATTAACTGAAATCCACGTTGATGTATCCTTATTAAAAGGAACAACTGATGAATTGGATACTGAAGCCTTTAAAGCCTGGAGACCGGATTACGCAGATGCGGAATTTATTTTGGAAGACGGAAAATACATCACAGGTCGTGAAGTGGAAAAAATGTCTAAATCAAAATACAATGTGGTAAATCCTGACGATATTTGCGAAGAATACGGAGCAGACGGTCTACGATTGTATGAAATGTTCTTAGGTCCGTTGGAACAATCCAAGCCTTGGAACACGCAAGGTCTGAGTGGAGTGTATGGCTTCCTTAAAAAGTTCTGGAATCTTTATTTTGACGGAGATACGTTCTCGGTTTCCGATGAAGAGCCAACTAAAGCAGAATACAAAGTTTTGCATACCTTAATAAAGAAGGTGGTTTATGATATCGAAAACTTTTCTTTCAATACGTCTGTCTCTTCTTTTATGATCGCTGTAAACGAACTGCAAAAAATAAAATGCAACAAACGCAATATTTTAGAACCTTTAGCCGTTATCATTTCTCCGTATGCACCTCACATCTGTGAAGAGCTTTGGAGCTTATTAGGGCATCAGGATTCTATTGAATTTGAAAAATTCCCTGTATTGAACGAGGATTACTTAGTGGAAGACGAAATTTTGTATCCGGTAAGTGTAAACGGAAGAATGAAGTTTAAAATTTCACTTTCTGCACAGCTTTCTCCGAAAGAAGTAGAGGAAGTTGTACTTAAAGACGAAAAAATGCTGCAGATTCTGGAAGGTAAAACCCCGACGAAAATCATTGTAGTTCCTCACAGAATTGTGAATATAGTAATTTAAAAAAAAATTAACATTGGCAAATTAAAAAAAATGAAGGCTTAAATTTTTTGATTTTTTAACGTAAATGCTAAAATTGAAAAATATTACCAAAAAAAGAGAAAATAATTATAATATCGAAAGTGTATTAAAATTTCTTTATCAAAAAAATGGCAAATGTTTATTTAAGACTCTTGCATTTTAATTATTTTTGCCTTTAATTTACACCTTGTAAAATTTTAAAACAATATAATTTAGTTAAATATGGAAATGAATGTTTCAAAAAATGATGAGCAAGTAATTGCTAGAAAGTCGGGAGGTTTAAACCCAGCTGTAATTATTCCTATTATCTTTGCAATAGGAATTTGTATTTATTTATTCGTTTTGGGAAGTCCAGGTAACTTTAAGGATGCCGATAAGTTAGGTGCAGGGTCTGTTGCTTTCTCTGATGTTGAAGGAAAAGACATTCACCCGGAATCGTTCTTAGGGATTATCTACAAAGGAGGGGTTATTGTACCTATCTTGATTACTTTCATGCTTACCGTTATTGTTTTTTCAATTGAAAGAGCTTTAGTTTTAGGAAGAGCAGCAGGAAAAGGTAACCTAGATAACTTCGTTGTACAGGTAAGAAGCTTACTAAACCAGAACAAAATTGATGAAGCTTTAGAAGAGTGCGACAGACAGCAGGGTTCTGTTGGTAACGTTGTAAAAGAAGGTCTTACGACTTACAAAGCTTTATCTCACGATACTACTTTAAACAAAGAGCAAAAAATGGTAGCGCTTAACAAAGCAATCGAAGAAGCGACAACTCTTGAAATGCCAATGCTTGAGAAAAACATGATGATCCTTTCTACTTTAGGTACTGTTGCAACGTTAGTAGCACTTTTAGGTACAGTAATCGGGATGATCAAGGCGTTCTTCGCATTAGGTTCAGGAGGTGGTACTCCGGATGCTGCTGCACTTTCTACTGGTATCTCTGAGGCTTTGATTAACACAGCTTTAGGTATTGGTACTTCAGCAATCGCTATTATCCTTTATAACTTCTTTACTTCTAAAATCGACGGATTAACTTATAAGATCGACGAGATCGCAATGAGTATCCAACAGTCTTTTGCTGAATTCAACTAAGAATTTTTAGCAAGGAATTTGCAGTAAGTAAAAAGAAGTTTAATTAAAAATCATTAATAATAATGGCGAGAGTCAAACCAAAAAGACATGGAGTAGTGACGGATATGACGGCAATGTGTGACGTTGCGTTCCTGCTGCTTACGTTCTTTATCTTGACCACTCAGTTTAAAAAACCTGATGTGGAGCAGATTAAACCGCCATCTTCAATATCAGAGAAGTTACTTCCTGATGCAAGTTTGATGACCATCAACGCTACTCCGGACGGAAAATTTTATTTTCAGCCAGTAGAAAATGCATCTGAGAGAATACAGCTTTTAGACAATATGGGAAGAAAGTATGGAATTACTTTTGACAATAACGAAAAAGCTGCATTCCAGAAAGTACAAGCAATTGGGGTTCCTATGAACCAGCTTAAAAGCTATCTTGATTTGCCAGATGACGAGCAGAAAAATTTCAAGAGTCCTACAGGGATTCCTATGGATAGTACAAATAAGCAGTTAGTAGACTGGGTAAAAGAAAGTTTGAACGTAAATCCTGATTACAAATTAGCAATTAAAGGAGACGTTACAACAGAATACCCAAAAGTTAAAAGCTTATTTGAGGGTTTAAGAGATATCGATTTTCTTAAATTTTGGTTGATTACATCACAAGAAGGTAAACCTAATGAATAATATCATTTAGAAATGGCAGAAGTACAAGTACAGGAAAAGGGCGCCAAAGGCGGCAAGGTACGTTCCAAGAAACAGAGTACCAGAGTCGATATGACTCCGATGGTGGACTTGGGTTTTCTATTGATTACCTTCTTTATGTTCACAACCACATTCTCTAAACCGAATGTAATGGATTTGGGTCTTCCGGCAAAACCGAAGGATGAAACAAAAAAACCACCTCCAACAGAAATTAAACTTTCTAACTCTATATCTTTATTATTAGGTAAAGACAATAAGATTTTCTGGCATCAGCAGGACAACACGTCTTTAACAGATCAGAATCTTAACGAAACTACTTTTGATAGAGAAGGAATCAGAAAAGTAATTGAGCAGGCAAAAGCAAATGCGGCAGATAAAACTAAATTTACGGTTATTATTAAGCCAACTGACGATGCTGTATATAAAAACTTCGTAGATATCCTTGACGAAATGGCAATTACAAAAAGCGAGCAGTACGGTGTTACTGATCTTAAACCTTGGGAAAAAGCTATTTACGATAAAAAAGTGGGTAATTCTGGAGCTGCAGCTGCAACTCCGGCTACTAAGTAATTTAAACCATAAAATTGTAAATCTATGGCAAATGAAAATGTATACGATCCGAATCTTACTTTAGATGAGATTGTATTTGAAAATAGAAACAAGGAATATGGTGCATACGATTTAAGACATCAGTACCCAAAACTTCTGACAAAATCTTTCATCGTTGGAACAGCATTATTCCTTATTGCTGCTTTGTCTCCATTTATCTATCTTACCATTAAGAGACTTACTGCTCCGCCTAAACAGGAAGTTAAGGCTGATCTGGTAGATGTTCTTCAGGAAGATAAAATTATTGAGCAGCCAAAAGAAGAAGAACCACCACCACCACCTCCGCCAAAAGAGGAAGAGAAAATTGAAATTATTCAAAACGTGGTTCCAGAGCCTGTAAAAGCTCCAAAAATTGAAACACCACCGCCACCAATTTCTAAGCAATTAGAAACAACGACGGGTCTGGTAAATCAGGAAGGGGTAAAAGCTCCGGCTTACACTCCGCCGCCACCGCCGCCATCAACAGGTACAAAGGCATCTACCGCTGAAGTAAAACCTCAGGTAAGCGATACACAGGTTTATACAGAAGTTGAGCAGACTGCTGAATTCCCTGGAGGTATTAATGCTTTCAGAAATAAAGTATCCAGTAACTTTGATGGTTCAGCAATGAACGGAGATGAAGGTACGGTAAAAACTGAGATTACCTTTGTGGTAGAGAGAGACGGAAGTATTACTGACGTTAAAGCAAGTGGTGGAAATTCAGATTTTAATGCTGAAGCAATCAGAACCATTAAGTCTATTAAAAATAAATGGACTCCTGCTAAGATTAACGGTCAGTCTGTACGTTACAGATTCAGATTACCTTTAACAATGAATTTTGAAGGATAAGATTTATCTTTAAAATAATAATTAAAAAAGAGAAGCATTTGCTTCTCTTTTTATTTTTTTTGGTATTTTTGTTACATGATGTTCAATTGGTTATCTCTGGTTACGGGATTATTTTATATCGTTCTGGGAATTGTAGTGATATTCTACAAATTTTTCTTCACAGTTTTGGATCCTGGAGTTGCCTACGCGCTAGGTGGACTTCTTATTTTATATGGAATTTTCAGAATTTACAGAGCAATTACTAGAATTAAAAATTCAGGAAATGAAGAATAGTATTAAACTTATAATGCTGTTTTTCGTTAGCATTGTAGCAGTAAGTTGTAAAAAAGAAGATAAATCTGCGTCATACCATAAAGGTGAAATGACAATTCTCACCGATGAATCTTTTAAAAGTGTAACAGAGGCTTTAGCAGAAGGCTATATGATCAATTATCCTGAAACAAAAATAAAAGTAACTACCAAAAAAGAAGATCTCGGATTTATTGATTTACTTAACAATAAAGTAAGAATCGCTGTAATGTCGAGAGATCTTACTCCTGAAGAGATTAAAGAATATGAAAAACAGATTGAACTGAAATTTCTGCCCGCAAAATTTGCAGCAGATGCTGTTATTTTTGTTGTTCCCAAAGATTCTCCCAAAGAAAAGATTACAATTGATGAGATTCAGAAAGGATTACAGTCTGACGATAAAGAATTTATTTTTGACGGAGCAAATTCCAGCAATCTGAATTTTGTTGCGCAAAAGCTTAAAAAACTCCCAAAAGATTTAAAATTTTCAGTCATTCCGGGAAGCAAGAATATTATTGAAGAACTCAATAAATATCCTGATAAAATAGGGGTTATCGGTCTTAATACTTTCAGCCGTCCTTATGATAAGGAATCTGAACAGCTGAGAAGTATGGTGAAAATTCTTCCTGTTGAAGACAAGGGAAAACTTTACAATACAGATTTTGAAAACCTCCGTAAAATGAATTATCCATTTACAAGAGTCCTATATTTTTTAACAAACGAAGGAAACTTCAATCTTGCCAATGGCTTTATAAGGTATTCGTGCACACAACTTGGACAGATGATTGTTCAGAAAGAAGGCTTGCAACCTTATAATCTTTACAGACGAGAAGTTCAGATGCGTTAAAAAGTATTAAATTAATCCTTTAACCAAAATAAATGTATTATTTTGGTCTGAAAATTGTGTATTAATTAAATTGAATTTTGATTAGAAAATATAAAATGAAAGATATAATGAATATGAATGTAAAGAAGCTTGCTTTTGGAGCAGCTGTAATGTTTTTTACCAACTTTGCCGTTGCACAAACTGTACAGGATGGTATCAACAGTATCGATAGCGATAAATATGCTCAGGCAAAAACTAATTTTACGAACATGATCGCTTCAGCACCTACTGCAGAAAACTATTTCTATTTAGGGAATACGTATCTGAAGCAGGGAGAACCTGATTATGTGGCTGCAACCGAGAATTTTAACAAAGGTCTTGCGGCAGACAGTAAAAGTTACTTAAATAAATTAGGTTTAGCAACTGTAAAACTTGGAAAAGGAGATAAAAATGCTATTGCTGAAATTCAGAAAATTGTAACAGATTCAAAAGAGAAAGATGCAGAAGTTCTTTTCAGAGCGGCAGAAGCATTGACTTTATTTGAAAAAAATAACTCTCCTGATCTTGCAATTCAGTATTTGAATAAAGCGATTGAAAGAGCTGAGAAAAAAGGAGTTCCGGCTCATTACTATTATACTTTAGGAGATGCTTACAGACTAAAAAGAATGCCCGGAGATGCAATGTCTGCTTATGACAAAGCCCTTCCTCTGGCTAAAAATAAAGCGTCGGTTTATACAAGAATTGGTACTTTATGGATGGCTGCGCAACAATGGCAGCAAGCTAAAACAAGCATAGATAAAGCAATCGCGACAGATCCTTCTTATGCTCCTGCTTATAAAGCTCTTGCTGCTTACGATATCAGATATCAGCAAAACGCAAAAGCAACTCAGGATCTTATCAACTATACAAAATACGCTGATGAAGACCCATATACTCAATTAGAAATTGCAAAGCTTTATTTTACTAATGAAGACTATGCAAATTCCAAGCAGGTTTTAGATAAGATTTTTGATAAGATCAATGATCCTATTAAATTTAAATTAAGAGCGTATCAATTATATGCTGACGGAAAATATGCAGAAGCAAAACAGAATATGGATAATTTTGTTTCTCAGGCTGATAAATCAAGAGTACAACCTGCAGATCAGGGGCTGCAAGGGCTTATCGCAGCAGGTTTAGCAAAAACTGAAAAAGATACCGCTAAGAAAGCCGCTTTAACATCTGAAGCACAACAAAAAATAGCTATCGCAAAAGCAGCGAAAGATGAAACATTAAAGTGGGATATGGAATTGGTAAAAATAGCAGGAGGAGGCGCTTCTCAGGCTGATATTGATGCAGGACCTACAAACCCTACAATCGAAGGATTGAAGCAGAAAGTTGCAGCGAATGCTCAGGATTCAGACTCTCTATTTAAGTTGGCAACAGCTTATCAGGATGCAAAAAACTGGAACGGTGCAATCGCGACATGGCAAAAAATGAATGCTTTATTACCTGATTGGGCACCTGGTTATTACAGTTTAGGATATTCTTACCAGCAAGCCGGAAATAGTGATGCTGCGAAAATGGCATACGAAAAATTCATTAGCACTGTGAAACCTACAGAACAGGATGCCAACAAGCAAACCCTTGCTTATGCTTATTTTGCTGTAGCATACATGTCTAAAGATTCAGACTTGACAAAAGCAAAAGATTATGTTGCAAAATCTGTACAGTTGGATCCAACTTATCAGGATGCAGTAAAATTAAATGCAGAACTTAATAAATAATTTAATACAATTATAAATAATGAAACTTCCCATTCTTAATGTTTGGGAAGTTTTTAATTTAGCCCTATCTTTGATAGTATGAAAACAGATATACTAGCTTTTGGTGCACATCCTGATGATGTAGAATTGGGATGTGGAGGAACGATAGCCAAAATGGTTTCAGAAGGAAAAACCTGCGTTATTGTTGATCTTACGAGAGGAGAACTCGGAACGAGAGGAACTGAGGAAACCAGAAAAAATGAAGCATTAGATGCTGCAAAAATTCTCGGTGTTTCTATCAGAGAAAATTTAAATATGAAAGATGGGTTTTTGGAAAATAACGAGGAGTATCAGATGAGGATTATAAAAATGGTTCGCAAATACAGACCGGAAATCGTCTTTTCTAATACAACTGATGACAGACATCCCGATCATGCAAAAGGATCGAAATTAGTGTCGGATGCGTGCTTTTTAGCCGGTTTAAGAAAAATCGAAACAGTTTTGGAAGGCGAAAATCAGGAAGCATGGAGGCCAAAACATATTTTTAACTATATGCAATGGAAAAATGTGGAACCTGAATTCGTTATTGATATTTCAGAATTTCTGGATGCGAAAATTGAAGCTTGTAAGGCTTTTAAGACTCAGTTTTATGATCCGGATTCTAAAGAGCCGGAAACTCCGATTACTTCAAAAAACTTTTTGGACAGCTTAACTTACCGAGCGATGGATTTAGGAAGATTATCGGGAGTGACTTATGCTGAGGGATTTACGTCTGAGAAGCTAATTGCATTGAAAAATTTTGATGGAATTGTTTGGTAATTAAAAAATCTTTCCTATATTTGCACTCACAAAACGGTGATTGTAGCTCAGTTGGTTAGAGCGTCGGATTGTGGTTCCGAAGGTCGTGGGTTCGAGACCCATCATTCACCCAATAAAAGTACACTTTTCAAAAGTGTACTTTTTTATTTTACAACAGATTTTAATTTCAACAAATTAAATTAAAAGTTTATTCCTGAGATTTTCTGGATCAAGCGCAAAAGTTGGGGGCTATGCAAAAAGTTTAGTTAATCTGAATAAGAAGAACGCTTTGTCTTTTACACCTCTCAGATGTAATCTGAAATTTTTTATTTTCACATTAAAAGATTCCGTAGCGGCATTGGTGCTTCTTGCTTCAAAATAATTGAGAATATCGTTGTAATGATTTATAATGGTATTTTTGAGCGTCGATAATGATTTAAAACCTGACTCTTCAATATTCTAAACCAATAGTCAAGCTATAGCATCACAACTGATCTGGAGATGTTATGATTGTATATCTTCCTTAAACCATCCGATAAATGGTAGATTTTTTCTAAGTCAGGATATTCTCTAAACAGGAGTTCTGCCTGTGTAATCCGATTTTTTGTCCATTTTCCATGCTTTCGAAAAGTAAATGTAGGCTTGTTATCAGGAGTTGTTTTCGGGTATCTCGGTCTTCAAAAATCTGAATTTCAGGTTTCACTTTCCTGTCTATGGATTGTTTTATAATTTCATTTTTCTTGCGAACAAATGCTGTAATAGTTGTAAATAAGGTTGATACATATGTTTTAAAATATGTTATTGTAAATTAATGAATTTAGAAAATTATGAATTTGTAAAATTATTATAATACAATACCGTATTTATTACTTACAGATTTAAAATAACTAAGTAAAATGGTAAAAAATACAAAACTGTGGGAATAATTAATGATAAGATTTTATGAATACGTTTTTTAACCCTTTTCATTTAAGAGATAGAAAAATCGTAAAATATTGGATAATAAAGAATGTGGATTTTACTATTAAAATCAAAATGCTTATTCTTTATTACTTATCACGGGTTTATAATAAAAAAATAATAAAAATTATTAAGGATAATAATTAATTACGAATGATAAAATGTAAATAAATTAGGGTTATGATTTAAAATTTGATTTAAGTATTTAAATATGTGATTCTAATAAATTTTATTACCATTTGATGTTAATTTATACAAATTTTTTTGAGTGAAAAAAATATATATATTTGCGAAAAAAAATACAGGAATGAAAAAAATATTACTCACGATAAGTTCTCTGATCGCTGTATTCTCTTCAGCACAAATCTGGAATACGACAGGTAACAACGGAACAAATCCATCTACAAATTTCTTAGGTACTATAGATGCTCAGCCTTTAATATTTAGAACAAACAATTCTGAAAAGGTAAGAATAACACTTAATGGAAGTGTAGGAGTAGGGACTGATAACCCAACCCAAAAATTAGATGTTAATGGTTCTGTTACTGCTAACGAAAGATACAATAATGGTAATGATGGCTCTTATTATATTAAACTAAATTCTAACGGATACAACGTTCCTGTTATTAGCTATTCAGAAAGTTCCGGTAATATATTATCTTTTGGTAATCTTGGAGGACAGTATCATAGTAAAACAATTATCCGGGGAGGAAATGGAGATGTAGTAATAGAGCCTAACTCTACTAGTGGAGCTTTTGTAGTTAAGGCACAGTCGGGTAATGTAGGAATAGGAACAACATCACCAGCTGGAAAATTGACAATTCATAATGCGGATAATTTAGGAGTTAAGATTGAAGGAAATACAAGTTCTTATATAGGTAACGATTTAGAAATATATCGTCAGAATTCTACGAGTGATATTGGTCAAGCTGCAGCGATCCAGATGGGCGATGTACAGAATAATGTTCATACCATGATGCAAAGTTCAAAAGATGGATTTCAATTTTTTAATATGAGTAATGTTGCAAATAACAATTGGTGGACTGAAAGATTAAGAATTGCCAACAACGGAAATGTAGGGATAGGCTCGGTAAATCCAGATTCAAAACTTACAGTAAAAGGAAAAATTCATGCAGAGGAAGTGAAAATCGATTTGCAGGTACCTGCAGATTATGTTTTTCAAAAGTATTATAACGGGGCTTCTGATTTAAAGAATGATTATAAATTGTTATCTTTAGATGAAGTAGAAGAGTTTACCAAAAAATATCACCATTTGCCTAATTTTTCATCCTCAAAAGAAATTATTGAGAATGGATTAGAACTAGGAATAACAACCAATAAGCTTCTTGAAAAAATTGAAGAACTAACTTTATATTCCATTGATCTGAATAAGAAAAATAAAGAACAAGAGAACTTAATCAAAAGTCAGGCAGATATTCTTAAATCTTTGAATGAAAGATTAGAAAAATTAGAAAAGGCAAAGTAGAAATAATCCTAAAAATATTTTCCGATGTATAAAATATACCAAAAGTCAGTTTTGGGAATTTCTGTATTCTTTTTCATGTCGGTATTTTCACAAGAAAAGCAAGATGCCAATAATCGATTAATAGAAGATCAAAAGAATTTCCAGTTACAGATTATAAATAAAGAGAATAAACAGAAACAGGAAGTAGAGCGTTTAAAATCTTTAGGATTTCCGGAATTTATTGAAAAAGATGGAAATAATAAGCAATTAGTTGGTTCTGATGAAAATGGCAGACCATTATACTATACGACATTGAATGCCGGAGCGGCACAAATGACAAAAGCTAATACATTATATGCTGGAGGAACTGCCGGATTAGACATTTCAGGACAAAATATGATAATAGGACAGTGGGATTATTCAAAGCCAAGAGTTACTCATGAATTGCTTTCCGGAAAGATTACTTATGATTCTTCTCAAAATCAGACTATAACAAGGCACAGTACGAACATTGCAGGAACAATGGTTGGAAGTAATGGAGACGCAAATGCAAGAGGAATTGCATTTAATGCTAAACTTCATGCATATGATTGGGTAAATGATGTATCTGAAATGCTTAATGAAGCTTATTCCCCAAATAATCCAACGGGTATTTTAGTTGCCAATAATAGTTATGGTTTCGATCCTTTATATCTTCAAACCTATCAGTTTGGAAAATATAATTCTACAGCACAGAACTGGGATAACCTGATGTATTTAAAACCATATTTACAAATTGTTAAGGCTGCGGGAAATTCCAGAGAAATAGATCCTGCTCTTGTTCCTCAGGTAACTGCGAAGGGAGGATATGATTTACTTGAAGGAGCGGGAATTGCTAAAAATGTTTTGGTTGTGGCTTCTGCTAAAAAAAATCTTAATATGAATTCTGATGAAGATTTTGATATTTCTTCATTCAGCAGTTATGGTCCAACTGACGACGGAAGAATAAAGCCGGACCTGTGCGCACCTGGAGAGACTATATATTCATCTATTGAGACTTATGACTCCGCATACGGAACTTATAAAGGAACTTCATCAGCGACTGCTGTAGTTTCTGGTATTATAACATTATTACAGCAATATTATAAATCTGTGAGTCCTTCTCAAAGCTATATGCAATCTTCTACAGTTCGTGCTTTGTTGGCTCATACAGCTAATGATAAGGGAACGGAAGGGCCAGATTATATTTACGGATGGGGAATGGCAGATGCGAAAAGAGCAGTTGCTGCTATACATGATAATATTGAAGGAATTATTGGGGATTATAAAAAATCTACATTAATCAAAGAGATTTCTCTTAATCAGGGAAATAAATATACTTTGTATGTAGTTCCTTTGGATGTTAGCCAGCCTTTATCCGCCACGATATCATGGACTGATCCTCAAGGAAATCTTGTGAGCAATACTGTAGATCTTTCTACCCCTAATTTAGTTAATGATCTTGATCTTAAAATTGTTAAAGTAAATTCAAATGGTACAGAGACTGTTTATTACCCTTGGAAATTAGGAGGAATGAATAATGTTACGGCAGCAGCGACTAAAAATTCCACGAATAATGTAGATACAATTGAGAGAGTAGATATTAAAAATCCTACTAAGGACACTTACAAAATTATTGTGTCCCCAAAAACAAACACAACACCATTACTTCCAAATGGTGTTCAGAATTTTTCTATTGTTGTTTCTAATGTAGATTTTTGTTATAAAGAAGATTTAAAAATACTTACAAGTCCGATTGATGACATTACAACTCCACAAACTATCTGGGCAAAGCAGATCGTAGCAAGTAATAAAATTATTGCTCCTGTACAAAATGTTGAATATCTGGCTTCAAAAGATATTACATTGAAAGTTGGTTTTCATGCAGAAAATGCTTCAGGCTTTCATGCACTCATTACTCCTTGTTTTGATATGATTTCAGCATTCAGATATGTTGCACAAAAAAGAGTTTCGGATCAGAATGTTCTTCCTGAAACTATAAAAAGCGAAAGTAATTTTGCAATCTTTCCGAATCCTACAAAAGATGAAGCTCATATAAAATTCAGATTAGAAAACTCATCAGCAGTAAAAATATCCGTATATGATGCTTCCGGAAAAATTATTCTGAATAACCAAAGTAGTGAAGCATTTCCAAAAGGCGAATATTTACGAACAATTGATGTGAGTGATTATCCTTCTGGAATTTATACGGTTAGTTTAGAATGTAGTGACTTTAAAGAAACTAAAAAGCTTATTAAAAAATAAATCTTTGAGAATCGAATGTGCCGTTATTTAGCGCGATAAAAATATTTTAGACGATTCTCAGCGATTACAAATTTTCAAAATTTGAGATAAACACTTATGATGAAAAAAATACTTTTCTTTTTTCATATCCTTTTGCTGGATATGTGTTTTGCCCAGTCTCCTGGCGGTGTTTCGGGAGTGAGTGTTTGGTTTAAAGCTAATTCTGCACAAACTCCTGCATTAACTTATCAGGATTATAGTGGGAATCAGAATGAAATTAAAGCGATATCTACTCAGAACCAACCTAATTATACATTATTTAATTATAATGAAAGTTTGGATTTTGACGGGGTGGATGATTATCTGAAATTTCCATATTTGATGGAGACTATGGATAAGACTACTTTCTTTACAGCGTATCAAAATCAAAATACATCCACGGAAACAGCTATGTTTTCTTCAGAAAAGTCTTACGAGAAGGAAATATATTTCAGCACAAAAAATATTTTCCGATATAACAATGAACAGATTAGCTATATCAATACCAGTAATATTGATGATCTTCCTTCATTCAGTATGTATACAAGATTCGGAATTCCCTCAGAAAAGATTCATTCTGTTATAGGTACGACGGGAATATCTTCTATGTACGTAGGAAAAGATATAAGAAGTACCGGCTGGCAAAATTTTAAAGGTAAACTTCCGGAATTTTTCATATACCGTAAAATTCTTACTCAAAATGAAAGAAACCGTGTAAATTCTTATCTGGCTGTAAAATATGCAGTTACAATGCCTTATACTGAATATTATAGTTCAAAAAGTAAAAAGATATGGAAGCAGGATGACTTTACTAATTACTCTGCAAACATAGCAGGAATTGCCAGAGATAAGTATTCAGGTTTATATCAGAAACAGGCAACGAGTTCTTCAGAAAATAAGCGGCTTATTATTGCAGCTAAAAAATTAGCTTTAGACAACAATAGCAATGATGCAGATTTTCCCGATCAAAGTTTTCTTATATGGGGAGATAATAAAGAGCAATTATTGTTAGATACTCCTACTTCCGGATATCAGTTGTTTAAAAGAAAATGGAAAACCAGATTTTCTACAGAGACTTCTCAGACCATTCCGACTGAAGTGGTTTTTTCTGTTAAAAATATACTTACTATACCTGCAGATAAAAAGTTATGGTTATTTATTGATAAAACCGGACAGGGAAATTTTAATTCTGTCAACGTAGAAGTATTTCCTATGGATTATGTAGATGCAGATCAAAATGTTCATTTTAATAATATCACCTTTGATCAGGATTTATCAGGAACAGATGTTTTCACTTTTGCTTTAGGAAATAAAATATTATCAATTAATGAACTTCAGCAGCCTACTTGTACACAGAGGAAGGGAACATTAAATATAAATATTAAAGGAGGTAAAGCTCCTTACCATATTCAATTAACGGGTAACGGTATTAATCAGAATTTTAATGTTTCTACATCCCAGTTATCTTTCCCCGACTTGGTAATCGGAAACTATCATCTTATCATTACGGATGCGGATGGGAATATAATTAATGAAGATTTTACAGTCAATGATTTTAACTCGATCAATTTAGATTTAGGACCTGATGTGATAATAAGTTCCGGAGGATCTGCTCATTTCGACGCAAGTACCCAGATCTCGAATCCGAATGCTACTTATCAATGGACATCAGATAATGGATTTAGCAGCTCTTCCGCTAATATTACAGTGTATGAACCTGGAGTTTATACGGTAACAGTGAATACACCAGATGGCTGTACAAAAAAAGATACAGTAAAAGTAACTCGTAAAAGAGAAAACGGAATTGTATTATACCCAAATCCAGTGCCTAAAGGTCAGGTGTTTACCATAAGAATTATATCAGATATAAAAGAGAATGTAGATATCAAAATCTATGATGCTTCGGGAAGGCTTGTAAAGACCATACAGGATAATGGAAAAGACTATTATGAAATTAAAGATACGCTTTTAGTAGAGGGAGCTTATGTAATTGTTGTGAAAACGACTTCTGAATTAAAAGTATTTAAGCTCATCGTCACCAATTAGCCGCTAATAAACAATCTCTTATAGATAAAAAAGGAATTAAACAAAAACTAATTGCCTGAAATTCTTTCAACAGTTTACAGGTAATCATTTTGTAGTAGAAAAGCATATACACAAATGAGAAATTCGATATTAAGTAGATTAAGAGAAAATCCTAAAATTGTAAAAGTTCTGGTTTTTCTTACTTCATGGACACAGCTTCATGCTTACGCAAATACAGCGTACTTAAATAAGCCCAAAGAAACTTTACCGGGTGCAGATTTTCATTATTCAACTGTTGTTCAAAATGACGGCAGCTTTTTGAAGAATACTGAAAAAACTTCAGAAACCGATAAGACTTTAGAAAATACTATTTCTTATCCAAATGAGAAAAATATTGATTCTGAAGATATCCTTAATCGATCAGGAAATGGAAATAAAAAGTTGATTAGCGGACAAAAAGCTTTTATTAATCAGCCGATATCAGGGTTGTATATTTCTGATATAAAAGAAGGAATTATAGGAAAAGATTCCGAACATCCGATAGATCAGATATATGATAACATATTTAATGTTACAGTAAATGAAAAAATCAGATCTGATAAACAATATAGCTTGGAATATGATCTTTATGGATTAAAAGATTATAAGCAGGTAAGCAAAGTTATCAATGATGAATTGGCTGTAGGAGGTCAAAACGTAGAAAAAACAACAGTTTGGACGCACCAAACAGAGCCGGTAAAAGCAACTGCTGTTAAAGAAGGCAAAAATATTATTGTATTTACAATTCCTAACTCTTCCGATTACAGCTACAAAATCAGAAATCTTCGTATAGTTGCTTCGGATAAAAAGAGTGCTCCTTCAGAATTTGCAAATTCATATTTGGGTCAAACCAACTCTAAATATATAAATGCTCAAAGCCAGGCAGAAGAATTAAGTTTAAATTCAGCTACCTTAAAAATAGAAGGAAGTTCTGTGAAAAATACTGCAGTATATTCCATTACTGCTCTCAGAGATATTGATATGCCTGCTCTTACTCCTGAAATGGTAAATGTAACGGCAGATCATTTCGGATATAGATTTTTACCTCATGGAGAGAATTTTTCGGTGCCGGCAAAAGTATCCATTGGATATGATAAATCTAAAATACCGGCAGGATATACCGAACAGGATATCAAAACCTTTTATTTTGATCTTACTCAGAAAAAATGGATTCCTTTAGAGAAAGCCGAAAGAGATTCTCTTCACAAAAGTAGCAATGTTATTGTATCTAAAACAACCCATTTTACGGATATGGTAAACGGGATCATTAAAGTTCCCGAATCTCCGGAAACAGGAAGCTATGCTCCTAACTCCATAAAAGACATTAAAGCTGCTAATCCAACAGAAGGAATAGTTTCTATTGCGCCACCTACCGCGAACAATATGGGAACTGTTAATACAAGTTTTCCAATTAAATTACCAGCAGGAAGAGGCGGAATGCAGCCTTCACTTTCAGTGAATTACAGCAGCGAAGGCGGAAATGGCTGGTTAGGATTAGGTTGGGATCTTTCTATTCCATCGATTTCCATTGATACACGATGGGGAGTTCCTACTTATGATCCTACTTTTGAATCAGAAATTTATACTTTAGGAGGAGAACAGCTTACCTTTAAAGATGTGGCAACAAATACTTATGTTCTTCCGAATAGAGCAGAAGGTTTTAAAAAAAACAGGAATAGTATTTTTGAAATAGAAAATGGCGTTGTACAAGATTATACTAAGTTTTATCCAAGAATAGAGGGAGGATACAGCAAGATTATCCGTCATAGAAGTTCTCCTAAAGAATATTGGTGGGAGGTTATATCTAAAGATGGAACGAGAAGCATTTTTGGAAATGATGGAACAGCCAATAATCCAGAACAATATTATTTAAAAGATACTAGCGGCAACATAGGACATTGGGCATTGTATAAAACCATAGATACCAATGGAAATTATGTAGTGTACACGTATGATAAATCTATTTACGGAGGGAATCCTGGAAATGGAGGACAAGAACTGCATATTTCAGAAATTAACTATACGTTACATGATATGCAAAATCCTCCCAAAAACTATAAGGTGACTTTTAATACAGTTTCTGGAAGGGAAGATGTACAAATAAATGGACGCTTAGGATTTTTGCAGATAGAATCCAAAAGACTTTCTTCAATAGAAGTAAAATACGGAAGTGAGAAGATTAGAAGTTATGGATTTACCTATCGAAATGACGACTCGTCTTTCAAAAAATCTTTATTAGAGAGTATCACAGAAAAAGATGCTTCAGATGTGATATTCTATACCAATAAAATTGAATATGATAAGGCTCCTGCAACATTATTTGGATCTCCACAACCATGGATAGCACCAGATAATGCGAGTTTTTCAGGGCTATTATCTTCTGGAGATTTCATTCAGGGCTATTCTATGTTATCTGGAAATTATTCAAAATCTACAGGATATAGCTTTGGGGTAAATATTGGCTTTTACAATATGGCAGGAAACCCAGTGGGAGATCAGGGATTATTTTCATTTAGACAAGGGACTTTTGGAGCGCATGGATCGGTGTCTAATTCATTGTCAGATAGTAAAATAAGCGTTTTAGATATTGATGGGGATAATTTGCCAGATAGGGTGTATTTGAATAATGGAATAATATATTATTCTAAAAATATTTCATTAACAAGCACAGGGACTCAAAAATTTGATTCAATAGTAAAAGTTGCAGGCTTAACAGAAGTTGGAAAATCTAAAAGTTCTGCATGGGGTGTAGGTATTAATGGGAACTTTGGAGGAGGAAGTATTGGATTCGATTATTCTAACAGTACATCTACTACTACGTCATATTTTATGGATTTTAATAGTGACGGGTTGGTAGATTTTGTAAAAGATGGCAAAGTATATTTTAACAGATTGGTTTATGATTCGATAATTCAAAAATTTGTTCCAACATTTAATTTAGATAGTACCGAAACTCCTTATCCTATAAACATTACAGCTTCTAATGTACAAACGGCTTCTTCATTGTTTGATAATGAAGATAAGGCAGATAAGAAGAAAATGTTAGAGCAAAATCCGTTGCATGATATTGTAAGAATATGGGTAGCTCCAAATACGGGTATTGTTACAGTAAAAAATACATTTAGTTTAAATCAGCTGTCTTGTAGTCCAGATGAAGATTGTGGTAATGCAGATGGGGTTGCTGTTTCTTTCCAGTATAAAAATAATGATCCAATAGTACAGAATATTAACGCTGGAGATTACACTTCTCATTCTTTTGCAGATCAAGTAATAAATATAGCCAAAGGAGAGAAATTATACTTTAGAATATCTTCAAAATATGATGGCACTTTAGATCAGGTCAGTTGGAATCCAGAGATTACCTACTCTGTTCTCAATAATCCAGCCGTGGACAGTGATAATAGAAACTTATCTGTATATAGAGCTCAAGAAGATTTCGTAAGTTCTAACAATAGCGTATTTTACGCAGGAAATGCAGGAACATTAAACATTTCACTTAATAAAAGTGTTCCATTATCCGATAATGCAAAGGTAATTTGGACAATTAATGATATTGATCAGCCTGAGTATAATATTGCTTCAGAGGGTATATATAATGGAAACATTAATTCATCTCCTATTCAGTTGAATCCAAATGATAAGGTGTCTGTAAGAGTTTTGACTGATACACAAATTGACTGGACACGATTTAAAGTAATTCCTGAATTTACTGAAAGTCAGACCGGTGATAAGTATTATGTACAGGTAGAGTACACAATGTATAACGATAGAGGAGATCAATACTTTTATACAATACAATCTACAGATGTAGGAAAGAAATTGTATGCTAAAATTAATAATTTTCCTACAAGTAGTTTTAATTATGAGGGAAGCATAACATCATCTTTAAAATTTGTAAATAAATTACTTTCAAAAACCGTTGTTGTTAGAAAAAAAGTAGGAAACAGTTATGTTAATAGTACCATCTATACATCCCCTTATGAAGTGAAACAGGTTGATGTAGGAAAAATAATTTATATTGAACATACCATTAACTCTAAAAAAGATTTTGCCGCAGCATTACCTAATCTTAGTACTACACTAGCAAGTTATATAGGGAATTACATAGATAACCCAGGAACATCTACCATTCAGACTTTAGTTAATAAAACAGGATCTATATATGTAGGTTCCCCTTTGGCCAATAATACGCTGACACTTAATGTTATGGCCTTTTCGTCTCCAGATCCCAATAGTGCTTTTACTGCAGAATTGACTGTATATGATGATCAAGGAAATATTGTTGCTAATTTATTTGCAGATTCTTCTCAGAGTTCTTTAGTTTCAACACCAATAGCTCAAGGAACGTACTCATATGAACTGAATGTTTTTAATGGGGGAAGAGCAAGAATCAGTATTAATAATGTTGGAACAAGCCAAACAATTATTACGTCTAATCCTATTGTTGCTCATAGACCAATATTTACACCTGAAAATCCATCGATAGCATTAGCTTCCAATCAATATGATAATAGATTTGGATTATTATACAGAGGTTGGGGCGGATTTGTTCTAAATGGTAATAATCAGGCCAATGGTAGTAACATTACAGAAAATTATACACTTGCAGGAAACTATGCTAATGGAGGTAGTGTTACAGAAATGAAAGTAGACGAGACAAGATTAGCATTAAGCCAAGTATACTCGCAAGATCCAGGAACCAATCCAACGGTTAATAATCCGACTATTGACAATAATGGAAATGTAACTATAAATGATAATAATGCTTCTTTATCAAAGAACTATTTTCTGACCTTAACGTCCAATATAAATAATGTGGATAAAGGAAGATGGTCAGATGTAGATCCATCAATATACATTAATCAAAATTTAATAATTGCATCTAGAGCAGGAGTTCATAATATAGATAGTAACTTCAATAATTATTCTTTAAGTCAGACCATAGGCTCACAACTTTCAGCTCCTTCTATTATTTTAAGGAATCAAAGTGTAAGTGTAGCAGGTGGAGTAAGTGGTGGAAATGCAAGCGTAAATGCATCGGGAACTATCTTTTCCGAAGGAAAATCCATACGTAATGTTTTAGATTACAATGGAGATGGATTTCCTGACGATTTTAATAAGACAAACATTAAAACAACTTTCCCATTAGGATTTTTATCTAATACAGATCCATTAAATGTGGGAAGTCAATCATTGTCCAGAGCCTCTAACTCTGGTTTAAGTTCTGGTTTTTCTTTCGTTCATGGAAACTCAACAAGAATGGCGTTTATACAGCCAAAAAGTGGAAATAAAGATAAAAATGCATTCAATGAAAGTCTTGTTAATAGCGAAAGCGAAAGTAGAAAAGCAGCTACGAAACTATCGATCAGTGGAAATATTGAACAGTCTACAGAATTTACAAAGCAAACATTTTTAGACATTAATGGAGATGGATTACCAGACAAATATAGTGATGGAAATTTTCAGCTAAATATAGGAAAGCAATTCGCAGGAAATGATTCTTGGGGCAATAATTTTGTTTCCGAAGGAGAGAGTACTGGGGCAGGGCTAGGAGCAGGGATTTCTCTATTCAGGGGTAGTTTTGATTTTGGTTTGAGTTATTCATCCACTACAAGTACGACATCCAAAGAATTAATTGATATCAACGGAGACGGTTTACCTGACAAAATTATTTATAGTGGTTCTTTACCAACTATTTATTTGAACACAGGAAACGGAATTTCTTTAGCATCATTACCTAATGTATCTGCTTTAAGCGCAACAGATTTGCATAAAGATAAATCTGTTAATGTCGGAGGAAATGTGGCTGGAACAGTTTTAATACCAATTCCTTTTGCTCCTGCTTTTACAACAGGACTAAAATTGAATATTACTGCAGGAGTTTCAAAAGGTTTTTCAGCAACAAAATCAAATTCTACTTTTAAAGATGTAAACGGAGACGGCTATCCAGATTTTGTAACATCGGACGATACAAACTCTGTCACGGTACAACTTAACCAAATCGGTACAACCAACCTCCTTCGCAAAGTAACCACTCCATCCGGAGGAAGCTGGGAAGTGGAATATGAGAGAGTTGGGAATACGTACGATATGCCACAAAGCAAATATGTATTAAAAACAGTAACGACCAATGATGGATTTACCGGAGATAATGCATTCAGCCCTGATGTTTCAAAAGTTACCATTCAGTATGCAAATCCTTATCACAGCAGACGAGAACGTACTTTCTATGGTTTTGAAAAAGTTACGGTTAATCAGATTGACACAAAACAAGGAGGAGCTTCCTCAAACGTAATTTACAGAAAAACAGAGCAAACGTTCAATAATAAAAACTACTATTTAAAAGGAGCATTGCTTAATGAAAAATTATTAGATGCTTCTGGGAAAATTTGGACTGAAAAAAATAATACTTATGAACTGAGAAAAATTCATAGTCCAAATACATTAAACACCCTATTAAATCTGGAAAAAGAATCTGAAAAGAATCATACGGATTATGCTTGCTTTGTTGCGCTTAAGAATACAGATTCTAAATTTTATGAAGGACTAGCAACAGCTACTAAATACACCTCGAGCAGTATTACAGAATATGATGAATGGGGGAACGCTGTTAAAGTAACAGATTATGGCGATACACAGATTGGAAATACAGAAATAGTATCTTCTCAAGTTACTTACGAAGAAGTTGCTCCTGGGAAATATGTTATTGCTCCTAAAACAGTAAAAAATACAGCAACAGGTGTTGTTAGAGAAAAAAGAGCAGAATACAATTCTTTAACAGGAGATCTGAATAAAATTGTCATCAAGAATCAAGGTTTAGATTACTCTGTATATGATTTTGAATATGATGTGTACGGAAACATTACGAAATCTACAGGGCCTACAAACAGCGTAAACCAGAGATTCTTCCATCAGTATACCTATGATGACAATGTGAAGACCTATCCTGTAAAAGTTCAGGACGCATTTGGATACACCAGCAAAACGCAGTACGATTTCCGTTTCGGTGTACCTACGCTTACGGAAGACATGAATTTGCAGCCAATGAAATATGTGTATGATGCAAAAGCAAGAACTACCGAAATTACAGGACCGTATGAAATGTTCAACAACATACCTTGGACAATAAAGTTTGAATACAACCCTATTACCAATGCTCCGCTTAATGCTACCAATGCGCAATCTTACGCAGTAACCAAGCATTATGATCCAGAATATCAAGGAACAAGCACCATCAATACCATCACCATTGCGGATGGTTTTGGTGAAGCCATTCAGGTGAAAAAAACGGGTGATATTTATAATGATGGAGTTAAATATATTATTGTCGGAAAAGTAGAATCAGACGCTTTCGGAAGAGCGTTAAAAACATACTATCCTACAACAGAAAACCTAGGAAGTGGAAACACCTTGTACAATGCTTCTGTGGACACTACTGAGCCAACAATTAATCAGTATGATGTATTGGACAGAGTAGTGTATACAAAACTACCGGGAGAAAACCTGTTCTCAACCATAGAATATGGCTTTGCTGATGATGTACAGGGAAGACAGATGTTTGCAACCACCTTTAAAGATGAACTGGGAAGCATTAAAAAGTCTTATACAGATATCAAAGGCAGAACAACTTCTGTCTGGGAAGTTTCGAACACCGGAGATATTAAAACAAAATTCACGCATGATGCGATCGGACAGATTCTTCAGGTGGAAGATGTGGCAGGAAATATCACGACGTCACAATATGACGATTTAGGAAGAAGAATTTCTTACAATCATCCTGATAGTGGCATTACCACTTATAAGTATGATCCGGCAGGAAATATGAATTCAAAAACCAATGCAGCCAATGAAATTGTTAATTACAAGTATGATTATACCAGACTGAAAGAAGTAAACTATCCTGTGTATCCTGAAAATAATGTTAAATATTATTATGGAGCTGCAATGGACGCATCTGCAATGGATAATAATGCGGTGGGAAGACTTTGGTATCAGACAGATGCTACAGGAACGCAGTATCTGAAATACGGAAGACTTGGCGAACTTATCTACCAACGCCGTTCTGTTGCCGTTCCGGACGCAGGAGTATATTGGTTTGGAACATCTTGGGAATATGACACCTGGAACCGTGTGAAAAAGATCACCTATCCGGATGGAGAAGAAGTAAAATATACCTACAATAAGGCAGGTAATCTTTTCAAGATGAACTCTGTAAAAGATGGTTTCAGCAGGGACATCATAAAGAATCTGGGGTATGATAAATTTGAGCAGAGAGTTTATCTTCAGTATGGAAACGGTACGGAAACGACCTATGAATACGAAACCAACCGTAGAAGACTGCTTAAAATGTATGCTAAAAACAGCAACAGATACTTTATGCAGAATACTTACCAGTATGATGTGGTATCTAATGTAATGCAGGTACACAACAACGCGCCTGTGGTACAGGGATTATTAGGAGGAGGAACCAACTATGCGTATGGATATGACGATCTGTACCGTCTTACGTCTTCATCAGGGAACTGGAGAGGGATTAAAATGAAGGAAACTTATGATTCTCAGGGTAATATTATTTACGTTCCTACAGAAGAGAGACACCGTTTCACCGTAGGGATGACGTATGATAATATGCATAATATCATGAGCAAAACGCAAAAGCATGAGTGGGTGGAAGGTACTACTTCTAACAACTGGGCTACTGTTGAACCGACTTCCTACCGTCTGAACTATAAATATCAGGATCCTTCGCATCCGCATGCGCCATCCAGAATTATAGACGAACCGAATGTTGTCCCGAATGCTACATGCTGTAATCCGGACGATCCGGGAGTGAAGTTTCAGGATTATCAATATGATCCTAAAGGAAATCCTACGAAGATCCTGCAGCAGACGTGTACCAATCAGGAAGAAAAAGCGGTGTATCTGTGGGACGAAGAAAACAGGTTACGATTTGTAGATACCAATCCTACCACACCGGAAGCAGATGGTGCGGCAATTTATACCTATGATGCAGGAGGAGAGCGTATTATAAAAGATGTTTTGTTTAAAGGAAAAATAGGAAAATACAATAGCAACCATATAGAAGTAAGCGGTGAAACCATTCATGAAGCATCAATCTATCCAAGCGGACTCATTACACTTAAGCTTACCTACGATCTTCAGAACGGAATGTTACAGGAGCCAAGCTACACCAAGCATTATTATGCAGGAAGCCAGAGAATACAGTCTAAAAACGGTAACAGCGGAAACGTAGGAGCATTTGACTGTGCATGGCTTATTATCCCGTTTGGAGGAACAACATCGCCAATTAATCCTGTGAATGTCTCTAACCAGATTTTGCAGACGGCTACGCAAAGCAATCTGGTGATTATGCAGACCAATAACCTTACCCCGCCAGTAAATTATGGGCAGAATGGAGGATATACCGGAAATTGCGTATCTTCGTATGCAAGTAATGTTGAGGAAAAGGAAATCTATTGGTTCCATCCCGATCATTTAGGCAGCAGTTCTTTCATTACCGGATTAGATGGCGAAGTAACCCAGAATATGGAGTATTTCCCAAGTGGAGAAATCTTCGTGGAAAACCATTATAAGGATGACTTAAACAGCCAGTATAAGTTTAATGGTAAAGAAATGGATGGCGAAACAGGGTATTACTATTATGGAGCGAGATATTATAACCCAAGAGTAAGTCTTTGGTTAAATGTTGATCCACTGGCGGAGAAACACCCAGACTTTTCTCCTTATACCTATTGTGCAAATAATCCATTAAATCTGACAGATCCAAATGGAAAAGATTGGTTTTGGGATGATAAAAAGCATGCTTATGTAT
Organism: Chryseobacterium sp. MMO-72; assembly: GCF_037146035.1. Taxonomy (NCBI): domain Bacteria; kingdom Pseudomonadati; phylum Bacteroidota; class Flavobacteriia; order Flavobacteriales; family Weeksellaceae; genus Chryseobacterium; species Chryseobacterium sp. MMO-72. The sequence continues at coordinate 143,353 of NZ_JBBCWG010000001.1, forward strand.
ATGATAAATCTCTAACATCAGTAGAGCAATTTAATAAGTTAGTTGAGAATGGACTTGTTGAAGGGCATTATATTGGTAAAGGAGGAATTAGAAGTGTGAGATTAGGAGATGAAGAAATTGGTAAAGTAAATTTATATGAAGATGGGTCATGGCTAAACATGACAAATTCAGATCCAGATAAATTTGAGTATCATGATGTAAATGGACCAGAATTACAGAGAGGACAATATTTTACAAATTATCCAAATTCAGAACGTAATTGGGGGGTACAAATTTTCGATGATCCATGGTCTTTATCTGTGAGTTTAGAAGCAACACCAATTACAGGGGGGGGCATTGAACTGGGATACTTTAATGGGAATTATGATAGAGGATTATATTTTAATTTATATGGATCCGCAGGGCTTTCTGCAGGGCTTGGCTTTAATTATAATACATATGAAAGTATAAACGGACCTATTACAATTCATCCAAAAGGGGATAATAGTATAAAAGGAAGCTATACCAATTTTCAAGGAGGGATTGGACCGTTTTCATATAGCCAAGGAGGTAATGGAGATTTAGGTGTAAATTATCAATCAGGATATAAAACAAAAGGAGGTGCTGTTTCAAAAGGATTAAATCCGGCTATCTTATTTAACTTAAAAGCAAAAGCAGGAGGCTCTTATCAAACAGGAACAACTTATATTTTATATAACTCATCTAATAAATCTGATAAATAATGAAAATTAGGCTTATAGATATAATTGTTATTTCAATTTTATTGTTTTTTTTTGGAACGTTTTTTTTTTTAATAAAATCACATCCTAACCAAATTAATATAACTATAAATTCAAAAGTCAAAAATTTATACAGAGATTATGATAATCATGGTCAAGGAACTGTAGTAATGGATGATAATAAAAAACTTATTGTGAGAGATGGTATTTATTATCAACTAAAAATAGGAGATAGCTTGATTAAAAAAGAAAATAGTTTAAAAATAAAAGCTGTTAGGGGGGAATCAATATTTTATTTGAATTTAGAATATGAATAAAACATTAAAAAGCCCGATAGCGTGGATTTGTAATCCGTGCCTTTAATATCAACAAAAACTTTGCAATCTGCAAAGTTTTTGTTTTAGAAAGCGTTATTTTTACGATAATATAAGATTCATAAAGTAGAGAGAAAAGTAGTGAAAGAGGCAGAGATTATTATTTTATCGTTGCAAGAAATTGTGCAAATTTAAATAGTATATTGAAGTAGGTTTTATGTGATATAGCCACGGAGTACAAATCCGCGACATCCGATTAACCAATATAAAAGTGCACATAGAAGAAGCAGCTCGTAAAAATAAATCTAAATAAATTGTAATATGAATAGTAGAATTTTAATTTTTTTCCCTCTTTTCCCTCTTTTCTTTAATTCATGTAATAATCCCCCTATTGATTGCAGTAAAAATAATATTACTATTGAAAATAGATGGTATGCATATAATGGCTGAATTGACTTTTTAAAAATTAAAAATAATGATGATCTCATATTTATATGTAACAGAATTAATCAATTTTCTGAAGGAGAAGAAGTGGGGATTGCCTACAGCTATGGTGATATTGATATATATCTGAATAATAGAAAAATTCAAGCTATTTTCACATATAAAAATGGTGTTGTATATAGGGTTGGTGTTGGAAGATATGTTTATGATGAAGAGCTTACTGCTCGTATTTTAAAATTGGTGAAGATAAACAATCGTTGTTGGGGTGACTGCAGGTAACCGATAGCGCGGATTTACAATCCGTGCCTGTAATAGAATCTGTCACAACGATTTGTGTGGCGGATTTTAGATTTGGATAATTAATTTTCCTCAGTAAAAAGAAAAATATGCTCTGCTCAGATAAAATACATAAGCAAAAAAAAAGCACCCTTTTTCAGATGCTTGTGTTTTTAGAATTATTCTTTTTTAAACTTCGTCGTCAGAATCGATGGTGTAAGATCTGCTTTTGAAGTCTTTGTCGTGTTTTTCTGATATTACATCCTCACCCTTCTCGTTAATGATGAAATCTGTGGACTCATTAAACATCTCCTGAAAACTCTTAAAATCTTCCTTATAAAGGTAAATTTTATGCTTCTCGAATGTAGCTTCTCCATTCTCTCCGAAATTCTTTTTGCTTTCGGTAATCGTAAGATAATAATCTCCTGCTTTCGTCTCGCGCACATCAAAGAAATAAGTTCTTCTCCCTGCTTTTAACACCTTCGTGAAAATTTCATTTTCATGGCGTTCCTTGTATTCACTCATTGTTAGATATTTTTTAATCTTGTTAAGAACAAATATAAAAGTTTTCTTTTAATCACAAAATTTTTTTTATGATTTATTTAACATTTGTGAACGATTCTGCTATGCTGTTACGGAATTGTTAATTTCGGTTAAGTTGAGGATTTTGTCGGCTCTCTGTGCGCTAGACTCTCTGTGTGTGATGATTATAGAAGTTGCATTACGGATTTTTCGGTCTATATTTTCAAGAATGTTCTGTTCTGTTTCAGTGTCCAGAGCAGACAGGGAATCGTCAAAAATAATAATGTTCGGATCTTTAATCAGCGCTCTGGCAATACAGATTCGCTGTTTCTGACCTCCGGAAAGCATAACGCCACGCTCTCCAACCATGGTTTGGTACTGTTCTTTAAACTCAACAATATTTTTATCAACATCAGCAATTTTGGCGTATTCCACCACTTTTTCGTGAGAAGGTCTGTCGATGGCAAATCCGATGTTGTTTTCAATGGAATCTGAGAACAGATAACTTTCCTGAGGAATATATCCGATGAAATTTCTGTAGTTTTCTAAATTATGTTCTTTTAAATTTTTACCGTCAATTAGAATTTCACCTTCCGTAGGATCAATCAAACGGCAGAGAAGCAATGCAATCGTAGATTTTCCGCTTCCTGTTTTTCCCATGATCGCCAAAGATTCTCCGGCTTTCAGAGTAAAACTTAGATTATCCAGAGCTCTGATTCCTGTATTCGGATAGACATAAGAAACATTTCGGAACTCAATATCGCCTTTAATTTCATAATTGTCGAAGTTCTTATTAACGATTTCAGATTTTTTATCCATGAATTCGTTAATTCTCTGCATGGAAGCTTCTGCTCTCTGATTCACTGAAGTAACCCAGCCAACCATTGAGAAAGGAAAAATAAGCGTATTGATATACATGAAAAAGTCGGCAATTTTACCGATGCTTAATTCTCCTGCAATATATTTCTGTCCGCCGATCCAGATAATGGCAACATTCAGCAAACCGATAACGAATAAAATAATCGTAAAGAAATAAGCTTCCGTTTTTGCCAGATCCAATGCTTTGTTCTGATAGTCGGTTACCTTCGTACCATAATTTTTTTTGATATAATTTTCCCTTGCAAAAAATTTCACCACGCGGATTCCCGAAAAACTGTCCTGTACAAAAGTAGAAATCGCCGACTGGCTTTTCTGCATGATCTTTGATTTCTGATTGATTATTGAGCTTACTTTATAAATCGCAAAGGATAAAATCGGAAGGGGAAGCAAAGTCCAGAGTGTCATAGAAACATCCGTAGTAAGCATATAAATTGCTGTGATTACCACAAGAACAATTAAATTGGCAACATACATCACTCCCGGACCGAGATACATCCTTACTGCAACCACATCTTCACTTAAACGGTTCATTAAATCTCCGATCGTGGTTTGTTTATAGTCCGTTAAAGATAAATCCTGATAATGTCTGTAGATTTTATTTTTAAGCTCATATTCTATTCTTCTTGAAGCCACAATAATCGTCTGCCGCATCATAAAGGTGAAAAATCCGGTGAGTAAAGAACAGCCGACGATAATGGCAACATAGACTAAAACCTGTCTGTTGAAACCTAAATTCCCGTTTTTCGTAAGCTCGTCCACAGATTTTCCTACAAACTGAACCTTATATATATTGAAAAAATTACTTGCAATGATGAATAATACTCCCCAGAACAACAATATTTTGTGCTTCCAGAAATAGGGGTTTAATGTTTTTAGCGCTTTCATAAAGTTTCACAAAATTACAAAAATCACCTCAGACTACGAATTTCATAAATTTTAAATTTCGTATCTTTGCACCCATAAAAAAGCTCTTTGAATGTTAGGAAGACGACAAATCCGTGAAAAAGTAGTACAGACTGTGTATTCTTATTACCAGAATCCTGTAAAGTTTGATGTATTAGAGAAAAATATGTTTGCCGGAATAGAGAAAATCTATTATCTCTACATCTATCAGTTAAACTTTTTGGTTGCGCTGAAAGAACTGGCTGAAAATCAGATTGAGATCGGTAAAAACAAATACATCAAAACCGATGCTGACATTAATCCTAACCAAAAATTCATCAACAATCAAGTTTTAATTAAATTGGAAGAAAATCCTGAGAGATTATTTTTCACAGGACAGCACAAGCAATTGAAATGGGACCTGCATGATGATCTTTTGGTAAAAACTTTCCAGAGAATGTCTGCCGGAAAGCGTTATCAGGATTTTATGAAAGAAGAAGGATATTCTTTTGAGGAAGATCAGAAGTTTATCGGGAAATTATTCTTAAGATATATTGCCGAAAACGATGATTTTCATGATTATCTTGGTGATAAAGAACTTTCATGGTATGATGATATCCACATCGCGAATTCAATGGTGCAGAAGACCATCGGTTTCCTGAAAGAAGATGAAGAAAGCCGTACTTTAATTAAAATGATTAAAGACGAAGACGATAAAACTTTCGCAATGAAGCTTCTTAGAAATACTTTGGACAGTTGGGAAAACAACGAAAAGAAATTGGAAGAAAGACTGGAAAACTGGGATCTTGAAAGAGTTTCTCTAATGGATAAAGTGATCTTATCAACAGCAATGGCGGAGCTGGACAATTTTCCTTTTACCCCTTCAAGAGTTATCATTAATGAATATATCGAGATCGCAAAAGTTTTCGCAACAGACCGCTCCAATATTTTCATTAACGGAATTTTAGATAAATATTGTAAAGATTTAAACAGAATATAAATTATCTTCATATGAAAAAGACATTATCCATCATTGCTTTGTCTGTCATAGGCTTTGGATTCGTTTCCTGCAAAAAAGAAAATAAAGAAGTTACAGGAACTGAAATTGCAGCTTCAACGCCTGCAGCAACGGGAGACTCTGCTGCTGTAGCTCCGGTTTCAGGAGAAACAACTGCGGCTCCGGTTTCCAATCAGCCTTTAACTACGGTTGCACTTTCTGAAAACAATTTTGATTTCGGAAAAATTAAAAAAGGTGATAAAGTAGAACACGTTTACGAAATTACCAATACCGGAACAAATCCTTTGGTTATCTCTGAAGTAAAGCCCGGATGCGGATGTACAGCTCCTGATTTTACAAAAGAACCGATTATGCCGGGTAAAAAAGGAAAGATTACTTTGCATTTCGATTCTACAAACTTCGACGGAAATGTTAACAAATTTGCTGATGTTTTTGCAAACGTAGAAAAAGCTCCGATCCGAATCAATTTCACTGCTAATATTCAACCATAAGATCATGAACATGTTATCCATATTTTTACAGGCACAGCCACAAGGCGGCGGAGGAATGATGATGATCATGATGGGGGTGATGGTGGTAGGTTTCTACTTCCTGATGATCAGACCTCAGATGAGAAAGCAGAAGCAGGAGAAGAACTTCCAGGAAACTCTTAAAGTGGGAACAAGAGTGGTTCTTACTTCCGGACTTCACGGAAGAATTGCTCAGGTTCAGGAAGATGGTTTCGTTATTGAAACATTATCCGGAAAGCTGAAATTCGAAAAAGCTGCGGTTTCAAGAGAATTTACGGAAGCGCGTTTCGGAGATAAATCCAAGACTTTTGATAAAGCGGAAGACAAAAAAGAAATTGAAACTGAGAAAAAATAATTTTTCAGTTTTTAAAATATTTCGTTTCGGCGGGGTGAGCAAAGCTCACCCCGCCGAAAATTTTTATATGAATATTTTTCTATTTTAATATCCGGAAAGGTTATCCTTCGTAGAAATTTAACCTGCAATTATTTTTAACGTAGGATGGTCATTCTGACCGAAGCCAAGCGGAGAGAAGAATCTACTTCAATAATCTTAACATCTCAATTAAATCTTAACGGTTTAAAAATAGATTTCTCCTTCGTCGAAATGACAAAATAGCATTTAGCAATTGTGTTTATTCGTGAAAACCATTTGTGAAATTTGTGTTTAAAAAAACTCCGAGAAATTAAAAGCGAAGCTCCTGCCTTAATAATCTTAACTCCTCAACTCAATCTTAACGGTTAAAAATAGATTTTTCTTCTGTCGAAATGACAGGAGAGCATTTAGCAATTGTGTTTATTTGTGAAAAAACATTCGTGCAATTCGTGTTTAAAAAAAAATCTGAAAATTAAAAGCAAAGCTTTTACCTTAATAATCTTAACTCCTCAACTAAATCTTAACGGTTTAAAATAGATTTCTCCTCCGTCGAAATGACAAGCGAGATTTTAGTAAATTGTGTTTATTCGTGAAAAAATATTCGTGCAATTCGTGTTTAAAAAAAAATTCTGAAAATCAAAAGCAAAGCTTTTACCTTAATAATCTTAACTCCTCAACTAAATCTTAATGGTAAAAATTAGATTTCTCCTCCGTCGAAATGACAGGATAGCATTTAGCAATTGTGTTTATTTGTGAAAAAACATTCGTGAAATTTGTGTTTAAAAAATCTCCGAGAAATTAAAAGCGAAGCTTCTACCTTAATAATCTTAACTCCTCAACTAAAATCTTAACGGTTGGAAAAAATAGATTTCTCCTTCGTCGAAATGACAAAAATAGCGGTAAATCTTTGTGCCATTAGTGAAAATATTTGTGTTATTTGTGGTTTAAGTTATCTTTGCCCCATGAATCAAAACACAAACAAAACCGTTCTCATTTTAGGCGCGAATTCCGATGTTGCAAAACAGGCAGCGAAACAATACGTTGAAAAAGGATTTTCCATTATTGCCGCCTCCCGAAATACAATCTCTTTAGAACAATTTGTTTTAGAACATAATCTGAATTCCAAAGTGAAGGTTTTATCTTTTGATGCTGTTGATTTTGATTCTCATCAGAAATTTTATGATGAACTTCCTGTAAAACCTCATATTGTGGTGTATGCAGCAGGTTTTTTAGTGGATAATGAAACCGCTTTGATAGACTTCAAAGGAGCTCAGCAAATGATGCTGGTCAATTATATGGGAGCCGTTTCTATTCTGAATATTATTGCGAGGGATAAAAACAATAAAAATCTCGAAAGGATTATCGGATTGTCTTCGCTTTCGGGAGTTCGCGGGAGAAAAAGCAATTTTGTTTATGGTAGTACAAAAGCTGCTTTTACCACGTATTTAGCTGGTTTAAGACAGGAATTGGCTTTAAGAAATATAAAAGTCAATGCTTTAGTAATTGGCTACATCCGTACAAAAATCAATGAAGGTTTACAATTGAATGAATCTTTAATGATGGAACCTGATTATGTGGCAAAACATATCGTAAACGCAGGAAATTCTTTCACTATTGTTCCGAATTTCAAATGGAAAATCATTTATCTGATTTTGAAAATGCTGCCTGAAAGTCTGGTGGCGAAACTTCCTTAACTCATACTATGAATGATCAGTTTTTAGAAATTAAAACTTATATTGACAATATAAGCTCTTATGACAGTTCGGAAAATTTCGAATATGAACATTATCCTTACTTAAAGAATATTTTAGAAAATTTAACTCCAAAACAGCATGATGATTTTGTGGAAGAGGTTTTTAAATCGGCAGATTTTCAAATGTATATTGTGTCAAGGTTTTTACATTCCAATGACTTTATTTTACAAGGGAAGTATAATTCAGATTATGTTTTCTGCGAATGTTTTTCTAAAATTAATGATGTTGAATATTTACAATATTTATATGATGATTTAGAACTACATTTAATGCAAAGAAAATTCTTTAAGAACGATTTAATTTTATCGATTAATGATATTATTGATAATTTGTATTTATTAACCAATCATTTAAGAGATAAGAATAGTATTGATTTTTGCTTAAAAATCATTGAAAATTTAAGCGATTAATTTTATTCAACATCCCCCAACAATTCCAGCGCCTTCATCATATCAATTCCCTTTCTCAGAACAGGTTTAAACAAATCTCCCTTTTCTTTAATTCTGTCTAAAGCATTGTGAATGTTGAAATCTGTAGGTTGTAAGCCTTTTTTCAGCTCTTTCCATTCCAGAGGCATCGAAACGGAAGCTCCTTCTTTTGGCCGCAAACTGTAAGCACTCGCTAAAGTTTGTCCGGTTCTGTTTTGAAGATAATCGAGGTAGATTTTCTTGTTGTCACGCTTTTGTAAGCTTCTTTCCAGTGTCGTGAGTTTTGGCAATTTTTCATTGACTTGTTTCATTAAAAGGTGCGCAAAATCTTTCACCTGATCAAAATCGTATTTTCCGCCCATCGGAATGTAGATATGAATTCCCGTGCTTCCGGAAGTTTTGCAGTATCCGTGGATTTTTACAGATCCTAAAACTTCATTCACCTGCAAAGCTGTTTCAATAACCTCATCAAACGTATTCTTTTTCGAAGGATCGAGGTCTAAAACCAAAAAGTCAGGATGATCAAGATCGGGAAGTGAAGAATTCCACGGATTCATATCAATACAGCCTAAATTGTTTAAATAAGCCAAAGTAGCTTTGTCGTTGCAGTAAATATAATCAATGTCTTTATCATTCGATTCCGAATAAACCTGTGTTGTTTTTATCCAGTCAGGAATATTGTCACCGGCATCTTTCTGATAAAAATTCTGCTCTTCGATTCCGTTCGGGAAACGGTTTAGTGAAAGCGGACGGTTTTTAAGATGAGGTAAAATATACTCTGTAACCGACTGGTAATATTCGATGACATCGCCTTTTGTAATACCATCTTTTGGGAAATAAATTTTGTCCTGATTGGTCAGTTTTACTTTGTGTCGGTTCAGGGTAATTTCTTGTTCGTTTTCAGAAGATTTTATCTTTTTGGAAGTTGTCATTTTAGTCATTTTGGGTTGGGAAATAGTTTCTGTTTCTTCGGAAGTATTTTCAACGTCTTCAGGGTTTTTGTCTTCTCTGAGCGCGATAAAAACAGGATGTCTGAAAATTCCGTCTTTGGTAATTTCAGAATATTTGATTTCGCACACCAGTTCAGGTTTTGTCCATGTTACAGGCATATTGGTTTTAGGTTTGATCTCGAAAGGAGAATTTGGAACAGCGATTCTTTCTAATTTCTGAAGAATTTCCTGAATCAGTTCGCGGTTAAATCCCGTTCCCGTATGTCCGCTGTACGTGAGCTTTCCGTCAATATATTTTCCTAAAATCAAAGCTCCGAAACCTTTTCTTGAACCTCGAGGTTCTGTAAAACCGCAAATAATGGCTTCTTCAGTATTGGTAAATTTGATTTTCAGCCAGTCGGAACTCCGATAATTTTCTACATAAATACTGTTGGCTTTTTTAGCGATCATCCCTTCGAGCTTCATCTTTTTCATCTGACTGAAAAATGCAGTCCCTTTTTCCGGAACGTGATCACAGTATTTGATGACGTCGGTTTCAATGAGTGCTTCCTTTAAAAGCTCTTTCCGCTGAATCAATGGCAGTTCTTCCGTAGAATGACCATTCAGCCATAAAATATCAAAAACCTGATAGGTGAGAGCCAGATCCGGATTATCTCCAATCTGCTGAAGCCATTGGAAATTAGGTTTTCCGTTTTCATCGTAGGCAACAATTTCACCATCAAGAATCATATGATGAATCTGATTTTCAAAATCCCGCGATATTTTTTCAAATTTTGAAAGGAAAGAAATTCCGTTTCGGGAGTAGAATTGGGGTTGATCGTTGCTTAAATCGGCAACGGCGCGATAACCGTCCCATTTGATTTCAAAAATCCAGTCTTCATCATCAAAAGCCTCATCATGAGGTTTTGCCAGCATGGGTTTGATAAAGTTTTCAATTTTCTTTTCGTCAACTAAAGAATTGTATCTTTTGAATTTGGGCTTTATTTCTGAGATTATGACTTTTTTTTGCTGCTTTTGAGGCTTTTTTTTTCCTCTAAAAATTTTGTGACCTGAGAATTTTTCGCGGTATTTTCTTCGGCATCATAATCACTTTCTGCAAAATTGTCTTTATGTTTGATTAAGAGCCATGAATTTTCTTCCGTATTTTTCATTTTTACCAAAGCAAATTCGCCTTTCAGCTTTTTTCCGTGAAGGATAAATTTCAAAGATCCGGCGTGAAGCTCTTTTAGCAGCTCTTTTTCGTCTGAAAGTTTGGAATTGTTATCAAGAGGTTCATAGGTTCCGCTGTCCCAGATTTCAACCTGTCCGGCTCCGTAATTTCCTTCCGGAATATTTCCTTCAAAGTCTTTGTAATCGTAAGGATGATCTTCCACCATCATCGCAAGACGTTTGTCTTTAGGATCTAAGGAAGGTCCTTTCGGAACTGCCCAGCTTTTCAGCACACCATCCATTTCCAGACGGAAATCATAATGCAGTCGTGATGCAGCGTGTCGCTGAATCACAAAAATAAGCTGATCTTTGCTCTTTTTTGTTTTTCCTTTCGGTTCGCTGGTTTTGTCGAATTTCCGCTTTTCGTTGTAATCTTTCAGAGCCATTATGATGCATTTTTGGATTTTGTATTCTGTAAACTGGCTTTTAACTGCGCCATCAGATCAATTACTTTTCCTTCTTTTGCAGGTTCCGCTTTTTTCGTTTTGATGTTTTTACCTTTCGCTTTCTGTTTAATGATCTTCATTAAAGCTTCAGAATAGGTGTCTTTGTACATTTCAGGATCAAATTCCTGTGAAAGCTGTTCGATAAGGTTTACTGCCATTTTTAATTCAGCAGGTTTCGGAGCTTTCGCCGCCGGAATTTTAAGATCTCCGTAATCCCTGATTTCCTGTGCGAATCTTAATCGGTTTAAAACCAGAACTTCATTGTTATAAGGGCGGATCATTCCGATGGCTTCACTTTCGCGCAGAACAAATGTTCCTACTCCCACCATTTCTGTTTTTGCTAAAGCTTTAAGCAAAAGACGATAGGCATTTTCCCCATTTTTCTGAGGTTCGAGATAGTACGGATTTTCAAAATAAACAGAATCTACTTCACTTTCTTTTACAAACTGATCGATGGAAAGGATTTTGGATTTTTCAGGACTTGCCGCTTCATAATCTTCTTCATCCAGAATAATGTATTTGTCGTCCATGAGATATCCTTTTACAATATTTTCCCATTTCACTTCCTTGCCTGTATTTTCGTTCACTCTTTTAAATCTAATATTCGAAAAATCAGACTTATCCAGCATATCCAAATCCAGTTTGGTGGTTTCGGTAGCAGAATATATTTTGACAGGAATATTGACTAATCCAAAGCCAATGGCGCCGTTCCAGATTGCTTTCATCGTACTTTATTTTAAGTAAAACGTACAATGATTGTGCCGTGTAATTATTTTGTGGTATCTTAAATAATTACAGTTGAGTTATTTATGTTTTTTTAGGAACAGGTTATGTAAGAAATACTCCGTAAGAATCCGGAAGTATAATATTACCTTTACCGTAACATTTATTTAACCACAGCAAGATATATCGGTAAAATTCTATGAAATTTAAAATTATCACAGTATTTTTTTTATTCTTATTTCAGACGTTGCTTTTAGCGCAGAACGAAAAAGCAATTGATATTTTTAACAACAGAAACGAAGATTTAAACAAAGCAGTAAGAGATTTATCTGTATTAAAAAAATCTGCGAAATCTAGTGAGAGCCAACTGCTTCTGAATTCTTTACTGGCATTAACCTACATTACGAAAAAAGATTATGAATCTGCGAAAAAGTATATTACGGAAGCTGAAAAATTTTCCGGTAAGAATGGGAGTTCTCCGGCAAAAGCATATTACAATTTTGCAATTGGAAAGCTATACATGATTCTGGAGATTAATGACCAGTCAATTAATTATTTTTTAAAGAGTTTCAGGCTTTTTAAGCTGAATGAAAATTTTGCAATGGCAAGTGATGCTGGAGTTTCTGTTTTCTATATTTCCAATTATAAGGATGTGAAAATTTTGAATGAATCTCTGGAACTGGCGGATCGAAGCAAAGATGTGGGAGCAATTATTAATGCCAGATGCGGATTTGCCAATTACATGAAGAATGATTTTAATATTAACCGGGCTTCAAAATACAATTCGGAGCAGCTGTTAAAATATTTAAAGGAAACGGTAGATCTGGTAAAGAATAAAAATGAAACCACGCAGAAATTTGCTTTGGCTTCATTATATTTTAATTACGGATATAATTTGCTTTTTTATAAGAAAAATCCGGAAGGCGATGTTTATCTTAATAAAGCATTACATCTTGCTAAAAGGTATAACTATCTGTCCATATACAGGAATTATTATGGCGCAAAGGGAGATATTCTGCTGGAAGATAAGAGAATAGATGAAGCCAAAGCTTTTTTCCATCGTGGATTGAAGGAGGCACAGGCAATGCCTTATCCGGATGCTGTCACAGAACTTTTATTTTATGATGATCTGAAGAAAATCGCAGCGACGCAAAAAGATTGGGAAGAATTCTACAGGATCGACCAGCTTTTTCAGGCTGCAAGTAAGAAAGCAAACGATGAAAATATAAACAAAGCGATACAAAACAGCATCATAAAATATGAAATGAAAGAAAAGGAAGAAAAAATAGAAACGCTGATGTCTAAAAATTTTAACCAGAGAATCTATATCCTGATCATGATTGTTGTGATTGTATTAATGTTGATCATCTGGTATCAGTATCAGAAGAATAATAAGCTGAGAATGCATCTTATTTCGGAGAAAAATAAGCAATTAGAGATTGAGAGAAATCAGGTTCGTAAAGAATTGATCGGAAGTGTGCTTCATCTTGAAAAGAAAAATGAAATTTTGAATAATCTTAAAGAAAAACTGATGGAAAAAAAATCTGCCGCGCCTTCTGTCATAGATCATCAGATTTTTAAAGCAATAGAAGAGGGAATTCTGGTAGATGATGATTTTGAAAAGTTCAGATCTAATTTCAATACCATTTATCCTGAATTTTTCAATAAACTACTGGATAAAGCCAACCAGAATCTTACACAGCTGGATTTAAAATATTGTGGTTTTATTTTGATGAAACTTTCCACTAAAGAAATTGCATCCCAGATGAATGTAGAGCCAAAAAGTATAAGAATGGCGCGTTACAGAATAAAACAGAAGCTTAATCTGGGGAAAGATGAAGATCTGGATCAATTTATACAGCAGCTTTCTTAGTTGTAAATGGTTTAAAATAAGCGATTTAAATTTGGTGTAGACGTTTTGTAGACGTTTTTAATTTCCTCATAGACACTTTATAGACACTCAAAATTGCTGTTGCTGATTTGCCGCTAATATCTTTGCCGAGTTGAAAATAATCTTATTCAGAAATTTAAAAACTCAAAACATGAACAACAAAGTTTTAGCAATTATTTCGTATATCACGCTTATCGGATGGCTTATCGCATTTTTTTTAAGAGACAAATCGCAAAAAGACAAGCTGGTTAATTTTCATCTCAGCCAGAGTTTGGGATTGGCAATTGTTTCCACGTTATTTAATATTGTGCTGACGATAGTTGCTGCTATTGTTCCGTCATTGCACTTTTTAGGATACATTGGCTATTTATTCTTTATTTTAATGATTTTGGGAATAATAAATGCCGCAAATGAAAAAGAAACTCCACTACCGATTATCGGTAATATGTTTGTAAATAAATTTTCTTTTATCAATTAAAAATTCATTTCTTCACAAAGACTGACAAATCTTTTTATTCTCTATAAAAAGATTTTCAGTTTTTGCAAAAGATTTCTTATCAAGGTTTAAATTACACCCATTACATCAACATAAAAATCATCCTCATAAACAAGCGGAGAAAAAACCAATAGAGGTCAGAAGAAATTCAGACCTTTTTATTTTTTACAGATCAGCAGTAATGTTGAAGGATCTACGGTTATTCCGTTTTATATTGTTTTTGTTTTCAGTAAGTTCTATAAGGATTTTGTTATATGATGAATATTTGATGGTTTATTTTGAGTTTATTTCTCTATAAAGAAGAACTTTATCAATATAATAGCCATAATTAAATGAAACAATTCTGGAGTGCTCTTCTTTAAGTAGTTTTTTATCTTTTAAATATTTTCTCCATTCCCAAGCGCGGTCGGAAGGCGGGCAAATGTACATTCCTGCAGAATTACAAAGTTTATCAGGATAACCCAGTGTAGTATTTTGTTCCAGTTCTAAAAGTTTAATAACAGCACCAACTTCATTTTCAAGTTCCTGACTGCCAGTGAAAGGTGTCACAATATTGAATTTCAGAATTTCATAAATTTTATCGTAATCTAAACTTTCATCCTGATTTTTATAATCAATTCCTGCAAGATCAAGATAATATTTATAAAGCTCTTTTTCCGTATGCGATTGATAAACGGATAAAAATCCGTCTCTTACTTTTTTATCTTTCCAGTTTTCAATTACAAAAAAACCGAAATCTCTTTCAAATATTGAATATTTGTTATTGTAGCTATTTTCTTTAAAATTTAATTTTTCTAAAATCTGTAATGCTTCAGGAATCTGTGAATACCCCACTTTTGAAAAAAGTTTTAAAATTTTATATTCAAAATCATCACTGTCTTTTGCTGTAACTTTTATTTTTTCAGTCTCATCTTTCAGATCAACTTTTTCACTGTTAAAGTTTCCATCGGATATTTTTTGAGGTGAAATGGGATAGTCAAAACTTTTCAGACACATTTTTTTCGCATTTTCTATTTGAAAAACAATATCAGGATCTTCTGATTTAATTTTATCTAAAAGTTTTATCACATCATCTCCGTTTCCTGTGAATTTAAAAAGATAATAATTAACATTTCCGTTAATGCCAATTCTTCCGTATAATAAAGATTTTTTTAGATACAATTCTAACTGCTTTTCATCATTGAGAATTGTATCCCAGTTTTTCGTATAATAAATGTCTAAAATTCGTGAAACAGATTCTGATAATTTTGGTCTTTTTTCATAAATCAATGACCAATATTCTAATGGAGTGAGATCCTGTAAAGTAAGATGGTCTATTAAATAGTTTTCGTACTCCCTTCTTTCTTTAAAAGAAATCTTCGAACTTAATTTTTCAATATACGTATGAAGATCTTTTGTTCCCTGAAAATCGATATGGTTTTGTCTATAATACAACGTAAGAAGGGATAGCTGGCTAAGAAATCTATAGGGAAACATTGGAATAATAGAATTAGTACTGCTAAGAATGTTTCTTTCCTTTTCTGCACTAATTTCGTTTACTCTTTTAGTGTCGCTTTGCGAAAGCTTAATGAATGTATTTAAAGCAATGGAGTCATTATCATTGGAGAGTTCTTCAAAAAGATTCGCGATATCGTCTATTTGTTTAGATTTCAAAGACTTATTAATGAAACAATGTGATGAATTGTCCCAAACAAAATTTTTGTAGTTTTTTGAGAAATAAATAAGCAAATTAAGGATTGCATTGTTATCAAAATTAGAATCATCAGTATCCCATACTCTGTAATCATTTCTTCCGACAGAACCAATATCTTTATGAATCAGCAATTTTAAAAGCTCCGGAAAATCTTCCTGATCTCTATTGAAAAAGTTGAATTTATCTCTTAAACGATAAAATTCTTCACAAATTTTTACAAGAGATTCGGGATTGTTCTGGCGTATTAAAACATCAATTCCTCTTGCTTTTATCCAATCTTTAGTGATGATTTCAGAGCGTCTTTTAATAAGTTTCTGTAGTTTTGCAATCGGCAGCTCCCGAAATTCTATGAAATCTTTTCTGTCTTTGAGAGGGGTAATATAAAATGTTTCTAATTCTGGAGAATACTTAATTTTGTTTTCGTTCTTTTTAAAGAAATCAGAATAAGTTTCAGAATTTTTTATTTCTTCAAGATTAATTGCCTGCTCAGGAAAAATGAAATTTTCTTCAATAACTCTTTTTGCAAGATAGAATTCTTCAGTTTCATAATAATGATGCCCAAGATATTCCGCCAGTTTTTTTGAGCTGTCAAAATAAGGTGTTAGTTCATAGAGAGCTTTTTTGTCACCTTTCTCAATTCTTAATTTTAGTTTATAAATTTCACTTTCATAATATTGTCCTTCTGCATATTGACAATTGAATAAATGGATAAAAAATAAAAAGAATAGTGGTATTAGTTTTTTCATGACAAAAAGAAATGATTCTTTTATTAACGAGATGTATGTTTAAAAATTATTGAATACTATCAATATTCTTTTTTAAATAATCAAACTTATCCGTGTTGATGTCTCCAATGGTAGATTCTACGCTGTATTGTTTAGAAACAATAATGTATCTGTTCTTTTCATAGCAATGCTTTATAATTTCAACAGAAATCGATTCGTTGTTATCCAGATTAATAATTCCGCTAAAGCTTTCGCACCTGTAACGTCCTTCATCATTTTCGAAATGATCAAAAATACCTTTCATATCCTCCTGACTAAAAAATATGTTTTCAATATCTGCTGAAACAATAGTGTGTTTTCTCAACGTTCTTTTAAAATCATATTCTACAATTTCTTTAGCTACCCCAAAGCAGGTTGAGCTAAATACAAGCAATAATCCTGAAATGTAAGAGAGCTTCATTATTTCTTCATAAGCTTTTTCTTTTACGTTTGGAGGGTAATAAAGTATTTTCTTTATAAATATGATTATGAAATAAACTGCACAGACTATTGCAGAAATATATCCTAAAGTGGCTATTAGAGAAATTAGTGTTTTCATAAAAAAAGCGGAGAAAAATTCCCCGCTTCTAATTTATGATTTTAAATTTAATTTCAGTTCCAGTTCATCGAGCTGTTCATCAGCAATCGAAGAAGGCGCATCGATCATCACATCACGTCCTGAGTTATTTTTAGGGAAAGCGATATAATCTCTGATGACCTCATTTCCGTCCAGAATTGCTACCAAACGGTCAAACCCGAAAGCTAATCCACCGTGAGGCGGCGCTCCGTATTTGAAGGCATTCATTAAGAAACCAAACTGTGCTTCTGCTTCTTCTTTTGAAAATCCTAAAAGATCGAACATTTTAGACTGAAGATCTTTATCGAAAATTCTGATGGAACCTCCGCCGATTTCATTTCCGTTCAATACCATATCGTAAGCGTTTGCTCTGGCTTTTCCCGGATCTGTTTCCAGCAAATGAATATCTTCCGGTTTTGGAGACGTGAAAGGGTGGTGCATCGCGTGATAACGTCCGCTTTCTTCATCAAATTCCAAAAGAGGAAAATCAACCACCCAAAGTGGTGCGAATTCGTTTCCTTTTCTTAATCCCAAACGGTTTCCAAGCTCCATTCTTAAAGCCGAAAGCTGAGTTCTTACCTTATTTTCGTTTCCGGAAAGAATCAACATCAAGTCTCCTTCTTTAGCTCCGAATTTTTCAATGATTTTTGCCAAATCTTCCTCGCTGTAGAATTTATTTACCGAAGAAGTTTTTACGCCGTCATTCTGGAATTTAATCCAAACCATTCCCGAAGCTCCGATCTGTGGTCTTTTTACCCAATCCACAAGTTCGTCGATCTGTTTTCTTGTATAATCTGCACAACCTTCAACATTGATTCCGACAACCAGTTCTGCATCGTCAAATATTTTGAAATCTTTGCCTTTTACTAAATCATTCAGTTCCACGAATTCCATTCCGAAACGGATGTCCGGTTTGTCGTTTCCGTATTTCTGCATCGCATCAGCAAATGTCATTCTTGGGAAATCTCCGAATTCCTGACCTGTAATATCTTTCAATAAAGTTTTCGTCATTCCTTCGAAAACATTCATAACATCTTCCTGCTCTACGAAAGCCATTTCGCAGTCGATTTGTGTAAATTCCGGCTGTCTGTCGGCTCTCAAATCCTCGTCACGGAAACATTTTACGATCTGGAAATACTTATCCATTCCACCGACCATCAATAACTGTTTGAAAGTCTGCGGAGACTGTGGTAATGCATAAAATTGTCCCGGATTCATTCTGCTCGGAACCACGAAATCTCTCGCTCCTTCCGGAGTGGATTTAATTAAAACCGGAGTTTCAACTTCGATAAATCCGTTGTCTGAAAGATAGTTTCTTACTTTCTGCGCCATTTTGTGACGGAAAATCAATTTGTCTTTTACAGGATTTCTTCTGATATCAAGGTAACGGTATTTCATTCTCAATTCTTCGCCACCGTCCGTTTCGTCTTCAATGGTGAAAGGTGGAAGCTGAGATTCATTAAGAACTGTTAATTTCTCTACTAAAATTTCAATTTCTCCTGTCGGAATATTAGGGTTTTTGCTTACTCTTTCGATAACTTTTCCGGTAACCTGAATCACAAATTCACGTCCCAGTTTTTTAGCATTTTCCATCAGTTCTGCCGTAGAACGGTCCTGATCGAAAACAAGCTGCGTAATTCCGTAACGATCCCGAAGATCTATCCAAATCATAAATCCTTTATCACGGATAGTCTGTACCCATCCTGAAAGTGTAACTTCTTCATTAAGATTTTTAAGAGATAATTCTCCGTTTGTGTGCGATCGAAACATAATTATTTGTTTAAAGTTCAATGTTTAAGGCTCAGATCCGAACCTTGAATTTTCCGTTGGCAAAGATAAGATTTTTGCAGGTTTTAAAAACAAAAAAACTTCCCGAAGGAAGTTTTAAATTATTTATCTCTAAAAAAATTAAAGAACCATTGCCATTGCAGACTGTTTATTTTTAACAGCGTAGTCTTTTGCCGTTTTGCCTTTGCTGTCTTTTGCCTCTTTTTTAGCCCCGAATTTCATCAGCATTTTTGCGGCATCCATATTTCCGGAAGCTGCTGCGCTCATTAGAGGAGTAACATCGCTGCAGGATTTATTTACGTCAGTTTTACTCACCAGATAATTGAAGACATTTTTTTTGTTTTCTTTTACACTCAAAGAAAGCAGATCGGTCTTTGTACCATTTACGGTATAGCATTTTGAAAAATCTTCCTGACTGAAAGCTTTCTGGAAACTTTCCAGATTATCGGTGCGGAAGGTTTTCAGCTGGTCTGCTGATAATTCCTGTGCAAATAATCCGTTGGCAAAAACAGAAAGTCCGAATAGCAAAGTTGCTGTAATTATTTTTTTCATAAAACTTGATTTATCTAAAGAATATACAAAGCTAAATAAAATTTTCGATCAGTGTTGCTAATTATTAATCCATTTTGTTGCTTTTTCCAAAACTTCGTCCTTATTGTTTTTTATTCCGTCTATTGTAGGTTTTACTTCTACATCGGGAACGATTCCTATTCTCTGGGTTTCTTTTCCGTCGGGATAATAAATGCCGATTCCGCTGATCATGGTGGAAATATTACCAGGAAGTTTTATATCCGAAACATTTCCATCAGCTCCCGCCGTTGTAGAACCGAAAACTTTTGCATTTGGTGCGGTTCTGAAAGCCATGGTATGATATTCCGCACTGCTTTGCGTGGTTTCATTAATTAAAATGGCAATTTTACCCTGATAATATTTTTTTCCCGTTCCCTGAGTTTTTAAGCTTGGTGTAAAAGTGAAAAGTCCCGGCTGACTGTTGCTTGTATTCGTGAATTTTACGAAATCCGAGGATTCTGGTTTTAGCAGTTTTCCCATTTTAAAAACCACAAAATCTGAAGGATAGCTTCTGAAATCGATAACCAAACCTTTCGTGTTTTTAATTTTTTCAAAAACTTCAGGAAGAAGATCGGCATTTACACTTCCCATATAAACATAAGCAATGTTGCCATCGAGCATTTTAAAAAACTCTTTCGGCTCTTTTTTTATTTTAATGTCTGAATAAGCATAGGTTTTTATAGTTTTTTCTTCCGTTTTTCCGTCTCTTAAAATGGTAAGATTGATGGTTTCTGCATTGCTTCGCAACAATTTTCTCGAAATGTCCCGAAGTTGAGTAGGATAATTGGAAGCAGGAAGATATTTCAGCATATTTTTAATGATGTTGTCCATATTTTCACCATTAATTTCCGTGATGACATCTCCCTTTTTCAATCCGGTCTGTGTTCCTAAATTTTCGTCATAAAAGCCTTCAACCACAGGTTTATTTTCTGCAAAAGTTAATTTTACCGGAGAATACCTTTCGCCAAAATATTTTTCAAGCGATTTGCTGTTTCCCCAAATGTTGGCATGAGTGTCGTGAATTCTTCCGATCAGTTCCAGAGAAGCGAGATTGTATTCCGTTTCGTCTTTTGTGTTGATGAATTTTGGGATAAATTCTTTGAGCACGCCTTTCCAGTCTTCCTCGATGAGGTTTTTGTAAGGAAAATAATACTGAATTATGTTCCAGTATCTGTAAAGAGAAAGCAGCCTGAAACCTTCATCGGGATACTTCATCTCTCTGTAAGGATTTTCATGCCTGAAATCAGGATTGTCTACATTCGGAAAGAAATCGACGTAATAATTGACTTTTGGTCTTTTAGCATCTTTCAGTTGTAAAAGCACCTCTGTAAGTTCTTTCGAGAAACCGGAACTGGTGATCCAGTCGAGATCCGGTTTCATCTTCACATTTTTAGGCTCAGAATTTTTTGCTGTCTGAAATTTGCCTAAACCTTTGATCCAGTCTGTTAAAATCTGATCTCTCTGTTCAGAAGAAGCATTTTCAAGCTTATGATAAATTCTGAAAAGTTCGTAATCCCAGTTGTAATTTCCTTCTGCTACGCCTGGATGATAATATTTCAGATACCCCCAGATTAGGCATAGTTTTTTAAGGTTTTCAATATTATTTTGGTCGAGGTTGATATTGGAAATCGTAGAACCCTTATCAAATTCTTTATCAAGCTCAACCTTCGTTAATTTTTTTTCGAAAATTTTAGCATGATCAATGTCTTTTCCGTCGATGGAAACTTTTAAGTTGTCTACCCAGATTTTTCCTTTTCCTGAAAGCAATGCTCCTATAACAATTTGCTGTGTGTTTTCCGGAGACATATTGAGGGTAACCTCATATTTTTTCCAGTCGTTTGTGCCTTTCAGACCCACGTTTTGCATATTGTTAAAAGCAACTTCAGGATCAATTCTCATCCATAATCCTGCAAATCCATCCGTTACATTTTCTGTTTTGAGATATCCGGAAAGCGTAATTTTTCTTCCTGCATAATTGTTGGGAAGGGTGTACATGATTGCTCTGAAGCCTTCTGTACCTTCAGATTCTATCACTGCAGATGCCTTTCCCTGCTGTTTTTCATTAAAATCGGAAAATACTTTTGCAGAATTATTTCCCATTAATTTCCATAATGCAGGAGAATTGTTTTCCGAGGTTTCAAAATCGAGATTTTCAATTTTTTGCTGGGCAAAAGAAGTCATTCCCCATAGAAGAAATGGGACGATGAAATATTTTTTCATAGTGATTAAATTTTTTGTCAAATCTAAAAAGTCAGATCTGATATTATTGTGAGTGAATAATGGTTTTAAGGAAGTTTGTGAGGTTTGGGAATACTTTTAACGGATTTTTTAGTTTTAAAATCTTAAAGAATATTAATCTTTTACATATTCCAGGATGTCTCCGGGTTGGCAATCCAGTGCTTTGCAGATGGCTTCCAGTGTTGAAAGCTTTACGGCTTTGGCTTTTCCGGTTTTAAGAATGGAAAGATTAGCCTGAGTAATGCCAATTTTTTCGGCAAGTTCCTGAGACTGCATTTTCCTTTTCGCCAACATGACGTCTACGTTGATGATTATTGGCATAAATTAAATTGTTAAATCTGCTTGTTCCTGAAGTTCTAACCCTTTTTTGAAAAATTCTACAATGAATAATATTAAGGCTCCGAAAAATAAGAATATTACAACAGAATACATAACCGCAAAGAAACTTTTTACCGTAAAAGGAACGATAGCCAATGTAACAGCTGTATAAATAATATTAAGCCAGCCGAACCTTTTCAGCCAAAGTAAAGCATCGGCATTGAATACATTTTCTTTGCTGATTTCTCGTAAAAATTTATAACTGATTAAAAAAAGCAGGGTTATAAAAATTTCGTTGAAAACATTGCTTAACACATTTCCCGGATTAAACAGTCCTGTAAGAAGATTCTGTTCGGTGAAAGGAATAAAGAACTTAAATTTCATCAGATATTCCATTGGTTGTCTCCATTCATTTGTAGACCAGCCTACATCGGTTCCGATGATAAAAAAGTCTGAAAGAATATTATTTGCTGTCTTGAAATTATAAAAAGAAACAGCAAAACCAATGGTAATGTAAATAAGCTGAAGAGCAAAAAAAGCTGCCAGAAATAAAAGCAGATAGCTGATGTATTGTGAAAGAGAATTTTTACCGATGATTTTCATGGTTATTCATTTTTATTATTGCAAATATATAATTATTTATTGTTTTACGATAATTATTTATTGAAATTTTTATTTTTATTTTTCTGAGTTGATAAATGCGCTTCGACTGATCTGTTCAGAATCTTTTTCAGAAAACTTTTCATAAGCCAAGTTATAATCATTTTTGAATCTATATTTTTGCGGAATATAAAACCGAATCAACAATGTCAAAATATTTCAATTTTCTGAAGAAAGCTTTAAGCGGTGAAGAAGTAGATTACACCAAAGCAACGATAAGAAGTGCGGTTCTTCTTCTCGCCATTCCCATGATGCTGGAAATGGCAATGGAATCTGTATTCGCATTGGTGGATCTGTATTTTGTAGGTCATCTTAAAGAAAGTGGGTTTGCAATACAGACAGTGGGATTAACAGAATCTGTACTTTCCGTGATGTATTCCATCGCAATCGGGATGAGTATGGCGGCAACAGCGATGGTAGCAAGAAGAGTGGGAGAAAAAAATCCCGAACAGGCTTCCAGAAGTGCAGCGCAGGTTTTGTTGGTCTCTTTTGTTATTACTTTTCTATTGAGTCTGCTTGGAGTGATCTACGCTGAGGAAATTTTAATTCTGATGGGTTCAAAGCCCGAAGCAGCAGCATACGGAAAAGAATTCACAAGAATTATGATGGGAAGCAGCGTCATCATCATACTTTTATTCTTAATCAACGGAATTTTTCGCGGCGCAGGAAATGCTGCCATCGCAATGAAATCTCTCTGGATCGCTAATATTGCGAATATAATTTTATGTCCGCTTTTAATCAAAGGTTTTGGTCCGGTTCCGGCAATGGGATTAACGGGAGCGGCTTTGGCTACTACGATCGGCAGAAGTATTGGAGTGATCTATCAATTGTATCATCTTTTGATTGCAGATACGCAGATCAGAATTCAGTCAAAATATTTTAAACCCGATGTTGAAATCATTAAATCCGTGATAAAAATTGCAACTCCCGGAATTTTTCAGTTTGTAATTGCTTCCTGCAGTTGGATTTTTCTGGCTCAGCTGGTCGCAACAACCGGCGGAGAAAACGCTTCCGCAGGGTATCAGACAGCTTTACGTTTAATGATGTTCTTTTTGCTTCCGGCTTGGGGATTAAGCAACGCCGCATCGACGTTAGTCGGACAAAATATGGGAGCCAACGAAATGTTGAGAGCAGAACAGTCCGTTATGAAAACTGTAAAGTATAATGTGATCTTTATGGTAACCGTAAGTATTATTTTCTTTTTTATGGGAGATTTTTTAGTCGGATTTTTCACCAACGAACCTGAAATTAAAACTATTGCTACCAATGCTTTGCATATTATGGCGGTAGGATTTATTTTCTACGGAATAGGAATGGTGATGATTAATGCTTTTAACGGAGCTGGAGATACCTGGACTCCGACTTGGGTAAATTTGTGCGGATTCTGGCTGTTCCAGATTCCTTTAGCCTATTTTCTATCGAAATATTTCGGAATGGGACCGAAAGGGGTCTTTATATCTATTCCCGTAACCGAAACTTTAATTACTATTGTTGCTTTTATTTTGTTTAAAAATGGAAAATGGAAAACGGTAAAAGTGTAAAAGTATGGATGATGGAAGATTGGAGCTAAAGGTTTTTTAACAAAGATAGATTTACGCTTTAATATAATCTTCCAACACCTTTCTCTCGGCTTCCCGCTACAGAATTATAAAAATTTTAACAGCTTCAATCTTTTATTTTTAAAGGGTATTTTTTAATTTCGTCATCAATCAACTAAAATTTATTTCTATGGGAAAAGGAGACAAAAAATCTAGAAGAGGTAAGATCAACAATGGAAGCTATGGAAAAAGAAGACCGAGAAAAGCTTCAAAAACAGTTGTTGCCTCAGAAGAAAAAGCTAAAAATTAAAATAAAAAGACCGGAGAACAATAATCTCCGGTCTTTTTTATGATAACAAAATTAAATTATTTTCCGAAAAATCCGCCAAGGATATCTCCCAAACCGCCTCCGCCTTGCTGCTTCTGCTGATTGCCTCCTCCAAGAACACTTCCCAGAATGTCATTTAAAGGATTTCCGGACTGAGAATTTCCGCCGCCTAAAACGCTTCCTAAAATATCATTCAATGGATTAGACTGCTGTTGCTGTGCCTGATTGGATGCATTCCCAAGAATTCCCCCCAAAAGATCACCTAAACCTCCTGCTCCTACATTGTTCTGCTGCTTTTCTCTGCCGATGTAGCCCATAATTACCGGAGCCAGCATGGCTAAAACAGGACCCACTTTGTCAATGGAAATTCCTGTATTCTGTGAAAGCTGGTTTTCTACATTCGATTTATCTCCACCAAAAATATGGCTTAATATGGAACCTCCTTCAGCCTGTCTCGCATCTGCCTGAGAAACATCATCCAGAATGCTTCCGTCATGATCTTTATCCAGAGCATTGTTCAACGCTTCAGCTTCTTTTGCATCCTGAGATTTGTTTTTAAGGTAAGAAATAATTAATGGTGCAGCGACTGCCAGTAAAGCAATAACCTGCGTTTTGCTGATCCCGAATTTGTTTTCAGCCTGTTCGGCAACCTGGTTGCCGGTGTTCCCTGTAAGTAGGTCGATTAAACTCATAGTTTGTGTTTATTTTATTATTAAGTAAACCAAAGTTATCAAAAAATATTCCCCAAAGATTTTTTTTAATTAAAATTTGAGATTAATTTTTATAATTTGTTTTAAGTTGTTGATTATTAGAGTTTAATTTTTTAAAATCGGAACATTGGAACACGCTTCCCCAAACATCAGCGACTTCACAATCGGTTGCAGCTGTTCAACCAGTTCGATGTAGGCGTTTTCAGGAATTTCTTTATCTGAACATCCTTTTACCAGCACTCTTTTTCCGCGCATTTCATCAAAATCATGACTCTGAATAGCGTTGTGCATCAGAATAACTTCCAGATCTTCACGGTTTCCGAAAACTATTTTTTTGGTTACCCCTGTAAGCTTTGCCGTGATTAAAAAATACGCCCAAAGCGGAACGATCGCATCCGCAGAATTGTATACATATACATACGCATCACGATATTCTTCAACATCAATGGCTGCCACTTTTTCGCGGAAGTCTTTTTCCTTTAAGATCATTTCCATGAAAAGAAAATCTTTAAGATCAATTCCTTTTCTGGCTCCTTTCGGAACAAGATCCGTAAGATCAAAATTGATTAAACCGCTTTCCGCAACTTTATTCCGTATTTCAAATTCTTCTGACATTTTTTATCATTATCTTTGAACAAATTTACAAATTAAGATCGTACAACGTCTTATTTGTTCTCTATTCTGATTATAGAAATGAAATATTACATTATCGCAGGAGAGGCTTCCGGAGATTTGCATGGAAGCAATTTAATGAAGGCTTTAAAGCAGAAAGATCCCCATTCGGAATTCAGATTCTGGGGTGGAGATTTAATGGCGAAACAGGGCGGAACTTTGGTGAAGCACTATCGTGATTTAGCTTTCATGGGATTTCTTGAAGTAGCCAGAAATCTTCGGACGATTCTCAATAATATTAAATTCTGCAAGGAAGACATCCGAAATAACAGACCGGATGTTTTAATTCTGGTGGATTATCCCGGATTCAATTTAAGGATTGCAAAATTTGCCAAAGAATTAGGCATTAAAGTCGTTTACTATATTTCTCCACAGCTTTGGGCATGGAAAGAGGGGAGAGTAGAGATCATTAAAAAATATGTGGATGAAATGATGGTCATTCTTCCTTTTGAAGAAGATTTTTACAAAAAACACGGGGTACATTCGCATTTTGTAGGTCATCCTTTGTTGGATGCGATTTCAACGCTTCAAAATATTCACGTTGAAGATTTTAAAAAGGAAAATAATTTAAACGAAAAAGAGATTATTGCGCTTTTGCCTGGTTCCAGAAAACAGGAAGTGGAAAAAATGCTGGAAATGATGCTTTCTGTAAGACCTTACTTTAAAGAATATCAGTTCGTTATTGCAGGAGCGCCGAGTTTGCCTAAAGAATTTTATCAGAATTATGTAGACGAAAATGTGCATTTTGTTTCAAATAAAACGTATGATTTGCTGAGGTGCTCGAAAGCAGCTTTGGTAACATCGGGAACAGCCACGTTAGAAACTGCTTTACTGAATGTTCCGGAAGTGGTTTGCTACCGTGGAAGCAAAATTTCTTATGCAATTGCGAAAAGACTCGTTAAAAACATCAAATATATTTCTCTGGTGAATTTAATTATGGATCGTGAAGTTGTTAAAGAACTGATTCAGAATGACCTTAACACGAAGAATCTGGTGGAAGAACTGAAAAAGATTTTAGAAACTGATAAAAGAATACCGCTTTTAAGAGATTACGATTTGCTGAGAGAAAAGCTAGGCGGAAAAGGAGCCAGTGAAAATGCGGCTGATGTTATTTTAAAGGTTTAAAAAATCAAACAAACCATAAAAAATCGTAGAAAATTTTTCTGCGATTTTTCTTTTATATCATGAATTAAGGTCAAAATTTAAGATTTTAAAATTTTGATTTGCTGATTGTTATTCAATTAAATATTTTTGAGAAGCACAAATTTTGAAATTGAATCAACAGCCGATTTTAATTCTTGCCATCTTGTTTATTTTGGGTATTTTTGTTCAGGACTTTTTTTCTCTGGATCAAAATTTTGTTTACTTCATTATCATTATTTGTGCTTTCATTTTAGCCATCACTTTTCTTAAAAATTACTACCTCCATAAGGCGAAACCTTATTTTCTCGGTTTTATGTTTTTTGGGATCGGAATCATTCTGCATTTTTTCAATGCTTTTGCTTCCGGAAATGTTTCGGTTTCTAAAAATAAAACCATTATTTTTAAAATAGCTAAAAAACTGAATTCCAGTGATAAAAATCGGAAGTATGAAGGCGTGATACAAGCCGGAAAGCAAACTTTCAATGCTGTTATTTACATCCCGAAAAGCGAAAAGGAACTTGATTTCTTACATTATTATCAGGCTCAGGCTTACATTTCAAAGCCGAAGCCGCCACAATATGATTTTCAGTTTAATTATTCGAAATATCTTTTAAGGAAAAATATTGAATACCAGTGTTATATCAATGATGAAATTGCGGAAGCGGAAAGAAAAGATTTAAGCTTCACGGAGAAATTTTCTCAGAAAAGACTGGAAGTTTTGCAAAGAATAGACGAAGCCGGAATGTCTTCAAAGTCGAAAGAATTTTTAAAAGGAATTATTCTTGCCGACCGAACGGAAATGGATGGGCAGACGATTCAGGATTTTAACCGTTCCGGATTGGTGCATTTTCTTGCCATTTCAGGAACACATATTGTCGTAATTTTCGGATTGTTTTATCTTTTATTAATTAAAATTTTACCATTAAAATTCAGAAAATACGCAATAATTTCCAGTTTAATTTTTATATGGTTATTTATTGTTTTTATCGGATTCGGAAGTTCTGTTGTGCGTTCAGGTTTAATGCTGAGTATTTATTTTGTTTACGTTTTGCTTCAAAGGAAACCCGATCTGCTGCATTCACTTTCTCTGTCAGCTTTTATTATTTTAATATTTGATACTCAGCAGCTTTTTGATGTCGGTTTTCAGTTGAGCTTTTGTGCGGTTCTGGGAATTTACTGGCTGAATCAGCCGATTTTAAATTATTTTCCGATACAGGATAACTGGTTGAAAAAGTTAATTTTTAATACAATTTCGATTTCCGTTTCTGCCCAGTTGGCAACGCTTCCTCTGGTTCTGTACTATTTTCATCAGTTTTCGTTTATTTCAATTGCTGCGAACTTTTTTATTGTTCCCTTTTCTGAAGTAATTATTGTTTTTTCATTTTTAATGACCGTTTTCATTGCTTTAAATCTTGATTTTAATCTGATGAATGTTGCGTATGATTTTGTTATTAATATTTTGCTTACAATCATTCATTGGTTTGCAGATTTCGATCTGTTGTTCCATGAAAATATACCGATGAATGTTGTTGAAGTTTTTGCTTTATTTCTAATCGTTTATTTTCTGAGATTTTTCATTTTAAAACCAAAACTGAAAAACCTGACAATAGTATTGATGACAGTTTTTATTTTTTACGTTTTAAGAACAGGTTGTAATTTTTATGAAAGTCGGCGTGATGAAATTTTGTTCCATGATTTTTCTAAAGCGAGAATGATATCGGTAAAAAAGGGAAGCAAAGCCTGTTTCTGGATTGAAGAAGCTTCCGACAAAAGAAAAATTATTCAGTTTGTGATTAATCCTTACTGCTCTGCAAGACGCATCCGTAATTACCAGATTAAAACCTTCCCGAAATATGTAACAAAAGTAATTTATAATGGCAAAATTTATAACTTTAATTAATCATTACATTTTGTGTTTTTCCTTTATTTATAATATTTTAAGTCTTATTTAGAAAGATTACAAACTGGGTTTTTGTGAGATTTCTCACTTTTTGATGTTGTTAACATTTCTTAATTTTGTGGAAAATCAAATTTAAACTTATATGGCAGGTTTAACGAGTTCTACGATAGGTAGAAAATATGCTATGGCATTATCAGCTCTGTTTTTGCTGATTTTTCTTATACTGCATTTGACGACCAATTTGTTATCAGTCCTAAACCGTGATGCATTCAATACCGCATCAGATTTCATGGGCTATAATCCTTTTGTGCAGTTCTTAATGCAGCCTATTCTTGGTTTTGCAGTCTTTTTCCATTTCATTATGGGATTTGTTCTTGAAATTAAGAATAACAAAGCACGTCCTGTGAAGTATGAGGCAAACAATGCTTCTGCAAATTCTTCATGGATGTCCAGAAATATGATTATTTCCGGATCTGTAGTGTTGGCTTTTTTAGCGCTTCACTTTTATGATTTCTGGTTACACGAAATCAACTACAAGTATGTTCAGGGAATTGCTCCTGATGCTGAACGTTTCTGGCCGGAACTTCACGAGAAGTTTGCAGATATCTGGAGAGTGGCTTTGTATGTAATCTCTTTCGTTTTATTAGGATTACACCTGGCTCACGGATTCCAGTCTTCATTCCAGTCAATCGGGGCAAGACATCCAAAATATACGCCGGTAATTAAGGCTTTCGGAAAATGGTATTCTATCCTGATTCCTGCAGGTTTTATCTTTATCGCAATTTTTCACTTTGTAACTCAATAATATCAATATACTAATATGAGTAAATTAGATTCAAAAATTCCAGCGGGTCCTCTTAAGGATAAATGGAAAAATCATAAAGACCATATGAACCTTGTTGCACCAAACAACAGAGACAAGATTGATATTATTGTTGTAGGTACAGGTTTGGCAGGTGGTTCTGCAGCAGCTACTTTAGCTGAGCAGGGATATAACGTAAAAGCATTCTGCTATCAGGATTCTCCGAGAAGAGCGCACTCTATTGCAGCTCAGGGAGGTATCAACGCAGCTAAAAACTATCAGGGAGACGGTGACTCTACCTACAGATTGTTCTATGATACCATTAAAGGGGGAGACTACAGAGCAAGAGAGGCAAACGTTTACAGATTGGCTGAAGTTTCTGCAAATATCATCGACCAGTGCGTTGCTCAGGGAGTTCCTTTCGGACGTGAGTACGGCGGTCAGTTAGATAACCGTTCATTTGGCGGGGTTCAGGTAAAGAGAACATTCTACGCAAAAGGACAGACAGGTCAACAGTTATTATTAGGTGCTTATTCTGCAATGAGCCGTCAGATCGGTAAAGGCAGAATTAAAATGTACAACCGTCATGAAATGATGGATCTTGTGATCGTAGACGGAAAAGCAAGAGGAATCATCGCAAGAAATCTTGTAACAGGGGAAATCGAAAGACATTCTGCACACGCAGTGGTTATTGCTTCGGGAGGATACGGAAACGTATATTTCCTTTCTACAAACGCAATGGGTTCAAATGTTTCTGCAGCATGGAAGATTCACAAAAAAGGAGCGTATTTCGCAAACCCTTGCTACGTACAGATTCACCCGACGTGTATTCCGGTTCACGGAACACAGCAGTCTAAGCTTACTTTGATGTCTGAATCTTTAAGAAACTCCGGAAGAATCTGGGTTCCTAAAAAGATTGAAGATGCAGAAGCGATTAGAGCAGGAAAATTAAGACCTGAAAACATCAAAGAAGAAGACAGAGATTATTATCTGGAAAGAAGATATCCTGCATTCGGTAACCTTGTTCCTAGAGACGTAGCTTCAAGAGCAGCTAAGGAAAGATGTGATGCCGGATACGGAATCGAAAATAACGATACTCAGGAAGGAGTTTACCTTGATTTCTCTACAGAGATCATGAAAAAAGGTAGAGAAGCCGCTATTGAGAAACACATCAGCAATCCTACGGATCAGCAGATTTATGATTTGGGTAAAAAGTGGGTTGAGGAGAAATACGGTAACCTTTTCGTAATGTACGAAAAAATTACAGCAGACGATCCTTACAAAACTCCGATGAAGATTTATCCTGCGGTTCACTATACCATGGGGGGAGTTTGGGTAGATTACAACTTACAGTCTACTATTCCGGGATGTTTCGTTATCGGGGAAGCAAACTTCTCAGATCACGGAGCCAACAGATTGGGAGCTTCTGCTTTGATGCAGGGACTTGCAGACGGATACTTCGTACTTCCTTACACTATTGCAGATTATCTTTCAGCAGATATCAGAACAGGAGCTATTCCTACAGATTCTTCTGCTTTTACAGAGGCTGAAAAGGGGATTAAAGAGAAAATTGATTTCTTCTTAAATAATAATGGAACCCATTCGGTAGATTATTTCCACAAGCAGTTAGGAAACATTATGTGGAATAAAGTAGGAATGGGAAGAACGCCAGAAGGTTTAGGAGAAGCCATCAGAGAAATTGAAGAAGTAAGAAACAATTTCTGGAAAGATGTAAAAGTTCCGGGAGATAACGACGGAATGAATACAGAGCTTGAAAAAGCGTTCAGAGTTGCCGATTTCTTAGAACTTGGACAGTTAATGGCTATCGATGCATTGCACAGAAACGAATCTTGTGGAGGACATTTCCGTGAAGACCACTCAACTCCGGACGGAGAGGCTGAAAGAGATGACGAAAATTACAAATATGTAGGAGCTTGGGAATATCAGGGAAGCGATATCAACGCGGAAGTGTTGCATAAAGAAGAACTGATCTACGACAACATCGAAGTTAAAACAAGAAGTTACAAATAATCTCCAATCTTTTAAATATAACATTATGAGTGCAAAAAAAGGCTTACATCTTACGCTGAAAATTTGGAGACAAAAAAATAATAAATCTAAAGGTCAGTTTGAGACTTATAAAATATCGGATGTTTCTACAGATTCTTCATTTCTGGAGATGTTGGACATCCTTAACGAGAGTTTAATTAACGAAGGAAAAGAGCCTGTAGCTTTCGATCACGACTGTCGTGAAGGAATCTGCGGAATGTGTTCCCTTTATATCAACGGCAGAGCGCATGGTCCGGATACAGGAATTACAACCTGCCAGCTTCACATGAGAATGTTCAAAGACGGTGAAACCATCGTTATCGAACCTTGGAGAAGTGCTGCTTTCCCGGTTATTAAAGACTTAATGGTAGACAGAAGCGCATTCGACAGAGTAATGGCTGCAGGTGGTTTCATTTCGGTGAACACTTCAGGAAATACTCTGGACGCCAATGCAATTCCGGTTCCTAAAGAAGATGCTGACAAAGCAATGGACGCTGCAGCTTGTATCGGATGCGGAGCTTGTGTAGCTACCTGTAAAAACGGATCTGCAATGCTTTTCGTTGGAGCTAAAGTTTCTCAGTACGCACTTTTACCGCAGGGTAGAGTAGAAGCGAAGAGAAGAGTGCTGAACATGGTAAAAGCCATGGACGAAGAAGGATTCGGAAACTGTTCAAACACAGGAGCTTGTGAAGTGGAATGTCCGAAAGGGATTTCTCTTGAAAACATTGCAAGAATGAACAGAGAATTCATCACAGCTTTTGCTGACAGAGGATAAAATCTATTGAGATAACATAAAAAATCGTCTCCTCACCGGATGGCGATTTTTTTTAGTTAAATCTTTCATAAAAGTAACATTTAATTGCTTTTAGTTTATTGAAAAAACTATTTTTGCGTAATTATAAAATTCAAAATGAAAAAATATCTTTTATTGTTTATCATCGCGGTTTTTGCGATGTCTTGCTCTAAAAAAGTAGAAGTAAAAGGAAAAATCACGGGAGGTTCTCCGTTGGAGAGAATCGAATTAATAGAAGCTTCGGGAGTAGCTACTTTACCATTAATGAATATCGGAGTTAATAAAGACGGAACTTTCACAGGAAATTTCGACGCTCCGAAAAGCGGAATGTATCTTCTTTCTTACGGAGGAAAAAGAAATTTAATCTATCTTAAAGGAGGTCAGAAACTTGAAATTTCAGGAAATGCAATGACTTTCCCGACTGAATATGTGATTACGGGAGATGCGAAGAATAACAACGATTTCTTTATGGCTACCCAGAAATATCTTGCAACATACGCTCAGACTGTTAATATGAATGAGCTGATGTCTAAGGATGAAAAAACCTTCCTTAAAGGAATGGAAAAAGTTCAGGCAGATATTAACAAAAATATTGATGAAAACGTTAAGAAATTCAGTCCTGACAATGAAGTGGTAACCTGGAAGAAAAATGATCTTTCAACGACGTTACTTACCATCCTGAACCAGTATGAAATGGGTCACAAGCAAATGGGGAATCCTTCATTTAAAGTGACTAAAGCCTTCACGGACTTTGCCGGAAAACTGGAAGAGAACAAAGATGTACTGGTAAAAGAACATCCTTTATACAGAGAATATCTTTTAACCAAAATGAGTCCAGATTTTCAGAAATATGCTCAGGCAAAAACTGCAGGGAAAACAGATGTTACTACTTCAGAACTATTCACAGAATATCTAAAGAAAAACCAGAAAGATCTTTCACAGACCGCTAAAGATTATTTATTAGCATTTGTAATGGCGCAGTCTGATATTCATCCGGGTTCACCTGAGAAAACGGTTGAGAAGATCAAAAAAATTATTGATGAAGATATTAAAGATGCTACCATTAAAGAAGATCTAAAGAAAATTCAGTTTGCCATCAACGGATTCAAAATTGGAGAGCAGGCTCCTGAAGCTTCTCTGGTAAAAGCAGACGGAAAATCTTACAATCTTTCTGAAAATAAAGGAAAACCATACTTATTGGCGTTCTACGCTTCATGGAATCCATACATCGGAGAAGCTACAACTCCTGTATTGAAAGAAGTAGTGAATTTCTACAAATCTAAAATGAACTTTGTTTTTGTAAATGTTGACGATACAAAAGATCAGTTTGTAAAAACAAGCAGCTCTTTATTAAAAGGAATTACAGGAACAAATGTATATGGCGAGAACGGGCTAAATTCTGATATTGCTAAAAAATACGGAGTTTATGCATTTAAGTTACCTTGCTTTATCGTAGTAGACAAAGACGGTAAAATTGCAAGCAAGCCGTTCTTCAACTTAGGAGATCCTGAATTGGTGACCGTTTTAGACAAGCAAACAGGTCTTTCTGCACCAAAGGTAAATCCTAACGTTCAGTTACAACCGGGATTAGGAATGGATCCTGCAGCGGTTGCGGCTCAGCAGGCAGCAGCGCAACAGGCTCCTCAGCAACAGGCAAATCCTCAACCGGCTCAGACGAAATAATTTAAATTGAGTACAGATATAAACCTTATCTTCGGATAAGGTTTTTTTTATTGTATTTTTGCAGACTGAAACGTAAAGTTTCTTTAGGAAAATAGAAAATAGATAATGAGCAGAAAGAATAAGAAAAATTTAATTCTTGAAAATATAAAACTCTTAAATGCAGGAGCTAAAGGAGTGGCAATAGGAAGAACGGAAGAAGGGAAAACCGTTATGGTTTCCGGCGCAATTCCGGGAGATGTGGTGAATGTAAGAGTGAAAAAAGCAAAATCCAAATACTATGAAGGTGAAGCTTTGGAAGTTCTGGAAAAATCGCCTTACAGAGTAGAACCGAAATGTGTGCACTTCGGAGTTTGCGGAGGCTGCAAATGGCAGAATATGAGCTATGAAAAGCAGCTCGCTTTCAAACAGGAAGAAGTATATAATAATATTAAACGAATCGGAGGGATTGAAAACTTTGAAACCGTTCCCATCTTAGGTTCGGAAGAACAGTATTTTTACCGAAATAAAATGGAGTTTTCTTTCTCCAATTCCCGTTGGCTAACCCAATATGAGATCAGTTCCGAAGAAAATTTCGGAAGCAGAGACGCTTTAGGATTTCATATTCCGGGGATGTGGAGTAAAATCCTTGATCTTAAAGAATGTTTTCTTCAGGAAGATCCTTCGAATGCGATCCGATTGGCAGTGAAACAGTATGCTGTAAATGAAGGTTTAGACTTCTTTGATGTCCGCAATCACGAAGGTTTTTTAAGAACTTTAATGATGAGACAGAACTCGAAAGGCGAATGGATGGTTCTTTTTCAGCTTTTCAGAGAAGAAAAAGAAAACAGAGAAAAACTATTCGGCTTTTTGCTTGAAAAATTCCCGCAGATCAAGACTTTGGTCTACGCAATCAATCCGAAAGCCAACGATTCTATTTATGATCTGGATATCAATGTGTATTTCGGGGAAGGCTATTTAATGGAAGAAATGGATGGTTTAAAGTTTAAAATCGGCCCGAAATCATTCTTTCAGACCAATTATAAACAGGCTTTGGAGTTATACAGAAAAACGCTTGAATTTGCAGATTTAAAAGGAGATGAAGTTGTGTATGACCTTTATACAGGTACAGGAACAATTGCTCAGTATGTTGCAAGAAATGCAAAGCAGGTCATCGGAATAGAATCTGTACAGGAAGCCATAGATGCAGCCATTGAACACGCAGAACTGAACGGTCTTACGAATACAACGTTCTATTGCGGAGATATGAAAGACATTTTCAATGACGACTTTCTGGCGAATCATCCGAAAGCAGATGTCCTGATCACAGATCCTCCAAGAGACGGAATGCACCAGAAAGTGGTTGAACAGATTTTAAAGCTTTCTCCGGAAAAAGTGGTTTATGTAAGCTGCAACTCTGCTACTCAGGCAAGAGATTTAGCCTTGATGAAGGAACAATATAATGTCGTGAAGATTTTGCCTGTGGATATGTTCCCGCAGACCCATCACGTAGAAAATATTGCGTTGCTGATTAAGAAATAATTTAATTACTTTTGAAGGAATCAAATCTTAAGATGAAATGCCGGATTTGTCCGGTAAAGTAAAACAAAATGTTCAGATGAAATATTTTAAATTTTTAATTGCCATTTCCTTTATCAGTCTGCTGTTTTCATGTGGAGGAGATAACGATATCTGCGAAAGCGGGGAAGGAACCCCACGAATGAGAGTTTCTTTCAAAACACAGGCAACCGATAAGGAAAGAACGCTGGATTCTCTTTATGTAGCGGTAGATTACGGTTCCGGAAAAGTGCAGTTGGGAGGACAGGCTAAAATTACGTCAAGAGTTATTCCTTTAAGAGTAGACAATTCTGCGTATACAGATATTTATTTCAGAATTACCAACAAAGGTGCGGAATCTAAAGTAAGAGTAAATTACACTACGAAATCTGCATATGTTTCTCCAGGATGCGGAATAAAGCTTACCTACGAAAATTTAAATTCTGTATTAGATCCAAACACAACGACTCCGGTAAAAGAAATTCAGGCCGGACAAAATTTTATAGAGAATGAAGACAAGACTAATCTTTTCCTTCTTTTTTAGTGTAATCAGTCTTTTGGGTTTTGCTCAGGAGAAAAAAGATAAGGAAGCTGCAAAGGAAAAATGGAAGTATGAGCCGAATTTCATGATCGGTTTTGATGTTCTGAATACGGGAGTTTCTTTCTTTTCAGACAGAAAGCTGTATCAGGGTTTTGTGTCTTCAAAACTGAAAGATAATCTTCATGCAGTAGCAGAAGCTGGTTTTGAGTCTAATATTTACCAGAAAAACGGTTATGACGGAAAAGCAAATGGCCCTTTCGTAAAAATCGGAGCCTTTTATATGCTGGCAAAAGATCTTGAAAATGAATTCAATGGTTTCTATGCCGGAGGAAAAGTAGCCGGTTCATTTTACAAACAGGAATATATGGCAGTTCCGGTTCGTGGTTACGGTGGAAGCAGCTCTGCAATATCTTTTCCTTCTTCTACACAGTCATCCTATTGGCTGGAAGGAACACTGGGAGGAAGAGTACAGCTTTTTGAAACTAATTTCTACATTGATGTCAATCTTCAGCCGAGATATCTGGTATATACCACAAAGCAGGATGAAATCCAGCCCATGATCGTGCCGGGATTCGGCAGAAGTTCTTCTAAATTCGGAATGGGATTCGCATGGAATCTTGCCTACAAGTTTTAGCGGGTTTTCGGCATTTTGACAATAGATTTAGATTTCCCTTTTAACAATATAAAGTCCCTCCAATTCTTTTGGGGGGATTTCTGCATCAAATCCTGCTGAATTGTAAGTGTTTCCATTTGCTGTAACAGTAATGGAAGAAGCCAAAGCTCCGTCTGAAAACCTTTTGGTTGTTGGAGATTCATAAGTGGATATTTTTGAGAGATCCAACAGACCTGTTTGTTTGGAAATACTTTCCCAATCCGCTGCAGTAATTTGTGATGTTGAAGTATTTCCGTTAAGATAGGTAGTTACCGCATCTTTTGTGAAAGTAATTAAACGGTTTGTTCCTCTTGTCTGTTCTCTTAATTCTACTTTTTCGATTTGGCTGTATTTTTTATTTATCACTGAATTATTTTTCTGTTCTTCTGTATTATGTTGTGAAGTGCATTTAATATTTATAATATAGCATATTAATAAAAATAGGGTATTTGTTTTCATTTTGATGTTTTTTATTAAAATAAATATTTTATTGGGTAATATTAAAAAAAAATGCCACAAATTAATATATTTGTGAATTAATTAAATATTCCTAATGTATGAATTGTAAAACTACTTTTAGAGTATCTCTTTTATTCTTTGTATTACTATGCTGTTCAATCTTTGCTCAAAAACATGCCGAGCAGGAAAAGATTGTATTTGGCAAAACATATACAATAGAAGAATTAAAAAAAATGAATGGATTCGTAAGATGTGCTTCTACAGAATATGAAGCAATGTTGCAGAATAAGAATCCAAAAAGAATGACAGAAGCGCAGTTTGAAGCTTGGCTGGCGCCATTAATTGAGAATTCAAAAGCTAATAAATCTCAGAATGGTGGAATTATTACAATACCTGTTGTAGTTCACGTAATTCATAGTGGAGAAGCTTTAGGTGTAGCTCCGAATATTACTGATAATCAGGTTAAATCCCAAATTACAGTAATGAATAATGATTATAGAAAGATGGCTGGAACTCCAGGATTCAATTCCAATGCAGTAGGTGCTGATACTATGATTCAGTTTGCACTTGCAAAAGTTGATCCTAATGGCAATCCTACCGATGGCATCGATCGAGTGAATCTTTGTCAGACAGCATGGTCAACTACCGCTATTGATGATTATGTTAAGCCATTAACAATATGGGATCCTACAAAATATATGAACATGTGGAGTGTGAATTTTGTAGATACAAGTTTACTGGGTTATGCACAATTTCCTGATTCAAGTCTTCCTGGATTGGATCCAATTGGCGGGTATGCAGATACTGATGGTGTTGTGGCAAATTATTCAACTTTTGGAAGCAGTGATTACGATGATGGAACATTTATGTTAAATGCTCCTTATGATAAAGGAAGAACTATGACGCATGAAGTAGGACACTTCTTAGGATTGAGACACATTTGGGGAGATGCAAACTGTGGAACAGATTATTGTGCGGATACTCCTACTCACAGAACATCTAATGGAGGTTGTCCTTCACACCCAAAATCAAACATATGCGGCACGGCAGATGAAATGTTTGAAAACTATATGGATTATACAAATGATACTTGTATGAATATCTTCACGATAAACCAAAAAGATAGAATTACAACTGTAATGAATAATTCTCCAAGAAGAATGGAATTAAAAACTTCTACTGCTGATGTGGCAATTCCTTTATTTGCTAATGATGCTCAGTTAAAGGGAGAAAGAAGTTGCAGTGAAACTTCTTGTGGGGCAGTTTCAAATGTGACAGTGCAATTTATGCTTTATAATAGAGGAACAAATGCGCTGACTTCTGCTGCAATCTCTTATTCAGTTAATGGTGCTGCTTCTCAAACTTACAACTGGACAGGAAATTTGGCTCAAGACAAATATACCATGATTAGTTTGCCAACTGGTGCTTCTCAAGGTAGTATTACTGCTAAGATTATATCTGTAAATGGAACTGCTGATCAAAGAGCAGGAAATAATTCTTCTACTGTTGTGATAGGAAACTCAATTCCGGTTGCCAGTACTAATTTTACTTTCCAGCTACAGCTTGATCCTTACGGAGCTGAAGTTTCTTGGGATTTAAAAAATAGCGCAGGTAGTACATTGTATAGTGGAAGTGGTTATCCAAGTACAAATACATCTTTGCCGGCTCTTATTACCCAAACTTGGAATCTTCCGGTAAACGACTGTTATACTTTTACTATTAATGATACTTATGGTGATGGTATTTACGTTGAAGGAGGATCTTATAGAATTTTAAACTCTACTGGTACGGTAGTTGTTTCTGGAAACGATTATCAATATTCACAAACGAGAACATTTAAAGTTATACCTAATTTAGTTTTGGCAACAAATGAGGTGAAAGGCAAGGATTCATTTGTAGTTTATCCAAACCCTGCTAATGATGTTCTAAATATTACAAAAGTTTCAGGTAAAGCTAAATATGAAATTTATAATGCAGTAGGGCAATTAGTGAAAGCAGGAAATATTGATAATAATCAGGTGAGAGTTTCTGAACTAGTTAAAGGAACTTATATTATCACTGTAAAAGAGGGTAGTATCTCTGAAAACATTAAGTTTATTAAAAAGTAAATAAACAATATACACTTATAAAAGCTCTGGAATTTTATTTCAGAGCTTTTTTATGATCTAATAGCTGTTTTCTCTTTTAATACATATTTATTTAGTGTAAATCTTAATCGAAACACAGATATGCTTCACACCGGAAATATTATTACGGTTTTATGGTAATAGACAAACAATATAATAATGAATAAGTTGTTGTTTTGTCATCAATTAAATATGGAATTTGTGATCATTACTAAAGGAAAAGCAGGAAACGATTGGCAATTAAGTTCATTAAAAAATAATAAAAATTTAATCAAATTATTGATGATAAAATAATCTCCGGAAAAATCTGGAGATTATTTATTTTTTATG
Source organism: Chryseobacterium sp. MMO-72 (assembly GCF_037146035.1). Classification (NCBI taxonomy): domain Bacteria; kingdom Pseudomonadati; phylum Bacteroidota; class Flavobacteriia; order Flavobacteriales; family Weeksellaceae; genus Chryseobacterium; species Chryseobacterium sp. MMO-72. The sequence goes on from NZ_JBBCWG010000001.1 coordinate 183,053, forward strand.
AAGTTACAATAGTAAAAAATATTTTTTAAGTTAATATAGGTGCTAATATGATATTTATTGCATAAAATGGCTATATTTGGCAGGTAAATTTAATTTAAAAAAGCTATGAAGAAACTTTTTACTGCTTTATTACTCGGTTTAATAGGCGGTTCGGCTATGGCACAGTGGTCACCCACAACGCCAAAGAGAAGTTCCAAAATGGAATTATCTCTTGAACGGAATTATTATAAGTTGGATATTGATCAGATCAGAACCCAACTTAGAGGCGCACAGGAAATGGGTCCTAACGCTAAACCTGTAATTATTTCATTGCCTACGCTAAGCGGAAAAATTGAAAAATTTGCCGTATACAGTTTTCCTGTTATGGCGAAAGATCTTGCTGAACAGTATCAGCTTGGTTCTTATGCCGGAGTTGGAGTAGATGATCCTGCAAAATACCTTAGATTTTCAGTAGCTCCTAATGATTTCCAGTCTATGGTTATCAATAATGGGCAATATGAATTTATTGAACCTACAAAAACGGATAAAACTATTTATTCCATTCATCCAAAAACTAAAAAGAATGAAAATGGTTTTGTGTGTTCTACAGAAGAAGGTCCGGCTGCGCAACATCAAATAGATCAAATGCTAAAAGCGGGTCACTCATTTGCCAATCAGCCAACAGATTTCTCAAAAAATTCAGACAAAAAGTACAGAACGTTAAGGCTGGTAATGTCTACAACAGGAGAATACACGCAGTTCTTTGGAGGAGTTGCAGGAGCATTAGCTCAGATAAATGCGACGATAACAAGAGTAAATGCGGTATTTGAAAAAGACTTTGCCGTTCATTTAAATCTATTAAGTTATCCTGCATTAATTTATCCAGATCCTGCTACCGATCCTTATGATGCTGTTACAAGTGCCTCATCTCCACCTGCTACATGGAATACTTCTCTTAGAGATGTGTTGGCAAATAATGTAGGACAGGCTAATTACGATATCGGACATTTATTTGGTGCTTCCGGAGGTGGAGGTAACGCAGGATGTATCGGATGTGTTTGTCTAAGTCCTGTTGGTACAGGCTATGACTCTGTCGTAGGATATGGTAAAGGATCGGGTATTACTTCTCCTGCAACAGGAAGTACTTTACCGACTACAGCAAACCCGCCGTCAGGTGATAATTTCGATATTGATTATGTAGCTCACGAAATGGGCCACCAATTAGGAGCCAACCATACTTTTGCTCATACAATGCAGGGAAGTCCTGTGCAAATGGAACCGGGTTCAGGGTCTACGATTATGGGATACGCAGGTATTACAGGTACAACCACAGATGTTCAGCCGCACTCAGATCCTTATTTCTTTAAAGGAAGTATCGATCAGGTTCAGGCTAACTTAATTACAAAAACCTGTGATGTAGAAACTTCTACTAATAATTTTCCACCAGTGATTGATGATTTACCAACTTATAACATTCCTAAAGGTACTGCGTTTGTATTAACAGCTTCTGCAACAGATCCTGAAAATAATCCAATGACGTATACTTGGGAAGAAGTTGATAATACCAATGTAGTGATTAATAAAACAAATTTAGGAACAACTACTACGGGAGCTACATTTAGATCTGTAAGCCCAACATCTAATCCAACTCGTTACTTCCCTAAATTAGAATCGGTACTTAACGGATACTTGGATAATAGCAATAATACTTGGGAGGCTGTTTCTCAAGTTGCAAGAACAACAAATTTTGCGGTTACCGTAAGAGACAATAGCCCATTTGCAGATCAACAGCAAACAAGTACGAAAACACAACAGATAATTGTTGGAAATAACGGACCATTTAAAATAAATTCTCAATTTGCAAACAGTGCCGCTCCTTCACCAATTACTTGGGATGTTGTAAATACAAATGCGGCTCCTTACAATGTAGCAAATGTTAAAATTGATTATACAACAAACAATGGAGCTTCTTGGACGGTACTTTTAGCTTCAACTCCAAATGATGGTTCTGAAAACGTAAGTTTACCATCTTCTCTTAATGGGCAGACAATAAAAGTAAGAGTATCTGCAATCGGAAATGTATTTTATGCTGTAAAATCAGTTTCTGTAACAGCTTTTGCTCCTTGCAACGGTACTGCTCCGACTTCTATTGTAGCAAATAATATTACAGTAAGTTCAGCAGATATAAGCTGGGCTCCTATTTCGGGTGCTACTTATATTGTAAGATATAAAAAGGTTTCAGAAACAACGTGGACTACCATCAATACAAGTGCTTTAAGTGTTACTTTATCAAATTTACCAGACGGTACAGCTTATGAAGTTCAGATTGCAGCGGTGTGTTCAGGAACACCAAGTCCTTATTCTGCTTCTGTGAATTTTACTACCCTTACAATGGGGACTTATTGTGCGGTAGCTACTAACAATGCTACAGATGATCATATTGCAGGGGTTTCTTTAGGAACGATGACCAATACTTCAGGACCAAGTACGTATACAAGTTATGTGTCAAATCCAGCTCTTCAGGTAAATCTTATTAAAGGCAATACTTACACTTTATCTGTAACAAAAGGTTGGACAAGTTCTGCGGTTCCGGAAATGATTACAGCATGGATTGATTTCAACAGAAATGGTACATTCGAAGATTCTGAAAGAATTATGCAAAGTGCAAATACAGTAACAGCTAATCCTGTAACTTCATCATTCACAGTTCCTGCTTCTGCAGTATCTGGTTTAGGATTAAGAATGAGAATCGGATTATTGTATTATGGTACTTCCGGATATGTTCACAATTATTCTTGTGGAACTATTAATACGTATGGGGAATATGAAGATTATAATGTTGTTGTTTCTGAGGTTCAGTTAGCAACCAGTGATGTAGCAAACCCTAAAAATGATATTCAGATTTATCCAAATCCGGTATCAGATATTTTAAATGTTACAAAAGTGTCAGATAAAGCTTCTTATAAAATTTACGGAGCAACAGGGCAGTTGGTAAAACAAGGAAATATTACTGCCGGACAAATTAATGTTTCAGAATTAATTAAAGGCGGATATGTAATTACGATTGAAGAAAAAGGAAAAGATTCTTTCACTTCTAAATTCATCAAAAAATAATTTAAGCCTTATCTAAATAATAAAATCCTCAGATTTTCTGGGGATTTTTTTTGCTTATTACTGTATGCCCAATTTGTATTCCGGATATTTTGTTTTTAATAATATCCAATGAATTAAAATAAGATCAGATTTTCAATTTCGTATATATTGTTTGTTTGGTTAGTTATTCCCAATGCTTTGAATTGAATTGTTGAAAAGTCTGTATAAAAAAAATGGAAATATTTTTAATTTAATAATTAAATTTGTTTAGATTTGTGTAATTAATATATTGAGAAAGTTATGAAGAAAAATTTTACTTCTTTCTTTTTCCTCTTTTTGTTTGCGATTACCAGTGCACAATGGAGTCCCACGACATTTCGAGGGGAAAAGACGAGAGCTAGTTCTGAGATTAAGAACTACTACTCTTTGGACATTTCTCTACTAAAGTCTCAATTGGCGAAAGCTCAGGAAACGGGAAAAAATGCAAAACCCGTCACGATCTCTTTGCCAACTTTAGATGGGAAAATTGAAAAATTTGCCGTTTACAGCTTCCCTGTGGTAGTGAAAGAACTGGCAGGCCAGTATCAGTTAGGCTCTTATGTAGGAGTCGGGGTAGATGATCCCGGCAAATACCTGAGATTCAGTTTAGCACCGGATGATTTTCAGTCGATGATCGTCAAGGATGGTAAATATGAATTCATAGAACCTGCTGATAAAAACAAAACAGTTTATGGTGTGCATCCAAAAACTGATAAAAGCAATGAAGGTTTTCTTTGTTCTATGAACGAGGATAAGCTGTCTAAGCAAGAGATAGCAAATCTTTATTCAGCAGGGAAGTCATTTGCTAATCAGACAACAAACTTTGCCAAGTCATCCGACAAAAAGTACAGAACCATGAGGTTGGCAATGTCTGTAACAGGTGAATATACTCAGTACTTCGGAGGTACAGTTGCTAATGCTTTAACAGCAATCAATGCTACATTAACAAGAGTAAATGGTGTATTTGAAAAAGATTTTGCATTACACCTTAATTTACAAAATTATCCGAACATAATTTATACTAATGCTTCTACCGATCCATATTCGCCTGCAGCGCAGATGAATAACTGGAATTTGGAACTTCAGCAGACTCTTACAGCCAATGTTGGTAATGCCAACTACGACATCGGACACTTATTCGGAGCTTCCGGAGGGGGTGGTAATGCGGGGTGTATCGGGTGTGTCTGTATAGATCCTACAAGTTCCACTTCTCAACAGAAAGGATCCGGATATACTTCTCCGGCGGATGGTATTCCTCAGGGTGATAATTTTGATATAGATTATGTTGCTCATGAGATGGGACACCAGCTGGGAGCAAACCACACCTTTTCTCACGGTCTGGAAAGTGCAGGTGTAAATGTTGAGCCGGGTTCTGGTTCAACAATTATGGGTTATGCCGGGATTACTGGAGCAAATACGGATGTTCAGGCTCATTCTGATCCTTATTTCCATGCCGTAAGTATTACACAGGTACAAAATAATCTTACCAGTAAAACCTGTGATGTTGAAACCCCGGTTACAAACAATCCTCCTGTAATTGCGCCATTATCAACATTTAATATTCCTAAAGGTACGGCATTCGTTTTAACGGCTTCTGCAACAGATCCAGAAAACGATCCTATGACGTATTGCTGGGAAGAAGTTGATAATGCAAGTGTTACTATTAATAAGAATAACTTAGGAACTACTGCAAGCGGAGCCTCGTTTAGATCATTTAACCCTACAACAAGCCCAACAAGATATTTTCCTAAATTATCTTCTGTATTGGCGGGAGTATTAAATAACTCTAACAATGGATGGGAATCTGTTTCTACCGTTGCAAGAACAACAAACTTCAGAGTTACGGTAAGAGATAATAATCCGGTGCCAACTCAGCAGCAGACTCAGTTTGCCAATCAGCAGATCATTGTTGGAAACGATGGGCCGTTCAAAGTAACTACAACCACAGCATATAATAACGGTGCAACGAACGTAACATGGGATGTGGTAAATACTACCGCTGCTCCTTATAGTGTAGCGAATGTAAAAATTGATTATACTACAGACAACGGAGTAACATGGACGGTAGCTGCAGCTTCCACACCAAATGACGGAAGTGAGTCTCTTAACCTAACGGGTCTTACTCTTGGAGGAACAGTTAAGATCAGAGTGAGCTCTATCGGAAATGTTTTCTATGCAATCGGAAGTTCAACGGTAGCTTCTTTGCTAAACTGTACCGGAGCTGCTCCTACAGGTATTGTAGTTTCTGCTATTACACAGACTACTGCTACAGTAACATGGACAGCAACTGCTAACTCTACTTATATTGTTAGATATCGTCCGGTAGGAAGTACAACATGGATTACTGTGAATGCGGCATCAAACTCTGTAAACCTTACAGGTCTTAGTGACAGCATCCAGTACGAAGTACAGGTTTCTACAGTTTGTAGCGGTGTTCAGGGACCTTTTTCTGCTTCTACGAACTTTACAACTTTAGGACTTACTTATTGTACAATGACATCAAGTAACCCTACAGAAGAATATATTTCTAATGTTACGGTAACTCCTGTAGGAGCTTCTGTAATGAGTAATAACTCTGCAGGTGCTACTTACACAGATTACTCTACTACAGCAAGTGCTTTGGTAAATTTAGTAATCGGTTCTACTGGTAATACAGTTTCAGTTAGCAAGGCTTGGACAGGTACAGTATATAGTGAAGCTGTAGGAGTATGGATCGACTTCAACAGAAACGGAGTTTTTGAAGCTACAGAACAGGTAATGAACTCTGCAGCAAGTACAACTACTCCTGTATCTGCCACTTTCAATGTTCCGACAACTGCTTATAACGGACCTGCAACTACTAAGATGAGAGTTGCATTACAATTCAGCTCTTCTCCGGTAATGTGTACAAGTTATACATATGGTGAGGTTGAAGATTACGCAGTAAAATTAATTCAGCCAATTGCTTGTACAAGTAATGCTCCGTTAAACTTATCGGTTACAAATATTACAGCAACTTCTGCATATGTAACATGGGATCCTGCAACGGGGGCAACTTATGTTTTACAATACAGACAGGTAGGTTCTCCGACTTGGATTACAGTTCCTTTAACAACGAATGCTTATACACTGAGCAACCTTCTTGAACAGACTCAATATGAGGTTCAGGTAGCTTATGTTTGTTCGGGAACTACGGGAACATTTACTGCTCCTTTGCAATTCACAACTCCGGCGGTTACATATTGTAATATTACTTCTACGAATAATACCAATGGATATATTTCTAACGTAACGGTAGCTCCAGTGAGTTCTTACGTAATGAGTAACAATTCAGGAGCGAATTCATATACGAATTATTCTCCAGATCCAACCAAATTGATAACATTGGTTCGTAATACTGCCAATAACTCAATTTCTGTTTCTAAATCTTGGTTAACAACTACTCAGTCTTCACTAGCAGTTGGAGCTTGGATTGATTTCAACAGAAACGGTATCTTTGAAGCTGCAGAAAGAGTAATTAATACTACTGCAAGTACAACCACTCCTATTACAGCTACATTTACAGTTCCTACAACTTCTTACAATGGTCCGTTAACACTTAGAATGAGAGTTATTTTCTCTACTTCTACAATTACAGATCCTTGTGCAACGGTTGCAAATGGAGAAATCGAAGATTATGCGGTTAAGATTATTGATCTTGCGGCTTGTACAACGGCTCCTCCAACACCGATAGTGGTTTCAAACGTTACAGCTTCTACAGCTTTGGTTTCTTGGATCAATACAACGGGAGCAACTTATACATTAAGATACAGAACAGGTACTGGTGCTTGGACGGTAATTGCTGCTCCGGTAACCAACCCTTACACTATTATAAACTTAAATGCTTCCACTACTTACGAAGTACAGGTTGCAACTATTTGTGGTGGTGTTACAGGGGCTTGGTCTGCTTCTACTTATTTTACTACCCCTGCAATTTCATATTGTAATTCAGGGACTGCGACAGTAACTGACGGATACATTAATAATATTACTGTTACAGGTACGAATACACCGATGATGTCTAACAACTCCGGAGCTAGTACTTACACAGATTATTCTAATGATCCTACTAAGATCATTACTTTGGCTCGTAACTCTACAGGTAACGTACTTTCTGTAGGAAGAACGATCTTATCAAGCACATATTCTACTTATGCTTGGATTGATTTTAACGGAGATGGAATTTTTAATAACAATCCTACTACAGTTGCCGGTGGAGAAAGAATAATGAACTTAGGTTATTCTTCAACAACACCTGTTACTGCTAATTTCGCTGTTCCTGCCGGAGCTTACTCGGGTACGAATAAAGTAAAAATGCGTGTGATTGTTTACTTCTTAACTCCTACCGATGCTTGTTCACCTCTTACAAGTAATGGCGAGGTAGAAGACTATCAGGTTCAGTTTGTAGATATCCAGCCATGTACTACGGCTGCACCTACAGGTATTACAATATCAAATATTGCAGCTACTACAGCTACAGTATCTTGGATCTCTTCTACTGGGGCAACTTATTTGGTAAGATGGAGAACTACCAACCCTGTAGGAACTTGGAATACATCACCTGTAGTTACAGGAAACCTTTATAATATTACAGGGCTTACTGAACAAACTGCTTATGAAGTACAGGTAGCTACAATTTGTGGTGGAGTTCAGGGACCTTGGTCTAACTCTGTACTTTTCACAACTACTCCGATTACTTATTGTAATATGACGGGTACAGGAACGACTGACTTTATTTCAAATGTGACAATAACTTCAGTGAATCCGGGTATTCCTCCAATGAGCAATACTTCTGTACAGACAAACTACATCAGCTATACCACTCCGGCAACATTGGTAAATCTGGAAATAGGTTCTACAAATAACCAGATTTCAGTAGCTAAAGGCGGGGCACAAAATGATGCAGTTTCAGCTTGGATCGATTTTAACAGAAACGGAGTATTTGAAACTACAGAGCAGATTATGGCGTCTGCAGCAAGTACTACAACTCCTGTTACAGCATTATTCAGCGTTCCTTCAACAGCATATAACGGGCCTTTGACAACTACAATGAGAGTTGTTCTTAAACGTACAAGTGCACCAGTTATGTGCCAGAATGCAGTGAATGGTGAAGTCGAAGATTATGCGGTGAAATTGAGACCTTGTTCTACAACAGCACCTACTAATTTAGCATTTAACACAATTACTCATACTTCTGCGAATGTTACATGGACTGTGCCTGCAGGTGGTCTTACATTTATTGTAAGATACAGAGTGGCAGGAACAAGTACATGGACTCAGGTTGTAGTATCAACTTTAACAGGTAACCCACCATTGGCTTTAACCGGTTTAACACCTGCTACGACTTATGAAGTACAGATAGCAGGAAGTTGTGGAACAACTCCGGGTACATTTACACCTACACAGACATTCACTACAAGATGTGATCCTACACCTCCGAATGTTACAATAGGAACTGTAACTACCAACTCAGCCGTAGTAACATGGGCTCCTGTTGTACCAAGTGCTACTTATGTAATCAGATACAGAATTGTAGGTACAGCAACATGGGCTACAATCAACGTTACTGCAGCACCGTTAAATACATATACACTTACAGGTTTAAGCCCGTATACGACTTATGAAGTGCAGGTGGCGAATATCTGTAATGGAGAAACTACTGTAAATCCATGGTCTAATCCTAAAGTGTTTACTACAGAAAGAACGTGTCAGTTACCTCCTCCGGGACTTACCATTACAGCAATTACTCCAACAACGGCACAGGTAACATGGGATCCTTTCCCGGGTGCTACTTATATCCTGAGATACAGAAAAGTAGGTATTCCGAGCTGGACAATGGTACCATCGAATACCAATACGATTACTCTTACAGGGTTATTAGAGTTAACACAGTATGAAATGCAGGTAGCAAACGTTTGTAGCGGAACTCCGGGTACATATACACTGCCTTATTTCTTCACGACACCAACAATTGTTTACTGTCAGATGGCATCTACCGGAACAACAACTTCAGAGTACATCTCTAAAGTAACGGTAACGCCAAATGGTAAGCCTCAGATGACGAATACTTCCGTAGGATCTAATTATACAGATTATACAGGAGTTCCGGCTAAATTTATTGAACTGATTCAGGGGTCTTCCGACAATAAAATCATAATTGATAAAAAGCTGTCAGGAAACAATAAAGCAGGAGTTGCAGTATGGATCGATTTCAACAGAAACGGATACTTCGATATCAACGAAAGAATCCTTGCTGACGGACCAAACAGTAATCCTACTGCGAGCACTACATTTACGGTACCTGCAGATGCATTCATCAGTCTGGTAGACTACAAATATGTAGTAATGAGAGTGGCAATGGGCAGAGATGTTATTCCTGTAAATTGTACCAACTTCCCGAATGGAGAAGTAGAAGATTACACGGTAAGAATTTCTAAACTTCCTGTTGCTAATTCAATTAATCAAACAGATGTCATGATTTATCCGAATCCGGTGAGTTCTGTACTGTATGTGAAAAATATCAGCAAAAAAGCGAATTATAAGATCTACAGTTCAGCAGGACAATTGGTATCAAGCGGTATTATCCTGAATAATAAGATTGATGTACACAATTTAATAAATGGACTTTATGTGATAGATATTTTGGATGGAAATACTATTTCTGTTCAGAAGAAATTTGTCAAAGAATAATACATTTAATCATTAATCAACTTAAGCAGGCTCTCAGAAATGAGAGCCTGTTTTTTTTATGTGAGAAACAGAAAGCACCAAAAAACTCGTTAGAAATACATCCAACGAGCTTAATTTTATTCAATATCAAAAACAACTTTTTCGGTTTGTTCCTTGAGGTCTTCAAGATTTGTGTTGTTATAGATAATGCAGTCGGCAAGTTTTATTTTCTCTTTTTCCGGCATTTGTTTTTCCATAACAGCCTGAACTTCGCGGTAGGTTTTTCCGTCCCGGTCCATCACTCTCTTTATTCTGATATTATCTTCTGCGGTAACCAAGATGGATTTGTAGCATTGCTGGTTTAATTTTAACTCAAACAATAAAGCTGTTTCTTTAAAAACCAGATATTTCGTTTGTCTTTTTACCCAATCCTCAAAATCTGTTCTTACAGCAGGATGAATAATTTCATTTAATCCCTGAAGTAAATCTTTATTGTTAAAAACTTTTTCAGCAACATATTTACGGTTGTAGACTCCGTTTTCATCATAGGCATTATCTCCTAAAAGTTCTTTGATCTTCTGTTTTAAATCATCATTGTCATTCACAATATCTTTTGCCCTGTCATCCGAATAATAAACCGGAAATCCGAACTCTTCAATAAATTTTGCAACTGTAGTTTTTCCGGATCCGATTCCGCCAGTTAAGCCAATGATTTTGGGTGCAGATAAGGGATCAGGTTCTGCTTTCTGAGTTTCTGAATGTAATTCCTCCATGATCAAAAATTAATATCCAAAAACATCATTAAAACTAAACGTCTCATCTAATCTTACCCCTTTTTCAGTCATTTTCAGACTTGCCAGTTCGTTATGTGCGTCATGCTCAAAGAATAGCAAATATTCATTATCCACACACTGCTTAAGAAATTTACCCTTTTCTTCTAAAGTTAAAAGAGGTCGGGTATCATAGCCCATCACATAAACCTGAGGAATATGTCCCGCTGTCGGAATTAAATCGGCCGCAAAAACAATCGTTTTTTCCTGATACTGAATGACAGGAAGCATTTGTTTTTCGGTATGACCATCAACGAAAATCACATCCATTTTCAAGTCAGGTGCAAAACCGTAATTTCCCGTTGCCGGAAGAGGTAAAAAGTTCAGTTGTCCGCTTTCCTGAATCGGGATAATATTCTCTTTCAGAAAACTCGCTTTTTCTCTGGCATTAGGTTCCGTTGCCCATTTCCAGTGGTTTTCATTCGTCCAGAACTGTGCATTTTTGAAAGCAGGTCTGTAACCTGTTTTATCGTCATTCCATTCAATTGCGCCACCGCAGTGATCGAAGTGAAGGTGAGTAAGGAAAACATCCGTGATGTCCTCTCTTACAAAACCATATTTCTTTAAGTTTTTGTCTAAATTATCGTCTCCCCAAAGCGAATAATGACCGAAAAATTTATCATCCTGCTTATTTCCTAAACCGCAGTCAATTAAAATTAATTTTTTTCCGTCTTCCACAAGAAGAGAACGTGTTCCCAGCTCAATTAAGTTTCTTTCGTCTGCAGGATTTGTTTTTTCCCACAGACTCTTTGGGACGACTCCGAACATCGCTCCGCCGTCGAGCTTAAATTTTCCGCATTGTATTGGATATAGCTTCATATAATATTGAGTTTTTTATAATGTTATTTATTTTTTATTTAAGTCAAAAATCAGAAAAGTTCTCCCGGGTTTTTAGGCATTGAAATGTTGAGGTGCTTATAAGCTTTTTCTGTTACTTCACGACCTCTCGGTGTTCTGATGATAAATCCTTCCTGAATTAAAAAAGGTTCATAAACTTCTTCCAGAGTTTCAGGGTTTTCTGCAATAGATGTTGCCAGAGCAGAGATTCCCACAGGTTTTCCTTTAAAATTTTCAATCATGACACGCATGATTTTGTTATCCATCTCATCCAGACCAAATTCATCAACGTTTAAAGAATCCAAAGCATATTTTGTAATGTTGATTTCTATTTCCCCGTTTCCTTTTATTTCTGCAAAATCACGAACTCTTCTTAACAGTGCATTGGCAATTCTTGGTGTTCCACGGCTTCTTCTGGCAATTTCAATTGCGGCATCTTCATAGATTTTTACGCCCAGAACTCTTGCGCTTCGGATAATAATCATCGACAAAAGTTCAATGGTATAATATTCCAGCCTGCTTTGGATTCCAAATCTTGCCAGCATCGGTTTGGTAAGCATTCCGCTTCGGGTTGTTGCTCCCACTAAAGTAAACGGATTCAAGCCGATCTGTACACTTCGTGCATTCGGACCGGTTTCCAGCATGATGTCGATTTTATAATCTTCCATCGCAGAATACAGATATTCTTCCACAACAGGAGAAAGACGGTGGATTTCATCGATGAAAAGCACGTCATTTTCTTCCAGATTCGTTAATAAACCGGCTAAACTTCCGGGCTTGTCCAGAACAGGTCCTGAAGTAATCTTGCAGTTTACTCCAAGTTCATTAGCGATAATATTGGCAAGAGTAGTCTTTCCCAAACCGGGAGGACCGTGCAAAAGAACATGATCCAAAGCTCCGCCACGTCTTTTGGCAGCCGTCACGAAAACTTCGAGATTTTCCAATGTTTTTCTTTGTCCGGCAAAATCTTTAAAACTCTGGGGACGAATCTGCTCTTCCTGCGCAAGTTCTTCGCGGGAATAATTTTCTTTATCGGGATGTAAAAAATCGGGCATTAATTCAATTTCATTTACCGTAAAGATAGGAAAATTGAGGTAAAAATTAAGGTTGAGGCTGAGATTAATTTTAGTGTAATTCTGAGCTTTAAGTAAAGATTAAGGGCAAGTGTATTTGTGATTTACAATATTGATATATTTTAAGTATTTTTGAGAGGCAAATAGTAATAACAAATGATAAAAGATTTTACTGAGATGCCCGTTTGGCAAAAGGCAATGGATATTGCTGAAAAATGTTTTAATATATCTGAAAGTTTACCCAAAAAAGAAGATTATGCGTTGACTTCACAATTAAGAAGATCAGCGGAAAGTATTTCAGCAAATATTGCTGAAGGTTTTGGGAGAAGAACAGCGAAAGATAAAGGCAGATTTTATGATATTTCCAGAGGGTCTGCATTTGAAACTAAAAGCCATTTGATATACGGAAGCCGAGTAAAATATTTTTCAGAAAATGAGTGCTTAGAAATGAAAAATTTAATTAATGAAGTTGTACATGATTTAAATAAGATAACAAACCATTTAAGCAGAATTAATCCTTAATCTAAGCCTCAATCTTAATCTTATAGTAATGAAACTAATTGGTCCTTTCAGGCAAGTTGTAACACTTGCAAACCTTCCTTTAAGAGGAAAACTTTCAGACGAACAACTTGAGATCATTCCCGATGGAGGAATTTTAATCGATAATAATAAAATCAAAAAGGTTGGAAACTTTGAGATTCTAAAATCCGAAAACCAGAATATAGAAATTGAAACGGTAGAAGGAGAGCAGATTGTTCTTCCGGCTTTCGTAGATTCTCATACACATATTTGTTTTGGCGGAAACAGAGCGAATGATTTCGCCATGCGTAATGCAGGAAAAACATACCTCGAAATTGCTGAAAGCGGAGGCGGAATCTGGAGTTCGGTACAGCATACTAGAAGTGCTTCGGAGGAAGAATTGTTAAAAACTTTGCTGGAAAGAATTGACTTTTTAATTTCACTTGGAATTACTACCATTGAAGTAAAAAGCGGGTATGGTCTGGATATGGAAAACGAGCTGAAAATGCTTCGTATCATCAAAAAAGCGCAGGAACAGACGAAAGCCACTTTGATTCCGACCTGTCTTTCCGCACATCTGAAGCCAAAAGATTTTGAAGGAAGCAATGAAGACTATTTACAATACATTGTAAATGAAATTTTACCGAAAGTAAAAGAAGAGGATTTGGCAAAGCGCGTAGATATTTTCATTGAAAAATCTGCATTTCAGCCCGAAGAAAGCAAAAACTTTTTGTTAAAAGCTAAAGAATTAGGTTTTGAAATTACAGTTCATGCCGATCAGTTTACTCCGGGAAGTTCAAGAATTGCAGTTGAAGTGGGGGCAAAATCTGCCGATCATCTGGAAGCAACTGTTGATGACGATATTGAATTTTTAGCCGAATCCGATACAGTGGCAACCGCTTTACCCGGTGCAAGTTTAGGATTGGGAGAAAAGTTTACGCCGGCGAGAAAATTACTGGATGCAGGAGCGATTGTAGCGATCGCAAGTGACTGGAATCCCGGTTCTGCGCCGATGGGAAATTTAATTACACAAGCTTCTATTTTGGCAACATTTGAAAAATTAACGACAGCAGAAGTGTTAGCGGGAATTACTTTCCGATCGGCTTTTGCGCTTGGTCTGGAAGATAGAGGAAGATTAACAGAAGGACAAAAAGCGGATTTTGTGACTTTTAAAACCAATAATTTCCAGAATGTCCTTTATAATCAGGGGAGCTTAGAAGCGGAGAATGTTTATATTGATGGAATTAAAATTTAAAAATATATTACAGATTAATTTAGATGCTTTCAGCATGACAAATATTACGCTATATTAAGACGTTCGAATTGTCATGCTGAAAGCATCTAAATATACTTTAATACAAATGATAAAAAATGTTCGAATTAAATGAAGGAATTTATAAATTTTATGTTTACATCTTAACTAATAAAAACAGAACAGTTTTATATACGGGAGTTACCGGAAACTTGCATCAGAGATTATCTCAGCATATAAATAAATTAAATCCTGATAGTTTTACCGCAAAATATAATGTCTGTTTTCTGATTTACTATCAAAGCTTTGGCTGGATACATCAGGCGATAGAAAGAGAAAAAGAAATAAAATTATTAAAAAGAGACAAAAAACTTGAATTAATAAGAGCAATAAATCCCAATTTAGAATTTCTTAATTATCTTTTTGAATAAATTCCAGAGATATTTCTGGGATAATAATTATAAACCACACACAAATTAAACTTATTAATGATGAACACGATTTGGCAGGGAAGATTAGACGGAAAAGAACTTCTTTTCCACAGGATATTTCAGAGGGTGAAAGAGGAAAATAATTATGATTTTATTTCACCTAAAGATTTCGTTTTACATGGATTTGCTGTAGATGAAGGTGTTAGACGGAATAAAGGAAGACAGGGCGCAAAAGATGCTCCGGATATTATCCGTAAAAATATGTCGAATTTTCCTGTAATCCGTCCTGATTTTTCATTACTGGATTTTGGAAATATTACCTGTGAAGACGGAAATTTAGAAAATACCCAGAACAATCTTGCCAAAAATGTTTCCAAAGTGTTGTTGAAAGGAGGAAGGTCTGTGGTTTTAGCCGGAGGTCATGAAGTCACTTACGCACATTATTTAGGACTAAAAACAGCTTTTCCTGAACAGAAAATAGGAATTATTAATATTGATGCTCATTTTGATAACAGACAGCCTGAAAATGGAGTAGGAGCGAGTTCGGGAACCGGATTCTGGCAAATTGCTCAGGAAGGCGAAATTCATTCGCTGCATATCGGGATTCAGAGGAATTCTAATACTCTGAAATTATTTGATACCGCTCATCAGTACGGGATGAAATATATTCTTGCCGATGAACTTTTCTTTGAAAATTTACCTTCTGTTTACCAAAGAATAAATGATCTTCTCGACAGTGTAGACTATCTTTATCTTACGATTTGCATGGATGTTTTCAATGCTTCTATTGCTCCGGGAGTTTCTGCGTCTGCATACAACGGTATTTTTGCTGATGCGACATTTATGCATTTTTACAGACATATTCTGAAAAGTGAAAAACTTTTGGCACTTGATGTGGCAGAGGTAAATCCACAGTTTGACATACAGGAAAGAACGGCAAGACTGGCGGCAACACTTATAAATGAATGGTTTATGATTTAACATAAAATTTAACAATATTCCGATAGAAAAAATCATTATTTTATATAACCCGAAGGAACAGGATTTGTTGCTTCCAAAACGCTTGAAGAAAGCATGAATTAAATTCGGCACAGATTCGGATTTAAAAACAGAAATTATAGTATGGAACAATTAATTGAAAATAAACTTATCAAAGCAGATAAGGCATTTTCAGAATGGAGAAAAGTACCATTCGAAGACAGACAGAAACTCATTGCTAAAGCAGCGGAAATCTTAAAGAACAATTCTGAAAAATTTGGAACGATCATTACTCAGGAAATGAACAAACCTATTTCAGAATCTGTTGCTGAGGTAGAAAAGTGTGCTTTAATGATGAATTATTATGCAGATGCCGAAAATATTTTAAAACCAGAGAAAATCGATTCTGAATTTTCTTATTCTGAAGTTCATTATGTTCCAAAAGGGGTAATTTTAGGAGTAATGCCTTGGAATTTCCCTTTCTGGCAGGTCTTGAGATTTGCCGTTCCTGCGATTTTAGCCGGAAATACCGTTGTTTTAAAACATGCTTCAATTTGTTTTGGAAGCGGAAACGCTATAGAAGAAGTACTTTTGGAAGCCGGATTTCCGGGAGGGATTTTCCAGAATCTTGAGGTAAGTCATAAAGAAGTAAAAGGAATTCTCGAACATAGTACGGTAAAAGGAGTCAGTCTTACAGGAAGTGGAAAAGCTGGAGGAGAAGTGGCTTCTATTGCAGGATTAAATATCAAAAAATCTCTGCTTGAGCTTGGCGGAAGTGATGCCTTCATTGTACTGGACGACGGAGATCTGGATGAAGCGGCAAAAGCAGGGGTAAAATCAAGACTTCAGAATTGCGGGCAAACCTGTACTGCGGCAAAAAGATTCATTATTGATGAAAAAATTGAAGACGCTTTTCTTCCTATATTTATTGAAGAATATAAAACATATGAAGTTGGAGATCCAATGGATAAAGAAACCAAAATTGCCGGAATGGCAAGACCGGATCTTGCGGATGAACTGGAAAAGCAATTTCAGAAAGCACTGGAATATGGAGCTGAAATCATTCTTCCGTTGGAAAGAATTTCTGAAAATGAATTCAGACCCGGTCTAATTCGTGTGCAGGAAGGAAATCCTATTTTACAGGAAGAGCTTTTCGGACCTTTGGGAATGGTGATGATTGCTAAAAATGACGAAGAAGCTTTAAAAATGGCGAATGATATTCCTTTTGGGCTTTCTAATTCCGTATGGACAAAAGATCAGTCAAGACAGTTATTTTTTATCGAAAACCTTGAATCCGGAACCGTTAATATCAATAGAATGACGAGTTCTGATCCCCGTTTTCCTTTCGGAGGATCAAAGGCTTCAGGTTATGGAACAGAACTTTCTTTATTGGCTCTACGGGAATTCGTAACGGCAAGAACTGTTGTAGGAAATTATGAGTAAATAGGAAAGTTGGAAGAGGGGAGATGGAAGTTTATAAAAGTGCTGCTTAATTAACGTTCAATATTTATTCTTTCCGTTTTTGGCTCATAAAAACAAAAAACTCACGAAATTTATTCGTGAGTTTTTTTGTTTTATAATTAACAGTTTTGTATTAATTAAACTGTCGTTAATCTTAAGGTATTTGTTTTTCCGCCTTCGTAAGATGGAGTTGCATTGATGTTGATTACAAAGTCTCCAGCCTCGATATATCCGTAGTTATGTGTCAGCATATTTACCTGGATAATCGTTTCATCAGTAGATTTCTTCATATCATAATAATAGGCGTGAACTCCCCAAAGAAGGTTCAGCATGGTAATAACTCTCTTGTTTCCGCTGTATACAATGATGTGTGAATTGGGTCTGTGTGCAGAAAGCTGGAACGCTGTATATCCTGAACTTGTTAAGGTAACAATCGCAGAAACGTTGGTGGTCTTCGCGATTCTTACTGCCGCAAGACAAACTCTGTTGGTGATAAATCGATCATCAATACAGTTGAAATCCTTTTCGATAGGCTCGTTTTTGTGCTGGTAAAAATGAGTAGTTTCAATGTTTTTCACAATTTTAGCCATATTTTCCACTACCTGAACCGGATATCTTCCTACAGAAGTTTCTCCTGAAAGCATTACCGCATCCGCTCCGTCCAATACAGAGTTTGCAACGTCATTTACTTCCGCTCTTGTTGGTGTTAAACTGTTAATCATCGTTTCCATCATCTGAGTAGCGATAATTACCGGTTTGGAATAGAATCTTGCTTTTTCAACCAGAGTTTTCTGGATGGCAGGAACTTCTTCCATCGGAACTTCTACTCCTAAATCTCCACGTGCAACCATTAAACCGTCGCATTCCAATAAAATTTCTTCTATATTTTTTACGCCTTCCGGCTTTTCAATTTTCGCAATGATCGGCGTTTTGAATTTTCCGTTCGGATGTTTAGAAATCAATTCTTTAAGATCGATGATATCCTGTGCATGACGAACGAATGAAAGTGCGATCCAGTCTACCTCCTGATCCAGCATGAAATTGGCATCCTGAATATCTTTTTCCGTTAATGCAGGAAGAGAAACATTCGTATTCGGAAGGTTTACTCCTTTTTTGGAACTTAATGGTCCCCCCTGAATGGTTTTCGCTTTTACGGTATCTGTAAGGTTGGTTTCAGTTACTTCTAAAACTAATTTACCGTCATCAATAAGAATTCTTTCTCCAACTTTCACATCCTGTGGAAACTGTTGGTACGTCATGTACACTTTTGTAGAATCTCCTTCAATTTTTTCATTGGTGAAAGTAAGGATGTCTCCTGGATTAAGGTAGGAACCTTCTTTTACAACTCCTACTCTCAGTTTAGGACCCTGTAAATCTCCTAAAATACCAACCGAGAAACCGTATTCTTTATTCAGTTCTCTGATGATTTCGATATTTGAACGAACTAAGTCGTAATCAGCGTGTGAAAAATTGATTCTGAAAATATCAACACCTGCTTTCATTAACCCTAACATTACTTCCTTTGACGATGAAGCCGGACCAAGCGTTGCAATAATTTTTGTTTTCTTTAAATACTTATTCATAATACTGGATAATTTGATAAAGTTCTTCTTCAGAACCTAGTGTATAATCTTGAATTGGAAACACAAGATTTTCAGGGAGCAAAATTACGGAAAAATCAGGAAACTGTTCCGAACTGTGCAAAATATATTGCACTTCTACCTGATTATTTAATAAAAATTTAATGTTTTCTTCTTCCGAGAAGAGCTCTGTCTGTAATTTTTTTTGTTTACTTTCCGAAGATCTGTTCGAAATAAAAGTAAAACAGGTCTTTGTAAACTTATGGTAAGCCTCAAATCTTGAAAAAAAATAATCATAATACGACCCGTGAAGAATAACATCTTCAATCCTTTTGAATGTAAGATCGTTGTTTTGATTCACCTTGTAGAAAAACTCATGATCGGGTATATTTTTTGCTAATCTTACCAATCCTATGGTAATATCTTCAAATTCTATATCATCAATGTCATAAAGTTTTTGGATTTCCAAGTATATTTTCTTTTTTGTTTAAAATATAAAATGCTCTTTGTGCAGCTTTTTCTTCGGCTTTTTTCTTAGAAGTTTCTGTGGCATTCGCGATTTTTTCTTCTCCCAGCCATACATGACAGCGGAAAACAATCGATTTATTTACCTGAATTTCTTCGCAGGTTTCGTACTTTATATTCAGTTTCTTCTTTTGGCTCCATTCGAGCAGAAGACCTTTGTAGCTTACAATTTTATTTTCCAGTTTGTTAATTTCCGTTGGCGTCAATAATCTTTCCAGAATGATCTTTTTACAGGTTTCATACTGGAAGTCAAGATAAACAGCACCAATTAAAGCTTCAAATAAATTTCCGGAGATGTTTTCACCTAAAGCCACTACAGAGTTTTGTTTCTGCAGAAGACTGGTAAGTTTTAAATCTTCTCCTAATTTATTAAGATTCTTCCTATTAACAATCTTAGATTTCATCTGCGTCAGATATCCTTCATTGGCTTGAGGATAGGTATGAAACAAATGACAAGAAATAATTGTACCCAAAACAGAATCTCCTAAAAATTCCAGCCTTTCGTAATTGCTGTCTTTATTTTTAGAAGAATTTTTTAAAGAAAAAGCTTCGCGGTAGAGGGCAACATTTTGTACCTCAGTTCCAAGCATTTTGCTGAGTTCAGTAATGAGAAAATAATCTCTCTCCGTTAATTGTCTTTTTCTTTTTTTGAGAAGGAATTTAGAAAAGTATTTCTGTAACTCCATTCAGTAGATTTAGATTTTCTTAAATAGAACGCAGGCATTGTGCCCACCAAACCCAAAAGTATTACTCATGGCTACTTTTACATCTTTCTTAGCAGCTTCGTTGAATGTGAAATTCAGTCTGCTATCGATATTTTCATCATCAGTAAAATGGTTGATGGTAGGAGGAACAATACCATGAATAATAGTTCCCAACGCAGCAATAGCCTCAATAACTCCTGCAGCACCCAAAAGGTGACCGGTCATTGATTTTGTAGAATTAATCTGAATGTCGAAAGCGTGTTCTCCCAATAATTTTGAAATAGCATTGGATTCTGCAATATCTCCTAATGGAGTAGATGTACCATGCATATTGATGTGATCTACTTCATCAGCAGTTAATCCTGCATCTTCCAGACAGTTCTTCATTACGAGATAAGCGCCTAAACCTTCAGGATGAGGTGCAGTCATGTGATGTGCATCTGCACTCAGACCGCCGCCTTTTAATTCTGCGTAAATTGTAGCACCACGTTTTACAGCGTGCTCATATTCTTCAAGAACGATACATCCTGCTCCTTCACCCAACACAAATCCGTCTCTGTCTTTGTCGAAAGGTCGTGAAGCTGTTTTCGGATCATCATTTCTTGTAGAAAGTGCCATCATTGCATTGAAACCACCGACACCACTTGCTGTAACGGCTGCTTCAGAGCCTCCACATACAATTACATCTGCTTTTCCAAGCTGGATCAGCATTTTGGAATCAATTAAAGCGTTTGCAGAAGATGCGCATGCAGAAACAGTAGTGTAATTAGGACCATGGAAACCATATTCAATAGAAATATGCCCCGGTGTAATATCCGCAATCATTTTAGGAATAAAGAACGGGTTAAATCTCGGGATTTCCGTGTTTGCCCATCCTAAAACTTCAGTTTCAAAAGTCTCTAAACCTCCGATTCCTGAACCCCAGATTACGCCGACTCTGTTTTTGTCTACATTGTCTTCAATAATTCTTGAGTGCGCTACTGCTTCTCTTGCAGCAACAAGCCCAAGCTGTGTATTCCGATCCATTTTTTTAGCCTCTTTCTTATCGAAATGGTCTAAAGGATTGAAATTTTTAACTTCGCAAGCGAACTTAGTTTTAAAGTTTGTGGCATCAAAAAGAGTAATAGGAGCAGCTCCGCTCTCACCTTTTACAAGATTTTCCCAGTATTCTTTTGCATTATTTCCAATTGGTGTTATTGCTCCAAAACCGGTTACAACTACTCTTTTTAATTCCATAAACTTTGTTTAATTTCTTTTTTGTTGAAGAATATTATTTATTTACTACTTCTTCGATATAAGCGATAGCGTGTCCTACAGTAGTAATTTTTTCTGCTTGATCATCAGGGATTTGAATATTGAATTCTTTTTCAAATTCCATGATAAGTTCAACTGTATCCAATGAATCAGCTCCTAGATCGTTTGTGAAGCTAGCTTCTGGAGTTACTTCTGTTTCTTCAACGTCAAGCTTATCAGCGATGATAGCTTTTACTCTTGATGCAATGTCTGACATAGTAAATTTTTTTTTAATTGTTAGATGGTGCAAATATATAAAATTCTTTACGATAAAACATTTTTTTAGTCTTTTTTGTGGTTTACATAAGAGTATTTTGTAATTTGTGAGTTTAGTCTTTTAGTTTTCAGGGGTTTATATTTTAACATTTCATTGTCTTATTTAAGTTTGCCATTCACAATTTTTTAGACTCAATATAGAATCTGTCTGATTGAGCTTTTTAAAAGTTATTTTTTACCTCAGAGCTTTATAATTACTACTTTTGCAGCCTGTTTTAAAATTCGAAATATTATTTGTTATTGATGAAAAAAAATCTGCTCATTCTTTTTGTATTGTTTTCAGTTCTTATTTCTTCACAAACTACAGGAAAGATAATTAAAGTGAAAGATGGTGATACGGTGGTTGTGCTGTTATCCGACAGCACACAGGAAACTTTAAGGCTCGCGGAAGTAGATTGTCCCGAAAAAGGCCAGGCTTTTGGTAAAAATGCCAAACAGTTTACCAGTGATGCTGTATTTGGCAAAACAATTACATTTTACAGAACCGCAAAAGACCGATACAAAAGAACTGTTGCTAAAATTTTTTACGATCATAATAAATATCTTTCTGAGGAAATCATTAAAGCAGGTTTCGGATGGTGGTATTTTAAAGCATCGAAGAATCTTGATCTGCAAAAACTACAGGACAGCGCGAAAGAGAATCGTTTGGGTTTATGGACGGATAAAAATGCAGTTTCGCCTTGGGAATACCGAAAGAGCAGAAGGGAGAAAAACTCGGACAATAAAAGTAAAGCCCTTTAATATCTGAGAAAGAAAAAAGAGACTGCTGAAAACAATCTCTTTTGTGGAGTTGGAGGGATTCGAACCCTCGTCCAAACAAGCAATACATAAGCTTTCTACATGCTTATTCTGCTATTGATTTTCGACGGGAAGCAGAGAGCAGACACCCAACTTCCGGCTTATCTTCTGAGGTTTTCGAGCTTTAGCCGAAGCGTCCAAAGCCTTATTTCCGCATTCCTATATCCCAGAATCAAACGCCGCAGAACAGAGCATTTGTGGAATATCTTGCTTCCCTACTAACATCTTCGGGAAAACGCTTGATCTACTATACTTCGATATTAAGCTGCAAGAGCGAACTCTTCGTTGCCAGTTAAAATTTTGTAGCAAGGGATTATAGAGATCGCGCTACGGTTCTCTGCATGCTTACTTACCCATTGGTCTTGCTGTCGAAACCAGTCAACCCCATGAATAAAGTGAATGCAAAGATAACACTTTTATTCAAATTCAGTTCACATTCTTTCAGTCATTTTAATAATGGAATTTCAAGGTGTTTTTTATTTGGAGCTTTATCCTGCTTTCCGTTACAATTCCTCATTGTGCGGCTCCGCTTCGCTCCGCCGCTCCATTCCGGGATTTTCTCTTCAATCAGGGCTAGGATAGAAGTGGGTAGTATAAATGATAGTCAGAAAAAAACTTTCAGCAAAGAATAAAAGTCTGAACAGCAAAAAAAAGTGCCGGAAAAAACCCGACACTTCTATAATTCATCTAATTTCTCTCCTCAATCTCAATCTCAACCTCAATCTTAACCTCAACCTCATCAATCCCTGTTTTTCAGTAAAATCCATCCCGAAAGCTGAACAGGCTTTTTAATGATTTTATCTTCCCATTGTAATTTATACCAATAGGTTCCGGTTGGAAGAGGTCTTCCGATGTATTTTCCGTCCCAGATCGGTGTTTTGGTGGTTGGTCGGAAAACTTCTTTTCCGTATCTGTCGAAAATACCCCCTTCAAAATTTCCATATTTGCTGATCTCGCTGAAATCAATTACATCATTGCTTCCGTCGCTGTTCGGAGTAATAACGTTTGCCATAAAGAAAGTATAATATTCTGCGGTGGTATCGCAGGTTGCACCTCTGTTTCTTACCCTTATCGAATATTTCGTATTTTTTAACACCTGAAAAGTGTTGGAAGCCTGCCACGTAACACCTCCGTCTATGGAATACTCTATAGGTACATTGCCATTATTTTGTACAACAATCGTTAAAAAAGGATCTTTGTAAGTGATTTCTTTAATTTGAGGAGTTACAATATATCCTACCGTTGCAGTAAAGGTTTTAGAACAGACTCCGTTACTGATGGTTACTGAATAGGTTCCCGCTGTGTCTACATTGATGGTTTGAGAAGTTGCTCCGGTATTCCATGAATAAGAGTAATTCGGACCGCTTCCTGTATCAAGAATACCTTTGTCACCTTTACAGATTTCGATATTTTTCAGAGTAGAAATAATTTCCGGAACAACCGTAATAGTAATTGTAGCAGGAGTTGTAGCAGAACAGCCGTTTGTCCCGATTCCCGTTACTGTGTACGTTGTAGTCGTAGTCGGGGAAACAATCTGTGTGTTGCCGTTTCCTGTTAATCCCGTCCATGTGTAGGTTGCTGCGCCCATTGCCGTAAGAGCAATAGACTCACCTTTACAAATCGATAGTTTAGGAGCTGAAACGCTTATGATCGGCGGTGTTATATTCTTAATGACCATCACTGAACCTTGTTTCACACATCCGTTGGAAGTCGGGCTCGTAATCGTTAAAGAATAAGTTCCCGCATTATTCACTGTCGGAGTTAAGGTATTGGCTCCGGAAACAATATTTCCACCTCCTGTAGCGGTCCATAAAAAGGTTGATCCCGGTTGGTATACAGAAGCTGTAGCATTTAAAGTAACCTGAGAATTTGTACAGTTAATTTCTGCCGGAGTATTAATGTTTACTATAATAGCCGGATCCATCGTAACAGTTGCCGATTTTGTGTACTGACAGCCGTTGGAAGTGGTCACGGTCACGGTATAAGTTCCTGATGCGGTTACCGTTGTGCTAGCCGTTGTTGATCCGTTGGACCATGAAAATGTATTTCCCGTTCCGTTTGCAGTAGCTGTTAAAACGGTTGAAGCGCCTTCACAGAAATTTAAATTCCCGGAAATCTGAACATTCGGATCAGTTCCCTGGGTTATTATCACCGAAACAGGATCGCTTGTGCAGGTTCCGTTATTATAGGTTAAAGTGTAGGTTCCCGGAGTTGATACGGTAATTGACGGTGTCGTTGCGCCGTTAGACCATGTATTTCCTGTTGCTGAACTTGAGGTTAAAGTAACAGCATTATTGTTACAGATGACATTCGATGAAGCAGTAATCGTCGGAACAGGTTTTACATTAACAATTAATTGTAATTCTGCTACTTTCGAACAAGAACCGGATTTCACCAAAACATAAATCACAGCGTTTCCTGAAGTATATGCCGAAGGATTTGCAATGGTATAGCTGTTTCCTGCCAATGCATCCGCCTGATTCAGGTAGTAGCTGAAAGTTACCCCCGTCGTTGTACTGATATTGGGCTGTGCCGATATTAAATTAAAAGTTGCCGTACTATTATTTGAACATAAGCTCAATGACAAATTTTGTACAACAGGTACAGCCCCCTGAACTACTGTCACGGATTTTGTGTACTGGCAGTTCCCAGGAGTTTGTACTGTAACCGTATAAGTTCCCGGCGCAGAAACTGAAATTGAATTTCCTATGGCACCTGTAGACCATGAATATGTGTTTCCTGTTCCGGTTGAGGTTGCCGTAAGTGTTGTCGGAGATCCGCACACAATTAAATTTCCTGTAATCTGAGGATTAGGATCACTTTCTGCGGTTAGTGTTACTGAAACCGGTGCGCTTGTACATGTTCCGTTGGTGTTGGTTAAGGAATAAGTTCCTCCGGATGTAACCGTAATAGATTGCGTTGTTGCTCCGGTAGACCATGTATTTCCTGTCGGAACACTTGATGTGAGCGTTACATTTCCACCGAAACAGATCGTTGAAGATGAACTGGTAATTGTAGGAGACGCAAGCTGAGTTACATTGAGCTGAAGCGAAACGACTTTTGAGCACGTTGCAGTTTTCACTCTTACATAAATTGTTGCGTTTCCTGATGTGTAAGCGGTCGGGGTTGCGATGGTATTTGTATTTCCGGCAATGGCATCTGCCTGATTTACATAATAATCAAAAGTAACTCCCGAAGTCGTGCTGATGTTAGGCTGAGCGGTGGTTAAATTAAAAACTGCTGTGCTTGTACTGGAGCAGTTGGTTAAAGTGGCATTCTGAGTAACGGGAACGGTTCCCTGTACAACGGTTACAGATTTAGGATATTGGCAGTTTGCCGGAGTTTTCACTGTTACGGTGTATGTTCCCGGTGTGGTTACAGTAATTGTAAGAGTGGTAGCTCCTGTAGACCATAAATAGGTGTTTCCTGTTCCGGTTGAGGTTGCGGTAAGTGTCGTGGAAGTATTTTCGCACAATGTCAGATTTCCTGTGATCTGCACATTCGGATCCGTGTCCTGAGTGATGGTAACCGAAGCTTGTGGGCTTGTGCAAACTCCGTTGCTGCTGGTTAGGGTGTAGGTCCCTGGTGTATTTACCGTGATAGACTGGGTTGTAGCTCCTGTAGACCATGTGTTTCCGGTAGCGTTACTTGATGTTAGCGTAATATTTCCGCCTGGGCAGAGTTTTGTTGCAGATGCGGTAATAGATGCGGTTAAACTTTTGTCTTTAAAAACTATGGCATTTGTCTGTTTGCAGGAATTGATGGAATTGTTAGGATTGTTAGGATCCTGATAGCTTATATTATAATAATAGGTATTGCCTGTATTTACAGTAATAGGTGCTGTGATCGGGTTGCTTCCTGTTGCAGCATTGTTTGCTGTGCTGTAATATGAAACGAAAAAATTAGAATTTCCGTTTAGTATCCCGGGAGATAATGTACTGAAATTAAAAGTTGCAGAACTTCCGCAGATATTTATTTCTCTCGGAGAGCCTGGAGTAGGTCCGGGGTTTCCGGGAGGAACAAAAGGGTTGGGTGCAAGTGTTGAATTGGTAAAAGGTGAAACAAAAGTTGCAGTTCCGCCCCAGGTTAGATTAAAAGTGTAAACCGACGGAGACCAGTTATCTATATATAAGTAATACGTCTGTCCTGCCAAAACATCCATGTATTTGCAGTAAGGATCTGTATTTCCGGCACCGGATGAAGTGTTGGTATTGGTCATGTTCATTCCGGTATTAACGTAATATCCTGAAGCATTACATCTTACCGGAGTTCCTCTGGTGGAACAGGTTACATTCGGCCCGTAAATCGCCCAGTCATAATCTACCGGTCCTGTGGGAACCAGATCAAAAGTAAGGGTTCCGCTGGTAGCTATTGTAAACTTATACCAAACTGAATGATTTTCGTATGAGAGACATCCTCCCAGAGTTTCATTGATGTTTCCTATTCCTACGGGAGTGTAATTTATACCTGAATTTCCGCAGACTGTAATGGCGGAAATACAATCTTCCTGTGAAAACACGAAACCGGAAAAGAATATAAAAATAGAAAAGAGTAATTTTTTAAGCATTGTGAAGGGAATATGAATATGGTTTTACTCAGAATAAAATCAGGATCCGGAATTTGCCAGAGATAAAGCAAAATCTACTACAATTAAGAGTTATGGAAATGTGGGCATAGCTGTTTGGTTTTAAACAATTTAATATTATTTACAAAAATAAATAAATAAGTACGTAAAAATATATAATTTATTAAATAATTATTTATAAATAAACATAAATTATTATAAAATTATTGTTAAATGTCAGTTTTGTTAAGCTTTTTCAAAATTTGAATTCATTTACTTTGAATGTTTTATTTAATAAAGTTTTGTGGTTTAATAAATAATGTTTATTTTTGCAATCCAAAATGAGATGTAATATATGTTAATAATTCCAGTAAAAGACGGAGAGTCTATCGATAGAGCATTAAAAAAATATAAAAGAAAATTTGATAAAACTGGTACAGTTCGTCAGTTAAGAGCTAGACAACAGTTTATCAAGCCTTCTGTAACTTTAAGACAAGCTAGATTAAAAGCTGCTCACAAGCAAAGAAATCTTAGCAAAGAAGAACAGGCTTAAGAATTTTCTTACCCACATACTAAATTCACTCTTTAAATGTTTATATTTGAAGAGTGAATTTTTTGTTTTTATATACTAAATGATGCTGGACAAATTCCTGGAATATTTACAATTCGAGAAGAGATATTCTCCTCACACCATTACAAGCTACAGAAAAGATCTTGAAGATTTCTCCCGTTTTTACATGAAAACAGAATCTTCAGAAGATATTTCAAAAGCGGACAAAAAAATTATCAGAAATTTTATCGTTGAATTAAGCAAAAATGATATTTCCAAACGAAGTATCAACAGAAAATTGTCTTCTCTTCGCAGCTTTTATTTATTTCTGCTAAAAATCGGCGAAATAAAAGTTTCTCCCACAGAAAGTATTTCTTCATTAAAATTTTATCCCGAAAAACAGATCCCGATGTCAAAAGAAGAAATGCAAAAACTTAGTGATCAGGTTTTTGAAGAAATTCAGGATGTTTTGCATAAATGCATTGTGGAAGTTCTTTACCAGACAGGAATCCGGAAAGCAGAGCTTTGTGGTATGACTTTTGAAAATGTAAATCTCAGCGGAAACGAACTGAAAATAATAGGAAAGGGAAACAAAGAAAGATATATTCCCATCTCCGGAGAGCTTTCGGATCTGCTGAATCGTTATTTGAAAATAAGGAAACCGCTGCCTGAACATGATTTATATTTTTTTGTCAATACCAAAGGCAAAAAACTCACTGAAAAATTTGTTTATGTGGTCGTTAATAAGTACCTTAGTCTTATAACAACAAAAGAAAAAAGAAGTCCTCACATCCTTCGTCACAGCTTTGCTACACACGTTTTGGATAATGGGGCAGAGATCTCTAAAGTAAAAAAAATATTAGGACATTCCAGTCTTGCAAGTACTCAAGTCTATACGAATGCTAATATTGAACAATTGAAAAAAGTGTTTAATCGGGCTCATCCAAGAGCTTCAAAAAATGACGAATTATGAAGATCACAGTACAATCAATTGGTTTAACTCCACACGAACCACTAGAATCACACATTGAAAAAAAAGTAAGCAAACTGGATACTTTTTATGACAAAATTCAGGAGTGTAAAATATTCTTAAAAGTAGAAAACAACTCGGATAAAGCAAACAAAACGGCCGAGATTATTCTGGCGGTTCCGGGAGACGATATCGTAGTAAAGAAAACCTCTACAACTTTTGAAGAAAGTTTAGACCTATGCGTTGATACTGCTAAAAAGCTATTAATCAAGAAAAAAGAAATGGCTTAGGAAAAAAAGTTAAAAAAAGTTATTAAAAAATTTGAGAATTCAAAAAATCCGTTCTATATTTGCACTCGCAAAAAGGGAACAGCGATCTTTTGAATTCTTTTTTAATAATGCTTCCATAGCTCAGTTGGCCAGAGCACGTGATTTGTAATCTCGGGGTCGTGGGTTCGAATCCCTCTGGAAGCTCAATTTAATATAAAATATCTGGGGAGATTCCAGAGTGGCTAAATGGGACTGACTGTAACTCAGTTGCTTCGGCTTCGTAGGTTCGAATCCTGCTCTCCCCACATTTTATATTAGAAAAAAGTTGCATAAATAAAGGATTTTCCTTAAGTTTGCACAGCGTTACCAATAATTTTGGAAACAAAATTGCGGAAGTAGCTCAGTTGGTAGAGCGTCAGCCTTCCAAGCTGAATGTCGCGGGTTCGACCCCCGTCTTCCGCTCAAATATCACACTCTTAAAAAGCGTGATTTTTTTTACTACTGAAATGATGTAGAGTAGAGTTTCTCACAGCGTTCAGTCCATGTATTAAAATGCTTCCATAGCTCAGTTGGCCAGAGCACGTGATTTGTAATCTCGGGGTCGTGGGTTCGAATCCCTCTGGAAGCTCAATTTAATATAAAATATCTGGGGAGATTCCAGAGTGGCTAAATGGGACTGACTGTAACTCAGTTGCTTCGGCTTCGTAGGTTCGAATCCTGCTCTCCCCACATTTTATATTAGAAAAAAGTTGCATAAATAAAGGATTTTCCTTAAGTTTGCACAGCGTTACCAATAATTTTGGAAACAAGATTGCGGAAGTAGCTCAGTTGGTAGAGCGTCAGCCTTCCAAGCTGAATGTCGCGGGTTCGACCCCCGTCTTCCGCTCAATAAAAATCACGCTTTCCGGTGTGATTTTTTAGTTTAAGCCGACTTAGCTCAGCGGTAGAGTGCTTCCTTGGTAAGGAAGAGGTCACGGGTTCAAGTCCCGTAGTTGGCTCTCATTTCATCCCGATTTCTTCGGGATTTTTTTATGTCTTTATTTCATGTCTGAATCTCGTTTGAAATTTTAAAAACTTTCGGGAAAATGAAAAATAGTGATCCTTACCTTATAGATTCTGTTAAACACTCTGCATAAAAAGCAATTCGAATTTATTTTATTTTCAGGATAAAAATTTCCAGAAGCATTCAATACAAATCTTAAAATTCAATTAAAAGTAATTCCTGCACTTTTGAATTCCTTTACAATCACCAAAAATTTCGTTACATTCGTATAAAATAATTTTCGATGAATATTCTTTTATTGGAAGACGATTTAATTCTTTCGGCGGAACTTTGCAAATTTCTGGAGTCAAATAATTTTACCTGCGACAAGATTTATGATGGGGAAACATTTCTTCGCCAGATCAGGAACAATTCCTACGATTTGTATCTTCTGGACATCAATGTTCCGAAAATTAACGGACTGGACGTTTGTCAGACCATCCGCTCTTTCGATAAAAATACACCCATTATCATTATTTCTGCTTACGGAGACCTTTCCGATAAAAAAGATGCCTTTACACGTTTGGCGGATGATTATCTGGTAAAACCGTTTCAGTTTGAGGAATTATTGCTGCGTATCAATTCTCTGCTGAGAAGAAAAACACCTTCTGAAAATATGGATCAGGAAATTATCAGGATTGATGATCTCATTGTGAACAAAACTGAACAGAAAGTCTATCGTGGCGGAAATGAAATCAGTCTTACCCTGAAGGAATTTCAACTGTTGGTTTATCTTGCGGAAGCGCAGGGAAGAACAGTTTCCAAACAGCAGATTACAGAACATGTGTGGGAACATAACTTTAATACCAATACCAATACTGTAGAAGTCTACATCAATTTTTTGCGTAAAAAGATCGATAAAGATTTTAAAGTAAAACTTATCCACACCCGATCGGGTTTCGGATATTATTTAAGCCCGTTATAGAATGTCTCTAAAAAGGAAGATCGCACTTAATCTCAGTATTGCCTTTTCATTGCTTTTCGGTATTGTGATGGTGGTGATTTATATGTCTTTTAATGATTTCCGAAGAGAAGAATTCAAAGAAAGATTCAGGCAGAGACTGGAGTTCACTTCTCATTTCATTGCCAAGTCTAAAGATTTTGAAGAAGAAGCACCTATTTTTTTTAATGAAAATTCAGATAACATTCTTTTAAACGAAACCATATTAATTTTCAACGGGCAGAAAGAACTTATCTACAGCACCATTAAAGACCGTAATGTGACCTGGGATAATGATCTTCTTAAAGAGCTTGACGAAAAAAAAGTAATCTATTCCGAAAAAACAGTTCCCGAAATTTATGCGGCATTAAGAACCATCAACGGAGAAAATTACTATATTTTAACAAGTGCTTTAGATACCAATGGAAAATCCAAACTGGAATATCTCAAATATCTTTTAATAACGGCTTATGTGATGAGTGCCCTTCTCATTGGCTTCTTCAGTTATTATTTCATGGGACAGTTTTTAAAGCCTCTGGAAGATCTTAATCAGGAAATTTCTGAAGTTACGGCTCATAAATTAACAACCCAGATCCCGGTTCGTAATTCTAACGATGAGATTGATGTTCTTGCCAAATCCTTCAATACGATGATCGGAAGATTAGACGATGTATTTCAGTCGCAGAAAGATTTTACAGCAAGTGCTTCCCACGAAATACGGACACCGATCACAAGAATGGCTTTTCAGCTTGAAAATTTAATAAAATTCGGGCAGCATTCTCCTGAAACTTTATCATCTTTGCAGCAGATTCAGAGGGATGTGTATCAGCTTTCAGATCTTACCAATTCACTTTTGCTGCTTACCAAATTCGACAGGGAAAACATCCAGAGCATTTATGAAGAAGTGAGAATTGATGAAGTTATTTTTGAATCCTTTGAGGCAGTTGAAAAAAGCTACCCCAAATTAAAACTGGATTTTCTGATCTCCGAGGATACTTCTGAAGATGCTCTTTTAACCATTAAAGGAATTCAGTCTTTACTCGATATTGTTTTCATCAACTTATTTAAAAATGCAGCCATCTATTCCGATGATGTGGAAGTGGATGTACTGATTAAAGAAAATGACGAATATCTGATTGTTGACGTTATTTCCCACGGAAATACCATTCCGAAAGAAGAACAGGCAAAACTTTTTGAAGCCTTTAAAAGAGGAAAAAATTCTCAGAATATTTCAGGTTCCGGGTTGGGTTTAAGAATTGTTAAAAGAATTCTAGAATATCACGGAGCACAAATTATTTATACTTCTCCTGCAGATCTCCTCAATAAGTTCAGTGTGATTTTTGTGAAATAATTTTTTAAGTTAATCTAAAAATATTTACGCAGTTCAGCCCTTGCAAAAGAAAATATTCTCAAAAATTTTAAATAAATCTTTGCAGACTTAGTGTTACATGAATTCAATTAATACTGTAATGAACTCGTAACTTTATTTAAATGAGATGATTATATGTTGCAGCTTAACAAATTTAATTTTTTTTTAAGCATTCTTTAAGAGCATTTTAATAGCAGAAAGGCATTTTTGTATCATAAAATCAATAAAATGAACAAATTTGCAGGGCTGTTCATCGTCATTTCTTCATTCATGACGGCACAACAGCAAATGTCGCTTCGGGATTGCGAAGAAGCTTTCCAGAAGAACAATTTACAACTGCTCGCCGAACAGTACAACATTAATATGGCTGATGCAGATATTTTGCAGGCTAAAATCTGGGAACTTCCGCAGTTGAGCGGACAAATAAACGCATACAACCCCGAAGACAGAAAAGTTTTCGATTTCGGACACGCAAAAGGAGCGCAGGTCACTCAATTAATTTACATGGGGGGCAAAAAGAAGAATGAAATTGCCTTCGCAAAATCCAATAAGGAATTGGCGCAGCTTCAGTTTGCCCAGCTTTTGGTTGATCTCAAATCCCAGCTCCGTTCCACTTATTTTGATCTTTACTACGAAAAACTAAAACTCAACAATACCAATAAACAGCTTGGTTATATGAACGATCTTCTGGCTGCCTACAAAATACAGTCTGCCAAAGGAAATGTTTCGCTGAAAGATGAAGTTCGATTACAGAGTATTGTCATTCAGTTAAATAATGACAAAGTCGGAATCAATAAAAATATTCTTGAATTTGAACAGACTCTGAAACTTCTTACAGGAGTCACCGAAGAAATAGAACCACAGCTTTCCGATTCTGAAGCGAAAGAAATTCTTGCCGCTCAGCCTTTCGGCGACGAAACGGAACTTCAGAAAAAAGCACTCGAAAACAATGCCGATTATCAATATAATTTAAAATTAATCGACAACAGTAAGCTGTATGCGCAATGGCAGAAATCTTTAAACGTTCCCGATCTTAATCTCGGGGCAGGGTGGGACCAGAATGGCGGAACCTTCAAAAATGAAGTCAATCTGATGGTCGGAATTCCTCTTCCGCTTTGGAAATCCAATAAAGGAAATGTGGATAAAGCCAATTTTGCCATTCAGCAGAATCAGAAAAATGCAGAATTTCAGAAGCTGAACCTTGAAACAAAAGTACAGTCGGCTTACAAAATCTGGAAAACACAATACGATCAGCTCACTCAGATTAAATCTACCGATCTTAATAATATGGAACTGGTCTATAACGGGATGCTGAATAATTTCAGAAAAGGCAACATCAGTCTTATTGAATTTACAGACTTTATGGACAGTTACCGCGAAACGGCACTTCAGATTTACGATATGAAAAACGGGATCATGCAGTCTGCAGAACAATTGAATCAACTAGTACAAACGAAAATCTTCTATTAAACATGAAAAATTATATAATTCCGGTAATGATTGCCCTGTCTGTTTTATCCTGCTCCAAAAAAGAGGAAGAAACAAAACCGCAGGCAAAAAAAGGTTTTGAACTGAGCAACACCATGCTGAATTCAATCGATTTAGCAAAAGTTGAAAAAAAATATATAGAAGACGATTACAATTTCTATGGAAAGATTTCAGCAGACAAAAACAGTTACATCGATGTCTATCCTTTGGTCGGCGGAAATGTTTTAAGCGTTAATGTTGAACTGGGCGATCATGTAACAAAAGGGCAGGTTCTCGCCACCATACGAAGTACAGAATTGGCGGAAGTGCAGAAAGATGTGAGCGATGCAAAAACAGATTTGGTTGTTGCCCAAAATAATCTTCGCGTTGCCAAAGAAATGTACGAAGGAAAACTGAATACCGAAAGAGACGTTCTGGAAGCCAAAAGCCAGCTTCAGAAAGCACAGGATCA
This sequence comes from Chryseobacterium sp. MMO-72, assembly GCF_037146035.1. Taxonomy (NCBI): domain Bacteria; kingdom Pseudomonadati; phylum Bacteroidota; class Flavobacteriia; order Flavobacteriales; family Weeksellaceae; genus Chryseobacterium; species Chryseobacterium sp. MMO-72. The sequence continues at coordinate 217,051 of NZ_JBBCWG010000001.1, forward strand.
GTTGCAGCGGGCAAGTGCAGTGAGTACGGTATATAATGTAAAAAAAGGAAATATCTACAGTGTGGTTGCACCAATCAGCGGATATATTGTTCAGAAAAATATCAATAAAGATATGCAGCTCAGAAGCGACCGAAGCGATAATATTTTTGATGTTGCCAATACCACCAACGTTTGGGCAATCATGAACGTTAACGAATCTGATATTGATAAAATCAGTCTCGGAATGAAAGCGCAGGTTTCCACATTATCGTATCCGGATAAGGTTTTTGACGGAAAAATTGATAAAATTTTTAAAATCATCGATCCTCAAACCAATGCGATGCAGGCAAGAGTAGTGCTTGATAACCAGAACGGGTTGCTGATTCCCGAAAGCAAAGCGACGATTAAAGTAACGAGTTCGGAGAATAAAACCGCACTTACGGTTCCTTCCAAAGCTGTGATTTTTGATGATAACAGAAGTTTTGTAGTGATCTATAAATCCAGAACCGATGTAAAAGTGAAAGAAATAAAAGTTCTGAAACAGGTAGGAGACATTACCTATGTTTCCGAAGGGTTATCCGAAGGAGAACAGGTAATTACAAACAATCAGTTGTTGATTTATCGCTCTTTGAATAGCTGATTTTATTTAAACCATTAAGATTTTAATTAATAAGTTAAGTTGAATCAAGAAAATATCTAAAAAATAGCATCTGTGCTTATCAATCTGCTTGCAAACTCTTAATAATTCTTAACTCCTTACATATCCTTAATGATTCAAATCAGAAGATTTTTCTCTGAGTGAAAGAGAATATGCAGGACAATAGTCACAAAAATCATTGCGCTCTTTTGCGTTAAAAGAATTCAACGACTTTTTTAGGTCATCAAAAAATCCATCATGAACAAATTCATTAAAAATATCATTGCTTTTTCGTTAAAAAATAAAGCATTCACCTTTATTTGGGTAGCGATTCTGGCGGTTTCGGGATTCATAAGTTTCAAAAATATGCCCATTGAAGCCTTTCCCGATGTTACCAATACCCAGATTGTCATCATTACCCAATGGAACGGACGAAGTGCTGAAGAAGTAGAACGTTTCGTTACCACACCTATTGAACTCGCAATGAGTCCGGTTCAGAAGAAAACCAGTGTCAGAAGTACCACGATGTTCGGACTTTCCATTGTTAAAATTCTCTTTGACGATGGAGTAGACGATATTTTTGCCAGAAATCAGGTCAATAATCAGCTTCGAACCGTGAGTCTTCCCGATGAAGTGGATCCCGAAGTACAGCCGCCTTACGGACCGACCGGAGAAATTTTCAGGTATACTTTACAAAGCAAAACCAAAGATTCCAGAGAACTGTTAACCTTACAAAACTGGGTAATCGACCGTGCTTTGAGAGGAGTTCCCGGTGTTGCAGACATCAATGTTTTTGGAGGTCAGGACAAAGTGTTCGAATTAAGCATCGATCCGAGAGCTTTAGATAAATATAATCTTACGCCGCTTCAGGTCTATGATGCCGTCACAAAAAGTAATTTGAATGTCGGCGGTGATGTTATAGAAAAAAACGGACAGGCATATGTAGTACGTGGAATCGGTTTGGTGAAATCTGTTGCCGATATCGGAAATATTACCATCCAGAATGACAGCGGAAATCCTGTTCTCGTTAAAAATGTTGCGGAAGTACACGAAAGTTCTATGCCTAGAGTAGGACAGGCGGGACTTAATCATCAGGAAGATACTGTTGAAGGAATTGTCGTGATGCGGAAAGGAGAAAATCCGCGTGAAGTTTTGGTCGGTGTAAAAGCAAAAATTAAAGAACTCAATGAAAAAGTGCTTCCGAAAGATGTAAAAATGGTCACTTTTTATGACCGTGATAACCTCATGGATTTCACCACACACACTGTAATGCACAACCTTATTGAAGGAATTGTTCTGGTTACCGTGATTGTTTTGATTTTCATGGCAGACTGGAGAACAACGCTTATCGTTTCCATCATCATTCCTTTATCCTTATTATTTGCATTTTTATGTTTAAAACTGGCGGGAATGAGCGCAAATTTACTTTCACTCGGCGCGGTAGATTTCGGAATTATCATTGACGGAGCCGTCGTCATGGTAGAAGGACTTTTTGTGATGCTCGACCATAAAGCCCACAAATACGGTGATGAAAAATTCAACAAACTGGCAAAAGCAGGCTGGATCAAACAGACCGGGACAGGTCTTGGAAAAGCAATCTTCTTTTCAAAATTAATCATCATTACTTCACTGATCCCGATTTTCTCATTCCAGAAAGTAGAAGGAAAAATGTTTTCACCATTGGCATTTACGTTAGGTTTTGCTTTAATGGGCGCTTTGATTTTTACGTTAACGCTCGTTCCGGTGCTTTCACATATCCTTTTAAATAAAAATGTAAAGGAGAAAAATAATCCGTTCGTTAATTTCTGGGACAGAATCGTTTTAAAAGGATTCAATTTTACCTTTAAACATAAAAAACTCAGTTTAATTGTTTCTTTGTCATTTTTAGCCGTGACTTTATTTTCAGGGAAATTTTTAGGAACCGAATTTTTACCGCAGTTAAATGAAGGTTCATTGTGGATCACTGCCGAAATGCCGATGAGTTCTTCATTAAAAGAATCTTTAAATACAGCCGATCTTCTCAAGAAAGATATTATGAGTTTTCCGGAAGTTACGGATGTTCTCGCGCAGACGGGGAGAAGTAATGACGGAACCGACCCGAATGGTTTTGGGTTCGTACAGTTTGCCGTGAATCTTAAACCCAAAGAAGAATGGAAAGGGAACATTACTTATGAAGAACTGATTGAAGAAATCGATAAAAAATTAAGAAACTATCAGGGAATTACATTCAATTATTCCCAGCCGATTTCAGATAACGTGGCTGAAGCAGTTGCCGGTTTCAAAGCAGAAAACGGAATTAAAATCTACGGAGACAACCTTCAGACTTTGGATGTACTTGCTGAAAAAGTTTTAAAAGAGGTAAAGGATATTAAAGGTGTAAAAGATGCCGGAATTATTAAAAATATCGGTCAGCCGGAAGTAAGCGTAGTCCTCGACAGGGATAAAATGGCGGCTTACGGAGTAATGCCCGATGATGCGCAGTCTGTTCTGGAGATGGCTTTCGGAGGTAAGACCGCTTCGGAAATGTTTGATGGCGAAAGAAAATTCCCGATCCGTCTCCGTTATTCGCAGGAGTACAGGAAGGATGAAAATGATATTGCTGCCTTAATGGTTCCTACACAGGACGGTGCTAAAATTCCGCTCAAAGAAATCAGCACGATTGAAAAAGACAACGGAGCCGCATTTATTTACAGAGATGATATTAAAAGATACATAGGGATTAAATTTTCCATTCGCGACCGTGATTTGGGAAGTACGATTGCCGATGCGCAGAAAGCGGTTGCTAAAATTGATCTTCCGGACGGATATTCTGTAGGATGGACCGGTCAGTTTGAAAATCAGCAGAGAGCTTCAAAACGATTGGCGCAGGTTGTTCCCATCAGTATCTTAGGAATTTTCTTTCTTTTATTTATCCTTTTCGGAAATATGAAAGATTCTTTACTGGTTTTGGCAAATGTTCCTTTTGCTTTAATTGGCGGAATTATCGCACTGCACGTTACCGGAATTAATTTCGGAATTTCAGCCGGAGTGGGAATGATTGCCCTTTTGGGAATCTGTATTCAGAACGGAGTCATCCTCATTACAGAATTTCATCAGAATGTTAAAAACGGAATGGATCTGGACAGCTCACTGCTGAATGGGGTGAAATCCAGAACACGTCCTGTGATCATGACGGCTTTAATGGCATCCATCGGATTAATGCCTGCAGCTTTATCCACAGGAATCGGATCGGAATCCCAAAAACCTTTGGCAATCGTCATTATCGGAGGATTAATTACGGCAACTGTTTTAACCCTGCTGATTTTCCCGATTATTTTCTGGATTTTCAACCGAACTAAAAAATCTCAACAGATCTGATCATTCTTTCATTTATATTTTAAACTCATTTTAAATTTAACCGCAGAAGACAAAAGACTTTATTGAATTTATTTAAAGGATTTCAAAAGTCTGCAAAGAGAAAAAATCTTTGATTTTTTTAACTTATATGCTCTTTTTTTCATTTAAGTATCAGACTTAAACAACTAAAGTGTTACAATCTTTTGCGGTAAAAATTTAGACAAGTTTTACTTTTAACCTTTTATTTAACCATAGGTGGCAAAAGATATTTAAATAAGATAACTAAAGCTTTAAAGAAAGAGTTTTATGTTTTTTTGTCTTCACCTTAATAATAAACTATCAACATATTTTCGAAATCTTTTGCCTTTGCGGCTAAATAAACATTCGGTTAAAAAAGAATCGCGGAAAACGAAGTTTTCCGCGATTCTCGCTATTGAAATAATTATTATGAGTTTAGAATCCTAATCCCACAGCAAAACCTCTTACTGTATTTGGAAAATCTGAAACCGCAGTCGCAGCCCCTGTTGAAGTATTAATGCTGTATACTTTTGTGGCAGTTCCCACTGTTGCCAGTAAATACGCTTTTTGGCTCATGCTTCCGATATCGAAACCGTTTGCGCTGGTAATATTGATTCCTAAAGAACCTGTCTCTACCAGAGTTCCGTTGTTCGGTGGATTTTGTTGATATAGTTTGTCTGTATTATGATCGATAACGAATAAAGTCGTTGAAGTAGCTCCTGCAAAATTATTGGTATAAGCAGCCGCTCCGATCATCGGAGTTCCCGGATTCAGCATTCCGTCTGCTGCCGTTATTCCGCCTGTTACAGGATCAAGACGAAGATTTTGTCCCGTGTTGCTCACGACTCTGATTTTATCAACGGTTGGATTAAAATCAAATCCGAAATCTGTTCCGGCAAGTAACGTTGCAAAAGGAGAAGTTCCCACTGCAGTTGCAGCTCCTGTTCCTAAGTTAATAGTATACAATCTGCTTGAACTTCCCAAAGCATAAAGCTGTCCGTTTAACGGTCTGAAATCTATTCCTAAAATACTTTCACCACTCTGAAGTCCTGTAATCGCTTTTGAAACAGGCATCGGACTGTTTGGGTTGAAAATCTGAAGGTTGTTTGAATTATCTACCGCGTAAGCAACCGGTTCTGTAGGAATCGCAAGATCAATGATCTGTTGCTGAAGCATTCCTATATTAGTAGCTTTGCCGCTATTCAGATCTAATAAATGTAGATTATTATTTAAAGCTAATAAAGCAACGCTGTTATCATATTTAATATCAAAAGCAGCCTGTCCTGTAAAAGTAGTTCCCAGATTTCCGACTTCTACCAATGTTCCGTTGTTAGGCGGATCCTGCTTAAATAACTTTCCGGAAGTCATATCAATATCATACAACACTGTGCTTGAAGCTCCGGATTTACTGTTCGTATAAGCAACTCCCGCTACAGAAGGAGTTCCGCCTCCGTTAATGTTCATATCGGTTGCCGCCACTGCTCCCGTTTCCGGATGAAGTCTTAAATTTTGCCCCGTATTGCTTACTAAACGAATTCTGTCTACGGTAGGATTAAAGTCAATCGAAGCGATAGTTCCAGAGACAGCAGGTGAAAATGCGGTTGTATTTACTGCTCTTGCAGAAGCATTGGAAGTGTTGATGATGTAAAGTTTACTTGCATTGGATAAAGCGTAAAGTTCTCCTGTTGCAGGTCTGAAATCAATGCTCATCAGTTTTTCGCCTGAAATGACTCCTGTAACAGCGGTTTTAGAAGTAAACATTTTGGGATTGTTGGCATTGAAGGCAACAAGTTCGTTATTTGCTGTAAGTCCGTAAGCCATAAGATCGGGCCCCTGAACAGGCATATTCATGTCTGTAGACATCATATCATCGGAATCGTCACATGAAAAAAGGATAATGGTGCTGAACAATACGGTACATAAATGTAATAATTTTCTCATAATATATTATTTTTAATGGTTCATACTTTCATCTACGATAAAAGATAAATTATGGTTTTGCCGTACTGTAATTTTTTCTCAGGATTCTTTTTCGCCTATTTTATTGTATTCATAATTAAAGAGATAGTTTATATTTTGGCTAAAAGGTCTATTCCTGATTTTCTAAATTGAGAAATTTGTGTAAATTTGCAATCTCAATACATTGAAATATAAGGTTTGTGCTTCATTGGATTCGAATATTGAAACTTTTTTTAATAAAAAGGTTTTGGTATTTAAAAATTCATTATATTTGCACACCGAAAATTTGAAAAACAATAAATAAATAATTTTAAATCATGGCAAAGGAAACGTTTAATCGTAACAAACCACACTTGAACATTGGTACTATTGGTCACGTTGACCATGGTAAAACTACTCTTACAGCTGCTATTTCTGCTGTATTAGCTAGCAAAGGTCTTGCTGAGAAAAAAGACTTCTCTGCAATTGACTCTGCTCCAGAAGAAAAAGAAAGAGGTATTACTATCAATACAGCTCACATCGAATACGAAACTGAAAAAAGACACTATGCTCACGTTGACTGTCCAGGTCACGCGGATTACGTAAAGAACATGGTAACTGGTGCTGCTCAGATGGACGGAGCTATCGTGGTATGTGCTGCGACTGACGGACCAATGCCTCAAACAAGAGAACACATTCTACTTTGCCGTCAGGTAAACGTACCAAGAATCGTTGTTTTCATGAATAAAGTTGACATGGTAGATGATGCTGAGTTATTAGAGCTTGTTGAAATGGAGCTTAGAGACTTATTATCTACTTATGAATTCGACGGAGATAACTCTCCAGTTATCCAAGGTTCTGCATTAGGAGCTCTTACTGCTGCTACTGAAGGTAACTCTGATGACAAGTGGTTCAAAACTGTTGAGCAGTTAATGGATGCTGTTGATGAGTGGATCGAAGAGCCAACAAGAGATACAGATAAGCCATTCTTGATGCCAATCGAAGACGTATTCTCTATTACAGGTAGAGGTACTGTAGCAACTGGTAGAATCGAGGCTGGTATCATCAACACTGGTGATCCTGTAGATATCGTAGGTATGGGTGATGAAAAATTAACTTCTACAATTACAGGGGTTGAGATGTTCAGAAAAATCCTAGACAGAGGTGAAGCTGGTGATAACGTAGGTTTATTGTTGAGAGGTATTGAAAAAACTGACATCAAGAGAGGTATGGTTATCGCTAAGAAAGACTCTGTGAAGCCACACAAAAAATTCAAAGCATCTGTTTATATCCTTTCTAAAGAAGAAGGTGGACGTCACACTCCATTCCACAACAAATACCGTCCTCAGTTCTACGTAAGAACTACTGACGTTACAGGTGAGATCTTCTTACCAGAAGGTGTAGAAATGGTAATGCCTGGTGATAACTTAGAGATCACTGTAGAATTGTTACAACCAATCGCTCTTAACGAGGGTCTTAGATTCGCGATCAGAGAAGGAGGTAGAACAGTTGGTTCAGGTCAGGTAACTGAAATCTTAGACTAATCATCTAACACAATATAAAGGCTTCCGTAAGGAACTTCTTTACGGAAGCTTTTTTTAACTACGGGCATCGTCCAATGGTAGGATACCGGTCTCCAAAACCGTTGATCAGGGTTCGAATCCTTGTGCCCGTGCAAATAACAATTATGAGTTCATTTGTCGATTTTTTAAAAGGTTCTTATAACGAGTTCAGACATAAAGTTGAATGGCCAAAGTGGTCTGATCTGCAATCGTCTACAATTGTAGTAACTGTTGCAACAGTGATCTTGGCGTTATTTACTTTTGGAGTTGATGAATTGTTTTCTAAAGCAATCAGCAACATCATTGGAATGCTAATCAACTTGTTCAATTAATAATAAAAGTATTTTCCCAATAATGAGCGAATTGAAATGGTATGTGCTGAAAGCGATCAGCGGACAGGAAAATAAAGTGAAAAACTACATTGAGACGGAAATCAAGCGTTTAGGCTTTGAGCAGTACGTTACTCAGGTAGTTATTCCTATGGAAAAGGTTATTCAGATCAGAAACGGTAAAAAAGTTCCTAAAGAAAGACCTTACTATCCTGGATACTTAATGATTGAAGCTGATTTAATGGGGGAAATTCCTCACGTTATCAAAAACATTCCGGGAGTTATTTCTTTCTTAAGCTTAACAAAAGGAGGAGATCCCGTTCCGATGAGAAAATCTGAAGTAAACAGAATGCTTGGAAGAATGGATGAACTTTCTGAGTTTGCAAGCGATGTTGAAATCCCTTATGTAGTGGGTGAAAACGTTAAAGTAATTGACGGACCATTCAACGGATTCAACGGAACTGTTGAAAAAATTCTTGAAGATAAAAAGAAAATTGAAGTTTCTGTACTTATCTTCGGTAGAAAAACTCCAATGGAGCTTAGCTATATGCAGGTAGAAAAAGTGTAAAAGCTTTAAAAATAATTTAAAAAGACTGTTCGAAAGAATGGTCTTTTCTTTTTTAATATATTTGATGATGATTCGAACTATTTCATTATATGTATTCTTAACATTGCTTCTTTTGTCTGCAATGAACTGTAAAAAGGAAACTTCTTCGCCGCCATCGGTCAATTCTCCGTTACCTCAAAAGCAAAATGTTGTAATGGCTGTAGATACAACTTTAACTTCGGGAATTGTAGATAATCTTTTAAAACCTGTCTATGATACGATGAATATGAAACCTTTAGAAGAGATGGATGAGGAAATACAGCTTTCAAGATCAGATATCAAACGTTTTGTAATAGGAAAAGAAAAATTTGCTGCTTTAGTAGTAGAAAATCAATATCCTTTTGCAGGCGCATCTACAGGGCATTGCGATCTGTTCATATTCCGATTCAATGGGAAGAATTGGGAAACTGCTGATTTTATGATCGAAGCAGGAAGTGGGGGAATGTATGGGAATTCCGGTTCGTTGCATAGATTTACTGTGATTGGTAAAAAAACAGTATGCTTCGCTTTATCAGGCGGACAAACTCATATGGGAACTTTATATTATGATGATTTGGTTATTTTCAGCCAGAATAAATTAAAAAAGGCTTGCACTGTTACTACAGAATATTCTTACGGAGACTGGGATGATAATTCAGATGGAACCAGATTTTGTTATAATGTCCAGTATGCGTTTCTTCCATCAGAGAAGGCGGTGTACGATTTGCAACTCGTAAAGAGAAGTTGCTTAAAAGAAGATAAGGATAAAATTCTGGATAAAATTGTTGTGCCATTCGATAATAAAGACAGTATGTTTAAAATTCCACAGGCGTTTGAGGATAATTTACCTTAATTTATTTAAAAATCAATCTATTCCGTTTGCTATTTCAAAAATATTTCATAATTTTGCAGTCCGAAAAGTAGGATTATCTAATGTGAGAATGGATAACCTGCTGAATAATAAATGCTTCCAAACTCATTAATTATTCAAATTTAAAAAACAAACAATGGCTAAAAAAGTCTTTAAAATGGTAAAACTTCAGGTGAAAGGTGGCGCAGCTAACCCTTCTCCACCAGTAGGTCCAGCTTTGGGTTCTGCAGGTGTGAATATCATGGAGTTTTGTAAGCAATTTAACGGAAGAACTCAAGATAAGCCGGGACAAGTTTTACCTGTAGTTATTACAGTATACGAAGACAAATCTTTTGAATTCGTAATCAAAACTCCTCCTGCAGCGATCCAGTTAATGGATGCAGCTAAAATCAAGGGTGGTTCCGGAGAACCGAACAGAAACAAAGTAGGTGCTGTAACTTGGGCTCAGGTTCAAAAGATTGCTGAAGATAAAATGGCAGACCTTAACTGCTTTACAATGGATTCAGCTGTTTCTATGGTTGCAGGTACTGCAAGATCTATGGGATTAAGAGTAACAGGAACTAAACCAACTTTTAACGCTTAAAACTTAAAGAAATGGCAAAATTAACAAAGAAGCAAAAGGAAGCTTTAAGCAAAGTAGAAAAAGGAAGAATCTATAACCTTGAAGAAGGTGCAGCTCTTGTAAAAGAAGTAAATACTGCAAAGTTTGATGCTTCTGTAGACATCGCTGTAAGATTAGGGGTAGATCCAAGAAAAGCAAACCAAATGGTAAGAGGTGTTGTGTCTCTTCCTCATGGAACTGGTAAAGATGTTAAAGTTTTGGCTTTAGTAACTCCAGATAAAGAAGCAGAAGCTAAAGAAGCGGGTGCTGATTATGTAGGTCTTGATGAATATTTACAAAAAATCAAAGAAGGTTGGACTGATGTTGACGTTATTGTTACGATGCCGGCTGTAATGGGTAAATTAGGACCATTGGGTAGAGTATTAGGACCAAGAGGTTTAATGCCAAACCCTAAATCAGGTACTGTAACAATGGAAATTGGTAAAGCAGTAACTGAAGTGAAAGCTGGTAAAATTGATTTCAAAGTTGATAAATACGGTATTATCCACGCTGGTATTGGTAAAGTATCTTTCGATGCTGCTAAAATCAAGGAAAATGCTCAGGAATTGATCTCTACTTTGATTAAAATGAAGCCAACTGCTGCTAAAGGTACTTATGTGAAGTCGATCTATCTTTCTTCTACAATGAGTCCTGGTATTGCAATCGATACTAAATCTGTTAACTAATTATAAATCCTAAGACAATGACAAAAGACCAAAAAGTTGTAGCAATACAAGAGATCAAAGATTTGCTTCAGGATGCTAAAGTAGTTTATGTTGCAGATCTAGAAGGTTTGAACGCTGGAAAATCTTCTGACTTCAGAAGACAGGCTTTCAAGCAAAATATCAAAGTAAAAGTTGTTAAAAATACACTTTTACAAAAAGCAATGGAGCAAATTGAAGGAGTAGATTACTCTGAGATGTTCCAGTCTTTCAAAGGAAATTCAGCAATTATGATTTCTGAGACTGCAAGTGCTCCTGCAAAATTAATCAGAGACTTCAGAAAGAAAGAAGAAAAGCCGGCGTTGAAGTCTGCTTTCGTTCAGGAAACTTTCTATGTTGGTGACAATAACCTAGAGATGTTAGCTAACATCAAGTCTAGAGAAGAAATGATCGGTGAAATCATCGGATTACTTCAGTCTCCAATCCAGAGAGTTGTTTCTGCTCTTCAAAACAAACCTGAGACAGTAGAAGCTAAAGCTGAAGAAGCTGCACCTGCAGTAGAAGAAGCTCCTGCTACTGAAACTCCGGAAACTCCGGCTGCTGAAGGAGAAGCTCCAGCTGCTGAATAATTTACACTCAAAAAATAATCAATAATCAACAAAAACATTACAACAATGTCAGATTTAAAAAATTTAGCTGAAACGCTAGTAAACTTAACAGTAAAAGACGTAAACGAATTAGCTGCTATCCTTAAGGATGAGTACGGAATTGAGCCAGCTGCTGCTGCAGTGGTAGTTGCTGCAGGTGGTGCAGGTGAAGCTGCTGAAGAAAAAACTGAATTCGACGTAATTCTTAAGTCTGCAGGTGCTTCTAAATTAGCTATCGTTAAATTAGTAAAAGATTTAACTGGTGCTGGTCTTAAAGAAGCTAAAGACATCGTAGACGGTGCCCCAGCTCCATTGAAGCAAGGTGTATCTAAAGACGAAGCTGAAGCTCTTAAGAAGCAATTAGAAGAAGCTGGTGCTGAAGTAGAATTGAAATAATTTCACTTTACTCAAAAATATCGGGCCTGAACAATTTGTTCAGGCCTTTTTTTGTTTATTACATATTTGATATTCTTATTGTAATAATGGCTTATCTATTAAAAATATACATTTATAAATTTTTATTTTTGTTTATTTCGTAATTTTTATTATTTTTAATTAATTATTATGTGTTAAATTGTATTTTTATTTAAATTATTTAACAATAAATATTATTTTGATTGAAAATATATTATATTTGTATTCTCAAAAACACACAGCTTTGGATACAAATTATTTTCTTTCGGAGAATCTTCTTCTGATTATTCTTTATTGCACTTTTCTATTTCTAATTAATAAAAATAGGCATTTTACTGTCCTGTTTGTGAAATCTGCAAATTTAAATAAAGTTAAAACAACAGCTAATACGCAATAAATAATATTTATTTTGTAGCTGATATTTTAATGTTCATTTTTAATGAACCCACTTTACATATTTTTTTCTAAAAACTACAAAAATCACTAAAATGAAAAGCAAATTATTCGGATTATCTATCCTAACATTTTTGGGATGTATTGTTAATGCTCAAGTAGGTATCAATACTACTCAAGGTCAGGCTACGCTTGATGTCACGGGCTTTCCTTCAAATCCAGCGAAATTTGATGGGATTATCGCGCCCAGATTAACAGGAGATCAGTTAAGAGCTAAAAATTATACCACGGCTCAAACAGGTGCGATAGTTTATGTAACAGCAGCCGATACAACACCTTCAGGACAGACTGTTAATGTGACAAATGCAGGGTATTATTATTTTGATGGCTCTGTCTGGACTCAGATGAATCAGCCTCAGTCTTCAAACTGGAAAATTACCGGAAATTCCGGTACTACTGCTACATCTTCAGCTTTAGGAACTGCTGTTTCTTCCGGAAATTTCCTGGGAACAGCAGATAGCCAGAATTTAGTTTTAGCAACAAATAATTCCGTAAAAGCAATTCTTGATGTAAACGGAAATTTTAGAGGAGGAAATTCAAATGCATCCGCACCTTATGCTTCAGTTTCATGGGGGTCAAATAATACTTTATCAAACAATACTTCTTCAAATGTAGCTTTAGGAAGAGAAAATACGGTTGCTGCACAGGCTGCTAATTTTCCGGGAGTGGCGATTGGAGCTACCAATAGTTCTTTGAGTGGTGCAAAAACAATAGGTAACAACAATTTTGCGACAGGTGCAAATACAATTGTTCTGGGAAATAATAACGGAACTTCCGGAACGAATGTAAGCGGAATTAATGTAGGAAATTCTAACGTCAATTCAGGAGGTTTTGCTTTTGGTACAGGAAATACTGTAACGAGTAATAATTATGCATTTGGAAATGCCAATGTTGCCAGCGGAGCTGCCGGAGCTATTGCCTTCGGAACTAATGCAAGTGCGACTATTGCCAATCAGACCGTTTATGCAAATACTTCTCATGCTTTCTCAGGACAGGGTGCAATAGGCACGGCGGTTACGGATGTGGGAATTAATATGACCCCGAGCGGAACCAATATTCCGGATCTGGAAATCAGCAAAGGAATTTTAATTAAAGCAACCGGAGTTCCTTTAGCTTCGGATTGTAATGCGAGTAATGAAGGGACAATTGTTTACGGAAAATCCGGTACTACAGGAAATTTTTACGGATGTAGAATTTCTGCTGGTATTTATGCATGGCAACAATTTTAAAAAAATACACAAACTTTAAACCAATTTAAAATGACAAAAAAATTATTCGGGAAAACTACAGCTTTTCTGATGCTGTTACTGTTGTCTGTAAAGATTTTCGGACAAGGCTACACACCGATCCGCGGAATGGGTGTGGAGGCAAAACCATTAAATGCTAATGGTATATGTATTGCCTGTTACAGCGGAAGCATGAATCCTCTTATTGATGCCAATTTAGATAACAGTGTCAGTATGGGAAGCTTTGCCACTTTGGTAAGCGGAAACGGAGTATCTGTAAAAAATACAAATGTTACCTATCCTGCAGGTTATATTACAGGATTTAATGTAGATCTTGGTACCAGTATTTTTACAGCAAGTTTTTTAAGTAATTTAAGAATAAGTACTTATAAAGCGGGAGTTCTTCAGGAATGTTCCAATAGTGCTACTTTGTTGTCTGTACCTGCATTTGGAGGTACAAAAACAAGAGTTTTCCTGCATTTTAAAACGTCTAAAAGTTTTGATGAAGTAAGACTATATCAGGTTAATGCTCTCTCAGTATTCAGCGCGCTGAATGTTTATTATGCATTTGCTTTCGATCCGAATAAAGTTCCTGTAGACAATAACGGGATTTGCGATGATATTATTGCCGGAAACGGAGTGGATGGGAATGTTTCGGGAAGCAGTAACTTTTTAGCACCTCTTTCTTTTGTAATTGACAGAGATAAAATTGGAGACGGAGACAAAAATTCTTACGGTTCTGTTGTTTTACCTGCTGGTTTGTTAGGTTCTTACTCTGTGGGTGTTTTAGACAAAAATCAGGTTTATCCTGCAGGAAATAAAGCGGGCTTTGTAATCGAACCTGATGATCAGGGCAAGTTATTGAGTGCTGAATTTTTGAAGAACATAACAATTGAAACTTATTTATTCGGACAATTACAGGATTCTAAAAACTTATTTGATGGAGGAGGGCTTATTAATATTAAAGTTTTAAGATTCGGCTCCAACAAACAAAAAATTTCCCTCAATACAACAAAACCTTTCAATGAAGTGAGATTAAAGATCACTCAGACTGTAGGGGTAAATTTTGGAGCGATGAAAGTATTTTATGCCTTCGAAGAACCTCAGGACTGCGACTGTAATGAGTACATTCAGACTTCGGGAACTTCAAGATTAGGAGATATTGTACAGGGTGCTTCTTGGACAGGTGCTTCCGGAACGATTTTCGGATTAACCAACATTACCAACACAGGAAACGTTGTAGATACCAACACCACAAATTTTGCTACAGTAAATTTATCTCCTATAAATTTGTTAATTCCTACCGTTAGACTAACGGTTAAAAGCAATACGGGAGAATATCCTGCGGGAACTTTTGGCGGATTTACATTAACGAAAAGTGCTAATTTATTAACTGTAAATGCTTTAGATTATATTACCGTTACTTTTTATAAAGGAACAACAGTAACGGAATCCAGAACTTCGGGCGGATTGTTCAGTGGACAGTTCTTTACTTCTTCAACCAATCAGTTTTATGTAGGCTTTACTGCAACAAAATCGTTTGACAGGATGAAAATTGAAATCAATCCGGGAATCGGAATTACTCTGGCTCAGCAATATTATATTTATAATGCTTTTGTTCAGCTTGATGATGATCAGGATGGTGTTCCGAACTGTAATGATAAGTGTCCGAACGGAAACGACAGTATTGATAATAACGGAAATGGTATTCCGGATTGTGCGGAAGGATGTTCTGCGGTGAACGATAAGTCTTCGGCTGTAGACAGTGATGGAGACGGAATTGCTGATGCTTGTGATAAAGATTCTGATAACGACGGTATTCCAGATGCGCTGGAAGATCTTAACGGGAACGGAAAATTTGAAGATGATGATGTGGATGGAAATAAACTGGTAATTTCAGAATTGGGAGACGGAATTTCAAGTTACCTTGATCTGGATTCGGATAATGATGGTATTTTAGATTTATTTGAATCAGGAATCCCGGCTTCGGTTATTGATCAGATTGACGCAGACCATAATGGAGTAATTGATAGCGGAGTTGCGGTAGGAAATAACGGAATTGCAGATGTTCTTGAAACAGCACCGGATTCCGGAGTGATGAAATATCCTTTAAAAAATACAGACGGAGATGATAAGCCAGACTTTGTGGATCTTAAATCCAATAACGTGGACTTCGATCTTTATACCATCGGTAAGGATAATCTGGATGATCTTGGAGAAGGATTTATTTCAAGAATAGATGATGCAGATGCAGATGGAATTCAGGCGGTTGTAGATACGGATCTTGTTAAAAAAGGTTCTCCGAATTCTCCTCTTTCTCCATATTCTTCTGTAGCTAAAAACAGCGGTCTAACAGCAAAAGCATCTCTTGGAGAAGTAAAAACTGCTGCAAATGATGTTAAAGTGTATCCTAATCCTGTAAAAGCAGGTGAAAATTTAAATGTAAAATCTAACGAAGAAGGTGTTTATACTTTGTTTTCAGCTCAGGGACAATTAATCAAATCAGGTAAATTCTCCGGAAATGCTGAAATCGGTACTTCTTCTTTACCTGCAGGAATGTATGTTATAAAAGTAGAAACAAAAACGACTGTAAAATCATATAAGGTCATCGTGAGGTAATTTCAATAAGCAAATAGTTTCTACACACAAGTCATCCGAAGGGGTGACTTGTGTTTTTGAAATTTTAATTATCTGAAAATTAATATTTTAATATTTTTTTTATTAATTTTATATATTGACAGATTAAAGTTTAAAATATTTTTAGTTCTGAAAAATATATATTGTAATAGAATTAATTATTCTGTTCAGTATTTTAAAATACAGCTAAATCTTAGGTTATATAATTAATTTTAAGATTAAGTTTTTTTTATTAAGGGCGGGTCATCCATATTTTGGATGACCTTTTTTATTTTTCAACGAAATAATTAACATCTTCAAAATGAAGTTGTTTTATTTGTATATGAAAATAAAATGTTGTAAATTTGCAGTCTCTTTTGGCGCGAATAATTGTTTGTAAATCTATAAAATATTGAATATCACCTCTTTCATGGAAATGAAGAGGATTTCGTATGTATAGATACTGCGGCTGTTCTGCCTCAAAAGTAATAAAAATATTTTGCATTACGCTGTGAAAAGATATACCAGTGTTGCAGTTAGGAATAAGATTCTGAGAATCAAGAGAAAAAAATATAAGACTATTTCTAATAGCGCCAACATTATAAGGTCTTTTGGAACTTTTCTCTTCTCAAACTCTTTTTTCTGATATTTTTTAATGAATCAAAATATTTTTTAACCTTTCTTAAAAGTTTTATGAGTAAAACAACACCTACAACTAGGGGAAATCAGAGAGTGAATTTCTCTTCAGCGAAAGGAAAAATCATTACTCCGGACTTTCTGGATATCCAGATTGAGTCTTTTAGTGAATTTTTCCAGCTTGATACGCTTCCTGAAGACAGAAAAAATGAAGGTCTTTACAAGACTTTTCAGGAAAATTTCCCGATTACCGATTCCAGAAACCAATTCGTATTGGAATTTTTGGATTATTTGGTAGATTCTCCACGTTATTCAATCGATGAGTGTGTGGAAAGAGGTTTAACGTATTCCGTTCCTCTTAAAGCAAGACTTAAATTGTATTGTACAGACCCTGAACACGAGGATTTCCAGACTGTGGTTCAGGATGTATACTTAGGTCCGGTTCCTTACATGACGCCCTCTGGTTCATTCATTATCAATGGAGCAGAACGTGTAATCGTAACTCAGTTACACAGATCTCCGGGTGTATTCTTCGGACAGACTTATCACGCAAACGGAACCAAATTGTACTATTCAAGAATTATCCCTTTCAAAGGATCTTGGATGGAATTTACGACAGATATCAACAGCGTAATGTACGCCTATATCGACCGTAAGAAAAAATTACCATTAACCACTCTATTAAGAGCGATCGGGTATGAGTCTGATAAGGATATTCTTCAGATCTTCGACCTTGCTGAAGAAGTGAAAGTTTCTAAAGCTGCCCTTAAAAAAGTAGAAGGAAGAACATTGGCTGCGAGAGTATTGAACACTTGGTTCGAAGATTTCGTAGACGAAGATACCGGTGAGGTTGTTTCTATCGAAAGAAACGAAATCATCTTAGACAGAGAAACGATTCTTGAAAAAGAACATTTAGATCTTATTCTTGATGCGGGTGTGAAATCAATCCTGATTCACAAAGAAAACAGCAATGAATTCTCTATCATCCAGAATACACTACAGAAAGACCCTACAAACTCTGAAAAAGAAGCAGTAGAATATATCTATCGTCAGCTAAGAAACGCAGATCCGCCAGATGAGGAAACAGCAAGAGGAATCATTGAAAAATTATTCTTCTCTGAGCAGAGATACTCTCTTGGTGAAGTAGGACGTTACAGACTAAACAAAAAGTTAGGTCTAAACATTCCTACGACAACTGAGGTTCTTACAAAAGAGGATATCATTGCGATTGTAAGACACTTGATCGAACTTGTAAACTCTAAAGCTGAGGTTGATGATATCGACCACTTATCAAACAGAAGAATTAAAACTGTTGGTGAGCAATTGGCAGGACAGTTTGGGGTAGGTCTTTCAAGAATTGCAAGAACAATCAAGGAAAGAATGAACGTTAGAGATAACGAAATCTTTACTCCTCTTGATCTTGTTAACGCGAAAACTTTAACATCAGTAATCAACTCGTTCTTTGGTACCAACCAGCTTTCTCAGTTCATGGATCAAACCAACCCTCTATCAGAAATCACGCACAAGCGTAGACTTTCTGCATTAGGACCTGGAGGTTTATCAAGAGAAAGAGCAGGTTTCGAGGTTCGAGACGTTCACCATACCCACTACGGAAGAATTTGTCCGATTGAAACTCCGGAAGGACCAAACATCGGTTTGATTTCATCTTTAGGTATTTATGCGAAAATTAACAGACTTGGTTTCATCGAAACTCCGTACAGAAAAGTAGAAAATGGTAAAATCGAGCTTAATGCAGATCCTATCTACTTAAATGCAGAAGACGAGGAATCTAAAGTTATTGCTCAGGCAAACGTTGAATTGAGCGACAACGGTGAATTCGAAACAGACAGAATTATTGCAAGATTAGATGGTGACTATCCTGTAGTTGAGCCATCTCAGGTAGACCTTATCGACGTTGCACCAAACCAGATTTCTGGTATTTCTGCTTCATTAATTCCTTTCTTGGAGCATGATGATGCGAACCGTGCGTTGATGGGATCGAACATGATGCGTCAGGCAGTTCCTCTATTGAAGCCACAGGCTCCGATCGTAGGTACAGGGCTTGAGCAGCAGGTTGCAAGAGATTCAAGAATCTTGATTAACGCTGAAGGTACAGGTACTGTAGAGTATGTAGATGCCGACAGAATCGTTATTAAATATGAAAGAAGCGAAGACGAAGATTTAGTACAATTCGAGTCTGCTACTAAAACATATAACTTAACTAAGTTCAGAAAAACCAACCAGAGTACTACCATTACTCTAAGACCAAACGTAAGAGTAGGTGATGTAGTGGAAAAAGGACAGGTACTTTGCGACGGTTATGCTACTGAAAAAGGAGAATTGGCTCTTGGTAGAAACTTAGTGGTAGCGTTCATGCCTTGGAAAGGATACAACTTCGAGGATGCGATCGTAATCAACGAAAAAGTAGTTCGTGAAGACTGGTTTACTTCAATCCACGTAGATGAATATTCTTTGGAAGTTCGTGATACCAAATTAGGTATGGAAGAATTGACAGCAGATATTCCGAACGTTTCTGAAGAAGCTACTAAAGATCTTGACGAAAACGGTATGATCAGAATCGGTGCAGAAGTGAAGCCTGGAGATATTATGATTGGTAAAATCACTCCAAAAGGTGAATCTGATCCGACTCCTGAAGAAAAACTTTTGAGAGCGATCTTCGGTGACAAAGCCGGTGATGTAAAAGATGCTTCATTGAAAGCAGATTCTTCATTAAGAGGTGTTGTGATCGACAAAAAATTGTTCTCAAGAAACATCAAAGATAAAAAGAAGAGAACTGAAGAAAAACTTAAGCTTGAAGAAATTGAAAACACTTACAAGGCAAAGTTTGATGATTTGAGAAACACTTTAATTGAAAAATTAAATACCCTTGTAAGCGGTAAAACTTCTCAGGGCGTGAAAAATGACCTTGATGAAGAAATCATCGGTAAAGGGGTTAAGTTCACTCACAAATTATTGACTTCAGTTGAAGATTATGTAAACGTTAGCGGTTCAGACTGGACAGTTGATAACGATAAAAATGAATTAATCAAACAGTTAATTCACAACTATAAAATCAAGTACAACGATATTCAAGGGGTTAAAAACCGTGAGAAATTTGCAATTTCAATCGGAGACGAATTACCTGCAGGGATCATGAAGTTGGCTAAAGTGTATATCGCTAAGAAACGTAAACTGAATGTAGGAGATAAAATGGCGGGTCGTCACGGTAACAAAGGTATCGTTTCGAGAATCGTTCGTGAAGAAGATATGCCATTCCTTGAAGACGGAACACCGGTAGATATCGTATTGAATCCACTTGGGGTACCTTCGCGTATGAACATCGGTCAGATCTATGAAACAGTTCTTGGATGGGCTGGTCAGAAATTAGGATTGAAGTTCGCGACACCAATCTTTGACGGAGCTAGCTTAGATCAGATTACAGAATACACTGAGAAAGCAGGTCTTCCTAAATTCGGTCACACTCACCTTTATGATGGGGGTACCGGAGAAAGATTTACTCAGGCTGCAACAGTAGGGGTAATCTATATGTTGAAACTTGGGCACATGGTTGATGATAAAATGCACGCACGTTCTATCGGTCCGTACTCATTGATTACTCAGCAGCCGTTAGGAGGTAAAGCTCAGTTCGGAGGTCAGAGATTCGGAGAGATGGAGGTTTGGGCACTTGAAGCATTCGGTGCATCAAATATCCTGAGAGAGATCCTTACCGTGAAGTCGGATGACGTTATAGGTAGAGCGAAAACTTACGAAGCCATTGCAAAAGGTGAATCAATGCCTGAACCAGGTATTCCGGAATCATTCAATGTACTGCTTCACGAGCTACAAGGTCTTGGATTAGACGTAAGACTAGAGGAATAATTTTAAATTTTAAATTATAAATGCTGAATGGAAACATTCGGAAATTAATCTAAAATCTAAAATCTAAAATTTAAAATCTAACAAATGTCAAATAAAAATAAATCAAGTAGATTTAATAAAATAACCATCGGTTTAGCTTCACCCGAATCTATTCTTCAGGAATCGAGAGGGGAGGTTCTTAAGCCGGAAACTATTAACTACAGAACGCATAAGCCTGAAAGAGACGGTTTGTTCTGTGAAAAAATCTTCGGTCCTGTAAAGGATTACGAATGTGCTTGTGGTAAATACAAGAGAATTCGTTACAAAGGGATCGTTTGTGACCGTTGTGGAGTAGAAGTTACAGAGAAAAAAGTACGTAGAGAGAGAATCGGACATATCAATCTGGTAGTTCCAATTGCGCACATCTGGTATTTCCGTTCTTTACCGAACAAAATCGGTTACCTTTTAGGAATTCCTTCCAAGAAATTGGATATGATCATCTACTACGAAAGATATGTAGTGATCCAGCAGGGTATTGCTAAAAAATTAGACGGTTCTGATTTCGAAAATATGGAGTTCTTAACTGAAGAAGAGTACCTTGATATCATGGAAACTCTTCCGATTGAGAACCAGTATCTTGATGATTCTGATCCGAACAAATTCATCGCTAAGATGGGTGCGGAAGCGGTTGAAGAATTATTAAAAAGAATCGATCTTGATGCATTGTCTTTCGACCTGAGACACAAAGCACACAACGAAGGTTCAAAACAAAGAAGAACTGAGGCTTTAAAAAGATTGAACGTTGTAGAAGCATTAAGAGGTGCTAATACAAGAATGATCAACAAGCCTGAGTGGATGATTATGCGTGTGCTTCCGGTTATCCCGCCAGAACTAAGACCATTGGTTCCACTGGATGGTGGACGTTTCGCGACTTCCGATTTGAATGACCTTTACAGAAGAGTTATTATCAGAAATAACCGTTTGAAGAGATTATTGGAAATCAAAGCTCCGGAAGTAATCTTAAGAAACGAGAAGCGTATGCTTCAGGAATCAGTAGATTCATTATTCGATAATACAAGAAAATCTTCAGCAGTAAAATCTGAATCAAACAGACCATTGAAATCACTTTCAGATTCATTGAAAGGGAAGCAGGGTCGTTTCCGTCAGAACTTATTAGGAAAAAGGGTAGATTACTCTGCGCGTTCCGTAATTGTTGTAGGTCCGAACTTACAGCTTCACGAGTGTGGTATTCCTAAAGATATGGCTGCGGAACTTTACAAACCGTTCATCATTAGAAAACTAATTGAAAGAGGAATTGTAAAAACAGTAAAATCTGCAAAGAGAATTATCGATAGAAAAGAGCCGGTAGTTTATGATATCCTTGAAAACGTGATGAAAGGTCACCCTGTTCTACTGAACAGAGCACCTACGCTTCACAGACTGGGTATTCAGGCTTTCCAGCCTAAGATGATCGAAGGTAAGGCAATTCAGCTTCACCCGTTGGTAACAACAGCATTCAACGCCGATTTTGACGGTGACCAGATGGCGGTACACTTACCGTTAGGTCCTGAGGCGATCCTTGAGGCTCAGTTATTAATGCTAGGTTCTCAAAATATCTTAAACCCAGCAAACGGTTCTCCAATTACAGTACCTTCTCAGGACATGGTTCTTGGTCTTTATTTCATGACTAAAGAATTGAGTTCTACAGAAGATATGAAAGTAAAAGGTGAAGGTCTTGCATTCTATTCTCCTGAAGAAGCGGAAATCGCTTATGCTGAAGGAAGAGTATCTTTAAATGCTAAAGTAAGATGTAGGCTTCCGGTTAAAGAAGACGGACAAATCGTTACAAGATTGATCGAAACTTCTGTGGGTAGAATTTTATTCAACCAGATTGTACCGAAGCAGGTAGGTTATATTAATGAACTTCTTACGAAGAAATCATTAAGAAACGTTATCGGTAAGATCCTTGCAGATACCGATTTCCCTACAACTGTGAAGTTTCTGGATGCAATGAAAGATTTAGGATACTCAAACGCATTCAAAGGAGGTCTTTCTTTCTCATTAGGAGACATCGTGGTTCCTGTTGAGAAAAAGCAAATGATTGCACAATCAATTGAAACTGTAGACGAAATTAGAGCTAACTATAACATGGGTCTAATTACAGATACAGAACGTTATAACCAGGTAATTGACGTTTGGACAAATACCAACGCAGGATTAACGGAAATGATCATGAGCAGAATGAAAACTGACCAAGGTGGTTTCAACTCTGTATACATGATGCTTGATTCCGGAGCGAGGGGTTCTAAAGAACAGATCCGTCAGTTATCAGGGATGAGAGGTTTGATGGCAAAACCACAGAAAGCCGGTTCTACCGGTGCGGAGATCATCGAAAACCCTATCCTTGCAAACTTTAAAGAAGGTCTTTCCATTCTAGAATACTTTATCTCTACCCACGGTGCCCGTAAAGGTCTTGCGGATACCGCTCTTAAGACTGCCGATGCAGGATACTTAACGAGAAGATTGGTAGACGTTGCACAGGATGTTATCGTTACAGAAGACGACTGTGGAACGCTGAGAGGTACAGAAGTTACCGCACTTAAGAAAAATGACGAGATTGTTGAAAGAATTTCAGAGAGAATCTTAGGTAGAGTATCATTACATAATATTTATGATCCTGAAACTGACGAATTAATTGCAGAAGCAGATCAGGTAATCACTGAATCATTCGCGAAGAGAATTGAAGAAGCTGGATTAGAAGCAGTTGAAGTTCGTTCGCCACTTACTTGTGAGGCTAAAAAAGGGATTTGTGCAAAATGCTATGGTAGAAACTTGGCAACAGGTAAAATGATTCACATGGGTGAAGCGGTAGGTGTAATTGCAGCACAATCCATCGGGGAACCGGGAACTCAGCTTACGTTGAGAACTTTCCACCAGGGGGGTACTGCAGGAAACGTATCAGAAAACCCGTCAATTGTTGCAAGAAGAGACGGTATCGTTGAAATGGATGAGGTAAGAACAATTACTTCTGAAGATGAAAACGGTAATACTGCTGAAGTGGTAGTTTCCCGTTCAACAGAATTCAGATTAGTTGCTGATAACGAGTCCAGAACTCCGTTAATGGTGGCTAACGTACCTTACGGTTCCATATTATCTGTGAAGCCGGGTGATAAAGTGAAGAAAGGAGACGTAATCTGTAAGTGGGATCCGTATAACGCGGTTATCATTGCAGAAACTGCAGGTAAGGTAGAATATGAAGACATTATCCAAGGGGTATCATTCCAGTTGGAGATTGACGAACAGACAGGATTTGAAGAGAAAGTAATCTCTGAATCCAGAAATAAGAAAGCCGTACCAACCTTGAAGGTGGTAGATTCTAAAGGGGTAGAGCAGAAAGCATACAACTTACCGGTAGGAGCCCACTTAATGGTAAACGATGGTGAAAAAATTAAGGCTGGTAAAGTCTTAATCAAAATCCCGAGAAAATCTGCAAAAGCAGGGGATATCACCGGAGGTCTTCCGAGAGTTACCGAATTATTTGAAGCAAGAAACCCTTCAAACCCGGCGGTTGTTACAGAAATCGATGGGGTAGTTTCTTACGGAAAAATCAAGAGAGGTAACCGAGAATTGATCGTTGAAGCTAAAACAGGAGAGAGAAAAATTTATTTAGTTAAATTATCCAACCAGATTTTAGTACAGGAGAATGACTTCGTAAGAGCTGGTTCACCACTTTCTGACGGTTCTATTACTCCGGACGATATCTTAAGAATCAAAGGTCCAACTGCGGTTCAGGAATATTTAGTAAACGAAATTCAGGAAGTTTACCGTTTACAAGGGGTAAAAATCGACGACAAGCACTTCGAAATCATTGTAAGACAGATGATGACGAAAGTATCTATCGTTGACGGAGGTGATACTCAATTCCTTGAAGGTGCTCTTGAACACAAGTATGATTTCTTGGAAGAGAATAACAGAGTATTCGGTCTTAAAGTGGTAGTTGATGCCGGAGATTCTAAAGTATTCCTGCCGGGACAGATGATTACTGCAAGAGAATTAAGAGACGAAAACTCCAAACTGAAGCGTGAAGATTTAGCTTTAGTAGAAGTAAGAGAAGCTTTACCGGCTACAGCAACTCCTGTATTGCAGGGGATCACAAGAGCTGCTCTTCAGACGAAATCCTTCATGTCTGCAGCATCATTCCAGGAAACAACTAAGGTTCTTAACGAAGCAGCAGTTGCAGGTAAAGTAGATGATCTTAACGGTCTTAAAGAAAATGTAATTGTAGGACACAGAATTCCTGCAGGTACTGGTCTTAAAGAATACCAAAATGTGATCGTAGGTTCTAAAAAAGAATTCGAAGATCTTAACTAAAAATAATGATTCGGAAATTTGAGGTTTGAATTTATTTTTATATTTTCACAACCTCAAAATTTCGAATAAAAAAATATTTTATAACAATGGACAACAATCAAAATCCACAAGACGGAAACATCAACATCGAATTAAACGAAATGGTAGCAGCTGGTATCTATGCTAATTTAGCTTTGGTAAACCACTCTCCATCTGAGTTTGTAGTAGATTTCATCCAGTTAATGCCGGGAGTACAGCAAGCAAAAGTAAGATCAAGAGTTATTCTTGCTCCACTTCACGCTAAGAGAGTACTTTCTGCTCTTCAGCAAAACATTGCTAACTACGAGCAGCAATTCGGAGAAATCAAAGAAGTTGAACCTTTCGTATTAGGAGGAAACAACGTAAACGCTTAAGATTTACTTTAAAAAAATACATGAATGCCTCAATTTTTATTGGGGCATTTTTTATGAATTACATTTAACATAATAATTACATTGTATCGTTTTAATTGTATTATTTTATATAAATTATAATTTTTTATAAAATTATTTCTACAGTTCATTTATATTTGTAAAAAATAAAAAAAATGAAACGATATACCATTCTTGGCATTATGCTATGCATTACCGTAAATGCATATGCTCAGGATAAAACACTTCAGACAAATCAAAAGCATCTTCAGGAATTATACTCCAAGTACCAGAAAAACTTAAAAAAGCAGCATAAATTATCGAAGTCTGCGGGAATTCCACCTAATCCTTATAACGAAGAAGATTTCAAGAGAACGATGGATCCTGTAACGGGTGAAAATAATTTTGGTTCTCTTGCAAAGCTGAGTGAAGAAATTGCTCAGGGGAAATATGCACCAACTGCTCCTATGTCTTTTATTAACAGTGGAGGATCTTCTACCAATAAGATCGTTAACGAACCATGGATTGAAAGAGGACCGTACAGTGTAGGCGGAAGAACGCGTGCTATTATGTATGATCCGAATGATCCTACAGGAAAGAGAGTTTTTGCGGGAGGTGTTTCAGGAGGACTTTGGGTAAATCAGGATCCTTCGGTAAGTACAAATGAATGGACTCCAATAAGCACATTCTGGGCGAATACTTCTATATCATCCATTGCTTATGATCCAAATAATCCACAAATAATATACGTGGGAACAGGAGAGTCCTGTACTGCGGATGCAATAGGTTCAGGAATATGGAAATCCATTAACGGAGGAAGTACATGGACACAAATTTTTACCATTACTCCAACCTATTCCGGTAACGTAAGAAGCGGAAATTTTTACATCAATGATATCAAAGTAAGAAACAATGGAGGAGTTTCGGAAGTTTATGCCGGTGTAAGCGGTAATTATAACGATGGAGCATTTCAGGGTTTAAGTCAGGCAGGATTGTATAAATCTACCGACGGAGGTGCTACCTTTACAAAAAATACAAGTTTACTGGCACTTAATACCACTACCAATACAACCAGTACAACGGGCTATTCTATTCAGCAGATAGAAATTGGAGCAGACAATTCAGTTTGGGTGTCTACAAGATCTTCAAGATATTCTAATATAGATTCAGGAGGAAGAATTTTAAAATCTGCGGATGGAAATACTTTCAGTGTAGTTTACAATGTCGGAAATTCCGGTGCGAGAGTTAATTTTACACTTTCCAGAACAGATGCCAATAAAGTTTACGCCCTTATGCAGGGAGCGAACAGTACTTCTGAACCTGTTCGTATTGCTAGATCTACGGATGGAGGAACAACATGGCAGGCAACAAATGATGCCACTCCGGTTATCACGCTTCCGACAGCAACAGATACAGGAATTCCGGCAAACGATTTTACAAGAGGACAGTCTTTCTATGATCTTATTATTGCTACCGATCCTCTGGATGATAATACAGTTTATATAGGAGGAGTTGATCTGTACAAATCTACAAACGGAGCAGCAAACTGGACGCAGATTTCAAAATGGTCCAACAACAATAACATGGCTGCGTTACAGGTTTCGCAGGTACACGCAGATCAGCATGAAATAGTTTTTAACCCTTTTAATAACTATTCTACCAATCAGATGATGTTTGGAAATGATGGGGGAATTTATTTTGCGGCAAATAAAAACACTATTGCAACCACATCAGGTTTTGCTGCAAGAAACACAAGATACAACGTTACCCAGTTTTATACTGCTATGCTGAATCCTATTAAAACACCTTCTAATGAAGAACTTTTAGCTGGAGCTCAGGATAATGGTTCCTGGTGGTTATATGGCGCTCCACAGGCTAATAATTTCTTAACAAGTCAGGCAGCAACATCAGGAGACGGAATGTATACCGAATATGACGATCAGGATAATTATGAAATTGCAAGTTATGTGTACAATAATCACTATCTGTTAACGAGCAGTACTTATTATCTTATCTCCAGCGCCAACAGAAATGCTTATGGTCATTTCGTGAACGAAATTGCTTTGGACAGAGTTAATAATGTATTTTATTCTTACCGTTCAGGGCTAACTATATTCAGAACAGGCGGATTGTCTGCAACATCAACTACATTTACTAATGATATAGTGACTGTGGGAACAGCGCAGACAAACGAGCAAATTTCATGGATGAAGGTTTCTCCTTATACAACAGCTTCTACAACACTATTTGTAGGAACTAATTTAGGAAGAATTATCAAGGTTACAAATGCAAATACGACATCGTATGCGTCTACTGTACTTACAACACCCGCTGCAGGAACCATTTCTGATATCGAATTCGGGAAAAATGAAAATGAGATTATGGTAACATTATCCAATTATAATCTTACAAGTGTATTCTTTTCTACAGACGGAGGAACAACTTGGCAAAACAAAGAAGGAAATCTTCCTGATATGCCGGTAAGAACAATTCTTGGAAATCCTGATGACGCTAATGAAGTAATCCTGGGAACAGAAATGGGAGTTTGGGGAACTACCAATTTCCTTTCTGCATCGCCAACCTGGTCTTCTATCAGTGGAAATATCGGAAATGTAAGAGTTACAAATTTAGATTACAGACCTACAACAAGAACCGTTTTGGTTTCTACCTATGGAAGAGGAGCATGGACTACTCAGAATACAACCGTTACTTTAGCCACTGGCGATGTAAAAAGTAAAAACAACGAAACGAGAATATACCCTAACCCTTCAAAAGGGATTTCACACATAAGATTTGATTCTGCTAAATACAATACAGTTGATATCAGTATCTTTGATGCTTCTGGAAGACTGGTTTACAGCAAAAAGAATGTGAAATCTGATGAAGAATTCGGTCAGAGATTAACTCCGGGGAATTACATCCTGAAAGCTGAATCCAAAGGAACAGTTGTATACAGCGGAAACTATCTGGTTTTAGGGAAAGTAAATGATGACGGAGATGACGATTAAAAAATGAACAATCAGCTATTGATAATTATATTTTGGATACTGGCGTTTTCCTGTAAAGCGCCGGTTTCCTCATTTTATCAGGGTAATGTAACTTTAGTTTCTGCGGAAAAAACAGAATGGTCCGGCGGAAGACCCGGCATAAGAGGGACTTTATACACTGTAGCTTTAAAATTAAAAAACAGTAAAGATCGTATTACTGTAAAATCTTTCAAAGCTGAAGGCAATACGTTGAAGTTTGCACAGTCTGTTTCAGAAGATGCAATAACTGTAAAAGGTAGCTTTCAAAAACCAGACGAGATCAATAATCTGGAATATTCACCTTCCGGATCTGCAGCTGTAAAATCTGAAAAAACGATTTCTTCAGACCCAAAAGAAAACTGGATAGAATACACCATAAAAGATTCTGATAAAAGTTACAAAATCAATATCCCAAAATTCACTTTGGTAGAACCAGAGGGAGAACTCATCCCCCGAAGACAATAAATTTTTTTGCACAAAAAACTGTTTTTCATATTTCTGTTTATTCCTTTCATGATCGTATTGATGAATATGATCTATCCTTTTGTTTCCTACATTAAAACCAAAATTTATGAAACAACACAATATCATATTTTAAATCATAAGTTGGATGCGGCAGAAACCATTTATTTTTCTGAGAAAGAAATTGTAAATGCCGAATGGAAGGAAGAAAAAGAATTTACGTTAAACGGATTTTCTTACGATATCATTAAAATTGATCTTAAAAACGGCGAAAAATACTATCACTGCTATTTTGATAAAAAAGATATTGTTATTCATTCAATTCTAAAATTTTCAGAATTTTTTGCGGCTAAAAAAATAGGGGCATGGCGGCATTTTAATTCACCTTTTCAGCATAAGAAAATCATAAAGACATCCAGCTTTTATACTTTTTTCGAAGCAGAAAAACTTCATTTTTTTACCTTTTATTTCAGACCGAAATCAGATTATCTTAAAAGATTAGAAAATACATATTATCTGTCCGTTATTATTCCGCCTCCGGAAAAAAGTTTTATCTCATCATAAACTTTTAAACGACAAATAATTAATTTTTAAAATCAATGAAAAAATATATATGCATTGCAGCTTTATTAGGCTGCACAATTGCAAATGCACAACAATCATCAGAAATCGAAGAAGTTGCAATCCAGGGAAGAAAAAAAATAAAACAGGAACGGGCAGAGTTCAAAAGACATGCACAGTCTGTAGAAACCCTTTCGGAAGAAGAACTTGGCAGAAATAATCCGGCAGCAATAGATCAGACTTTATCTACAATGCCCGGAGTTCAGGTCGATAAAAGAACGAATTTCGGAGGACAGAGACTGGTTGTCCGCGGATACGGAAACGACCAGAAATTTAATAACTGGGGAGTAAAAGCCTACTGGAACAATATGCCTTTAACCAATGCTGAAGGAATTACCATTCTGGATGACATCGATTTTGCTTATGTAAACAATGTTGAGGTGATCAAAGGACCTGCGGCAACCATGTATGGCGGCGGAGTAGGAGGAGCGGTTCGCTTTTATACCCGTCCGGATTTTACCAAAGGCATTACTGTTTCAGAAAACGCTTTAGTTGGTGCTTTTAAAACATTTCAGTCCCGCACTCAGCTCAATGTTGCTGATGAAAACTATTCTGTGAATGCTGCATACGGTCACCTTGAAACAGATGGTTACAGACCTAACGGAAGCGGTCTGAAAAACTTTTTTAATGTAAACGGAACAGTTAAACTCGGAAAAAACGATCAGTTAAGCTTCTTTGGAAGTCAGGCTTACTCTTACGAACATACTTCCGGACAGATTTCTTATGATGATTATTACGCAGGAATCGACAATGGAAATCCGGCCTACATCAGAAAAAATTCAGGAACAAAAATAAAATCCACACGAGTAGGATTAAGCAACTCTGTAAATATTCTTCCGAATCTTAGAAATTACACCACACTTTTTTATTATAACGGAAATACGGAGAGTGTTTCTGCAGGGGCTTTCGGCGTAACCAGCTCTCCAAACGTAGGATTACGTTCCACATTTACCCTGAAAAATGAATTCAAAGATTTCGAAAACAGACTGGATTTCGGAACGGAGATTCAGAATTCAATGTCTACGACTTCCAGTTACCGTTTTACAGGATCCATCACAAATCCATTAGAAACTACAGGCATTTCAGGAGCTTCTTATTTTAAATACAACAACAATCAGGCAACCTATTTTGCAATAGATTATCTAACGTACAAACCTTGGGGATTGACATTTCTTGCGGGAGTAAGTGCGAACAGAACCAATTACGACAGAAAAGATTTATTTGCAGTTCCTGGTTTAATTACGGGAAAGAAAGACCAATCATTTACCAAGCAGTACGAAACAGCTTACACTCCGCACTTTGCACTACAGAAAGAGTGGA
Organism: Chryseobacterium sp. MMO-72; assembly: GCF_037146035.1. Taxonomy (NCBI): domain Bacteria; kingdom Pseudomonadati; phylum Bacteroidota; class Flavobacteriia; order Flavobacteriales; family Weeksellaceae; genus Chryseobacterium; species Chryseobacterium sp. MMO-72. Next base: position 247,609 of record NZ_JBBCWG010000001.1, read on the forward strand.
AAAATCAGATTTTTAATCTAAGTTACAGTGAAGGATACAACGCTCCGACAGCTACCGCATCTTTCATTAATTTTACCAATACCGCAAATAATGATTTGCAGCCTGAACGTGCTAAGATGTTAGATTTCAGTGTACACGGATTGTTATTGGATACCAAGCTGGATTATCAGGTTTCCGTATTCAGAATTGATTATTCTAATAAATTGACACAATTAGTAATCCCAAATTCGGGAAACCAAACGTATTGGTCAAATACAGGAAGCCAGAAAAATAATGGTCTGGAAGTGAGCATAGGATATCAGTATAAAAACGATAATTCTTTCATCAACAGAATTGTACCTTTTGTAAATATGTCTTATTATGACGCAAAATATAAAGATTTTAAAACAAGATTGCTGGGAGCGGATCAAACTTATGACCACAAAACTGTAGTTGGCGTTCCAAGAAATAAATACGCAATTGGTCTGGATTTATATACAAAACCCGGCTTTTATCTCGTAAACACATACAATTATTTAGGAAATGTCTACACAGATTTTGCCAATACCAATCTGGTAAAAGGATTTGGATTGCTTAATTCCAAACTGGGGTATAAAAAATCTTTCGGAAGATTCGATCTTGATGCTTATGTGATGGGAAATAATCTCACCAATCAGATTAATTATACATTTCTGTTCTTAGGAAACAGCATTAATGATTCAGATACAGGAAGTGGCTATCCGAAAGGAGTAGCAACGGATCTTAATCCGGGGCCAAGCAAATCCTATTTCTTTTATGGTTTGAACCTTAAATACAGGCTGTAAATTAAAGAAAGCTGTTTCACAAAAGTGGAGCAGCTTTTTTTATAATATTCTTCAATAATTCTCTGCATTAATATGCTGATATTTTTTAAATTTGTTTTTTAGTAGGGATATAAAGATGATCAATAATCCGTTTATTATTAACAAGTTTGGCTTTTTAGGGAATGACTTTTTAAAAGAGCTGGATAAGCATGCTGTTGTTACTGAAATTAAAGCCAAAACCGAAATTGTAAGAGAAGGGCAGAAAAATAAATTTGTTCCCTTTCTTATTAAAGGATCTATACGAGTGTTCAGCCTGAATGACGGGCGTGAACTGATTTATTATTACATCCGTGCCAACGACAGCTGTCTGATGACATTTTCTTCAATTTTTACAGATTATACAAGCCGGATCTATGCCGTTACGGAAGAAGATTCTGAAGTCTTATTATTTCCTGTATCCGTTGTTCACAGATGGCTGATTAAGTTCCCTGAAATCAACAGGCTTTTCTACTCAGAATACGATAAAAGATTTATCGATTTAATGAATATGGTTAATGATGCGGTCTTTCACAGGCTAGACAAGAGAGTTTTAAATTATATAAAACAACAGATTTCAGTTACCGGAAATAATCCGATAAAACTTACCCACAGAGAAATTGCAAACAGTTTGGGTACTTCGAGAGAGGTGGTAAGCCGTGTTTTGAAAAAAATTGAGAATGAGGGAGAGATCATCCAGACAAAAGAAGGCATAAAAATATCTGTAAATGAAAATGTTAGTCAGGGCTAATACATTACATTTAATTAATTTAACATTTTGATTGATAAAAACAATTCAGTCGGTGACTTTTATCACACAATTGTAACTCGATAAGTCGATAAGTTTGTTATACTAATTTAAATATACTTGTATGACAAAAACTCTCTTATTTTTGTCAATGTTCGCATCAGTTTTTTCCTTTGCACAGGAAGATCTGCTGAAAGATATTGATACCATTCAGACAAAAAACACCGATGTTTCCCAACCCGCTTTTAAAGCATTACAAATTGTTACAGGGCAATCTACTAAACTTCCTGCAAAAAACGAGTGGTATATTGTTGTGGCGCACCGTTTTGGTGATGTAAGCAAAGGCTTTAAAGAATTCTTCGGGCTGGATGACGCCTCTACAAAACTGGGTGCAATTTATGGTGTTACAGATAAAATTTCACTAAGTCTTTCCAGAGAAACCAACCTGAAAACTTTCGAAGGCGGAGTAAAGTACAAGCTAGTACAGCAGAATGAAAATTTTCCTGTAGACATTGTAGGATATAACGTTTTGGCGGTAAATACAGATCTCGGCAAAGATAATTATCCGCATCTTCAGTTCGGGGACAGGCTTTCTTATCTTACACAGGCATTAATTTCCAGAAGATTCAGCGATAAATTTTCTCTTCAGTTGTCGCCATCATATGTTCATAAAAATTTATATGAGCCTACCATTGAAGACAAAAACCAGTTTCTTGCAGGTTTGGGAGGACGCTACAAAATCTCCAAAAGAGTTTCTATTAATGCAGAGTATTTTGTGAATTTCGACAATCACAGTTTTTATAAAAATCCACTTTCTTTAGGAATGGATATAGAAACCGGGGGACACGTGTTCCAGCTATTATTCACCAACTCCCAGCTTAATTCGGATATCGGTTATCTAACTAATGCAGCAGGAAAATGGGAAAAAGGGCAGATTTTCTTTGGGTTTAATCTTTACAGAGTATTTTAAAGTATGAAAAAGTTTATGTACATCATTTCATCAGCAGTTGTATTAACCGCTTGTGAAAGCAGAACGTATGAGGAAATCTCGGATAATACTCCGATTACCGGAGTTGTAACCTACAATAAAGATGTAAAACCCATTATCGATGCCAATTGTGTAAGCTGCCATTCTCCGGGACCTGAAGATCTTAGAACGTATTCTCAGGTGAAAGGTGATATAGATGGAATTATCGACAGGATAAGCCGCGCGAACGGCGATCCTTTAAAGATGCCTCAAGGCGGAAGTTTATCACCTGCACAGATTAATATCATTACAAAATGGAAAGCCGACGGGCTTCTTGAAAATTAAAGATCAAATATGAAAAAGCTAATTTTAATTATATCAGCATTATTTTTTACTAATCTTGCGTTTGCACAGAAATATATGTCTAAAACCGGAAAAGTTTCTTTTGAAGCCTCGGTTCCTTTATTTGAAGATGTTTTTGCGCAGGACGACAATAATGTGGCAGTTATCAATGCCGATACCGGAGAGTTTGCATCGGTTTCAGTGGTTAAAAATTTCCATTTCAAAACAAAATTAATGGAAGAACATTTCAATGAAAGCTATGCTGAAACTGCTAAATATCCAAAAGCAACCTTCACCGGAAAAATACTGAATTTTGATAAGTCTAAATTATCGGCATCTCCTCAGAAATATACAGTTCAGGGGAAATTGAATTTTCATGGAGTAGATAAAGCGTATAATTCCACTGCTGCTATTTATTCCAAAGACGGAAAAATTTATATGTCAGGCGGATTTATAGTAAAAACGGCAGATCATAAAGTAACCATCCCTAAAATGGTGTCTAAAAAAATTGCTGAAAGTGTAAATGTTCAATACAATTATGTTCTTACAAAACAATGAGAAAATTAATTTTATTGATGGGAATTTTCCTGAGCTTTACTTTTGTAACAGCTCAGGATAAGACTAAATCTATATTTGATCTTGCGAGAAGCGGTACAGTCGCTGAAGTTAAGGATATGATGAAGCAGAACCCTGATATTATTAATCAGACCAATGAAAGCGGTTTTTCTCCTTTAATTCTGGCTTGCTACAGAGGAAATGTTGAGGTAGCCAAATTTCTGATAGACAATGTGAAAGACGTGAACTATAAAAGTCAGGAAGGAACTGCATTATCAGGACTTTCTGTGAAATATAACAAAGATCTCGTAACCTATCTTCTCAATAAGAAAGCAGATCCGAATATTGCAGATGCTACAGGATCTACCCCTTTATTTTGGGCGGTGAAATTTGGTAATAAAGAACTGATAGAATTATTACTCAGATATAAAGCAGATAAAACTTTAAAAGATGCACAGGGAATGACTCCTTTTGAGTATGCTTTACAGACAAACAATAAAGAAATAATCAACCTACTTAAAAATTAAAAGATGAAAAAAATTCTACTTATTATTTCAATAGCCATTGCTAATCTGGCTTGGTCACAATTTACGACAAGTACAGTAAGTTTGGGATCTACAGGAATGACTGTGAAAATAGATACCGATGCTACAACAGCTACCATTACGTTAACAGGTTCCAGTACTACATGGTTAGCTATAGGTTTTGGAGGAACGTCTATGAGCGCGATTACAGATTATTTTATCTGGAATTCTACCACAAGCAGAGACTATACAGGTTTAAGCTGTCAGTGTCAGCCAACTGCTGACGCTTCTCAAAGCTGGACGGTAACATCCGATACTACTTCGGGAACTGTAAGAACTGTTGTTGCAACACGACCGTTAACATCATCAGGAGATTATACTTTTTTGAATAATACATCCTCAATTCCTATTATTTATGCCAAAGGTTCTTCAACAACTTTAAGCCAGCACTCATCTACCAACAGAGGTTCCACAACTCTAACGAGAACGGCTCTTCTGGCAACCAACGAAGCAGCGGCTCAAAGCAAAAAAGTAGTTCTTTACCCAAATCCTGCAAAAGAAACCATTAATTTCAAAAACGCAGATAAAATAAAAAATATCGATGTTTTTGAATCTACAGGAAGAAAGGTAAAAACAATAAAAGCAGATGGAAAAGAAGTCAATATTTCCGACTTGAAGTCCGGAAATTATTATCTGGAAATTGCGTTGAAAGATGGAACAACTTCTTTTGAAAAGTTAATTAAAGAATAAAACAGAGACCACTGAAAAGTGGTCTTTTTTATGAGGTTTAATGGTCAAAATTAGTTGGTGAAATTCTTCGCAACGCTTATTATTACTAATGATACAGTAAGTTTATTGAACTTTGTTTCAATAAACTTTTTTTGTAGCTGAAAATTCAAAAAATATCGTTGTTGGAGTTTCAAAAAGTCTGGATGTGATTTTTTTGGGAAAGCAAAACAGTAAGTCTCGTTCGTAAAAGGTTTTTAAGCCATAGTGCTGTTCCAATAATTTTTAAAAAAAGGATGGCAAAAGCCATCCTCTAAACTATTGTTTACAGCGTTGATTGTATTGCTGATGAGTTGCTCCTCAGCATTGCTCATTTCCTCTTCCAATCAACATCCAAATATTACGAATTATTTTTGTGAAAAACACCAACTATTTTTGACCACATTACCTTTTATGAAAAATATAAAATGATAATTGTGGCAGAAACGATTAATATAATTCCTGCTAAAGTATTTTTTAATCCCTCAGATTTAGGATGGGAACTGTATTTCTCGTTCATTCTTTCAGAATCGCAGTGGTAAATAAATATCCATCGAATAAAATTTCCTAAAAGATCCAGTAAAAATTCCAATATTTGATATTTTATCCAAATATAAAATATTCTTTATTTACACTCATTCTAAAAAATACTTTTAATCTTTTTTTAACCGGAGAATCTTTTCTTTCAGGATTCTAGATCCTAATTTTGCAGAAAATATAAATAATGAAGAAAAGCCTTCAATTCTTACTGTTAATTTTTTCACTGACAGTTTTTGCTCAAAAAGATAATGTTGATACAGAAGAGGTTGTAATTGCTGGTCGGTACAATACTGCTGAAGCCCAGACAAAACCTTATGTCATCATGATTTCTACCGATGGATTCCGGTATGATTATGCTAAAAAATACAACGCAGAAAATCTGTTGAAATATTCCAATGAAGGCATTCAGGCAAAAGCCATGATTCCCAGTTATCCAAGCATTACTTTTCCCAATCACTGGACATTGATTACCGGATTGTATCCCTCTCATCACGGACTGATCGATAATTATTTCTACGATTATGAAAAGAAGGAAAGTTACGCCATGAGCGATAAGAAAAATGCTGAAGACGGAAACTGGTACGGCGGAACGCCGCTTTGGGGACTCGCTGAAAAACAGGGAATGCTTTCCGCTTCGTTAATGTGGGTAGGTTCTGCAAGTAATGCCGGAGGAAACAGACCAACCTATTATTACCATTATAACGAAAAATTCTCACCGCTGGAAAAAGTGGATAAAGTAATTGAATGGCTAAAGCTGCCAATGGAAAAAAGACCACATTTCATTTCATTGTATTTTCCTGAAGTTGATGCGAGCGGACATCATTTCGGTCCGGATTCCAGAGAAACCGAAGATGCTGTTCATCTGGTGGATGGAGCCATTGGAGAACTGATGAAAAAGGTTCATGATTTAGGATTACAAAATGTAAACTTTGTCTTTGTTTCAGATCACGGAATGATAAAAGTAGATGGAGGAAGCCCGTTGGAAATTCCCGCAATGCTTTTTAATAAGGAAAGATTTGATTTTTACAATTCGCAGACTTTATTGAGGGTTTACGTTAAAAATCCTGATGAGGTTAAAAAGGTTTATAAAGAATTAAAAGCCAATAAAACAGAAGATTACGAAGTCTACTTGGATAAAAAGCTTCCCAAATATCTTCATTTTTCAACAAAAGATGATCGGTACAAAAGAATCGGGCAAATTTTATTAATTCCGAATGCTCCTAAAATATTTTTGGAAAAAGGTAAAAAATCATCAGTAGGAAAGCACGGCTACAATCCGCAGATGGTTCCTGAGATGAAAGCCACATTTTTTGCGTGGGGACCGGAATTCAAAAATAGTATGGTAATCGATGAATTTCAGAACATCAACGTTTATCCTTTGGTTGCAGAAATTTTAGGCTTAAAAATCGATCAGCCGATTGATGGAAAACTGAAGGTTCTGAAGCAAATTTTAAAAGAAAAGGAATAAATTAAGGTTGATGTAAAGGTTAAATTTAAATAATCAATTGATAAAAGTTTCGGCGAGCCTTTGGCTCGCCGAAACTGATTTGAATGTAATGATTAAATGACATAGGAAAATGGAGCGTTAAGAAAATTTAAATTTAGTCCGTTAAGAAATTCCCACTGTTTGAAGCGCGAGACAAATATTAAATCAAAAGGCAAATCTTTAATTCGCACAAGTTTTGGGAATTTTAGAATTAAATTTTAATTTTTAGCGGAAGTTTCCGAGTCTTGAATTTTTGTTTCCTTTGTTTCAAGACAAAAGAAAAAGTTATAAAATAACATTAAGCATTAAATTTACCCGCAAATTCCTTCGCAAAATCTTCAAGTTTAATTTCTCCCTCCACTACAGAACCATGTTCAATAAAATCCTTCTGAACAATTCCGGTACGGATTCCTCTTCCCATTTCTGTATACAATTCTGCCATTTCCTGCGGAACTCCTGCCTGAAGCATTCCGTGTAAAGAATCTTCATCTTTAAATTCTACCCACGGAAGTTCCGCTTTTCCGATGGCATTTCCGAAAATATTTGCAAAATCCTGCGCTTTGCGAACGTCGCTCACAATGTATCTTATATTTTTACCTTCAGAACTTTTTAACAGTTCTTCAGCAGCAGCTTTTGCAATATCTTTGGGATGAACCAATGGAACTTCCGTGTGATCAGGATAATTTGCTCCAAGAATTCCTGCGTTTTTAATCAGAGGAATGTCATTAAAGAAATTGATGTAGAAATATCCTGCTCTTAAAAAAGTGACGGATGTATTTTCCAGCTCATTGTAGAATTTCTCAATAGCATGAAGACCTTTTATCGGTCCGTTTTCCACAGGAGAATCTGCTCCGATGCTGCTCAGCATTACGATTCTTTTAACTCCGGTTTGTTGAATGGCTTCAGCGTAATTCTTTCCTGCATTTTTTGTGTTTTCAACAAGATTTTCAAATCCCATATTGGGTGGAGTCATCAGAAACGCGGCATCATTTCCTTTAAAAGTTTCAACTAAAAAGTTGAGGTCTGTAATAGAACCGATAGCGGCTTTGGCTCCCAGATTTTCAATTTCACTTTTTTTAGATTCGCTGCTGCTGATTACGGTGATGTCATGTCCTTCTGCAATTAATTGCTCTGCAAGAGGTTTTGCTACATTTCCCAATGAACCGGTGATGATGATTTTCATAATTTTTATTTTTTTGTTGATAATTATTTTTTTATTTCCTGATACAAAGGTATATTTGTACTTACTTTTATACAAGTACTTACCCTAAAGTATGTATTCATTATGACAGCCATAAAAGAAACATCCACCATTCAGCAGAATAAAAAATACGCACTCGATTCCTGTCCTGTAACGTATGTCATGGAAAAGATCGGCGGATTCTGGAAACCGATAATTTTATATCATCTTTCCAACGGAGACAAAAGATACAGCGAACTGAAACGCGCCATTCCTGCGGTAACAGAAAAGATGCTGATCCAGCATTTAAAGCAACTTGAAAATGACGGACTGATTATCAGAACCGCAAAACCTGTTGTTCCGCCACACGTAACCTACGAACTGAGTGAGGCAGGAAAAGGTTTAATTCCCGTTATCAGTTCCATGGCAGAATGGGCATTTAAACATATGGAAGGGAAATATGACCATTTAAGAAATGTAGCATTGTAGAAATTTAACCATCAGAAAAATTTAACCATCAGAAAGCTTAATTTCCATAAACCATAAACCATAAACCACCAACAAAAAAAGCCCTCCGAAGAGAGCCTTAGTTAACAATATACAAAGAATTACAAAGATTGCATATCAATCACGAAACGGTATTTCACGTCGCTTTTAAGCATTCTGTCATACGCTTCATTAATATCCTGCATTTTGATTAATTCAATATCCGATACAATATTATGTTTTCCGCAGAAATCCAAAAGTTCCTGAGTTTCGGCAATTCCTCCGATTAAAGATCCGGCAACCGAACGACGCTGGAAAATAAGCGGTCTTGTACTTGGAGCTTCATTTTCGAATTCCCCTACAAATCCTACCATAACCAGAGTTCCGTTTAAAGCAACAGTCTGCATGTAAGGATTAATGTCGTGTTCATAAGGAACAGTATCAATAATCACATCAAATTTCCCTTTTACAGCATCCATCTGATCCTGCTCCGTAGAAATCACCACATGATCTGCTCCCAGTTTTTTAGCATCTTCCGTTTTTCCCAGAGTTCGCGAGAATAATGTTACTTCAGCGCCCAAACCTTTTGCCAGTTTAATCGCCATGTGTCCCAAACCTCCCAAACCTACAACAGCAACTTTAGAATCAGGACCTACATTCCAGTGTCTTAACGGAGACCATGTTGTAATTCCTGCACAAAGAAGCGGAGCAACAGCCGCTAAATCTAAGTTTTCAGGAACACTTAATACGAAATGCTCATCTACAACTACTTTTTGAGAATATCCTCCGAAAGTATGACCTCCTAAATGTTTGTCAGCTCCGTTGTAAGTTCCTGTGAAACCATTTTGGCAATATTGTTCAAGATCATGTTTGCAGCTTTCGCAATCGCCGCATGAATCTACCATACAGCCAACTGCAGCCAGATCGCCAACCTTAAATTTTGAAACCTCACTTCCTACATTAGTCACCCTTCCTACAATTTCGTGTCCCGGAACTACAGGATACATTGATCCGCCCCAGTCGTTTCTTGCGGTGTGAAGATCAGAGTGGCAAACACCGCAGTATAGAATTTCAATTTCTACATCTTTTGCGGTTACTTCTCTTCTGGTGATATGTAATTCCTGTAAATCAGCAGTTTTGGATTCTGCCCCGTAAGCTTTTACTGTGAATGTGCTCATTTTTGCTAAGTATTAATTATTTTGATTAATCTGTTTGATTCAGAATAGAAAATTCTTCATTTTCCTAGCTGCAAAATTCGAACCTTTTAAAACAAATCATCTTATATAAATTACGGAAAGATGTACCAATTTTACAGACGGAATAAAATGTAGGGTTAAAAGTAGTAATTTTGAATAGCAATTAAAATTTACTTCATGGAAAATCGGGAGACTGAAATCTACAATACAGTTTCAGAATACAATAAAATGCTGAATCACGAGACGTTACATCCTTTGGTAAGTGTAATCGATTTTTCCAAATCTGATCCTATTTGTCAGCATGTAAGACAGTTTGGTTTTTACACGGTCTTTTTAAAAGATGTGATGTGCGGCGATATGCAGTACGGAAAACACAGCTACGATTATCAGGAAGGAACACTGGTGTTTATTGCTCCGGGACAGACGTACGGAATTTATAATGCAGGTACCTACATTCAGCCAGCCGGTTTTGCTCTCGTTTTTCATCCTGATTTATTAAAAGGAACTAATCTCGGAAAAAATATCAAAGAGTATAATTTTTTCTCTTATGAAGTGCATGAAGCACTCCATCTTTCAGAAAAAGAAAGAGAAATTATTCTCGAATGTTTTAAAAATATAAAGCATGAACTGGAACAGCCGATTGATAAACACAGTAAATCTTTAATTGTTAACAATATCGAACTGTTCCTGAATTACTGTATGCGGTTTTACGACCGTCAGTTTATCACCAGAGATCACATCAATCAGGGAGTTATCGGAAAATTTGAAACTCTTCTGAATGATTATCTCACCTCCGAAAAACCAAAAAATATAGGCTTTCCAATGGTAAATTATTTTGCGGAACAACTTAATCTTTCCGCGAATTATTTTGGTGATCTCATTAAAAAAGAAATGGGAGTTTCCGCTCAGGAATTCATCCACAATAAACTGATTGATGTGGCAAAAGACCAGATTTTCGATTCTGCGAAGTCCATCAGTGAAATTTCTTATAATTTAGGCTTTAAATATCCGCAGCATTTTACCAGACTTTTTAAAAGTAAAGTAGGCGTTTCTCCAAGTGAATACAAAACACTGAATTAGTTTAAAAAATAAATTTCCACGGGTACAACGAGCAAATCTGTTGGTTAAATTAGCGCAAAAAAGAGATATTGAGGTGAAGTTAAAGTAAGAAATCACTACCTTTAAAAAGCAGACCAATATTGTTTCATCATGACGGCACAACAAAATACAGGAATTCATACTTTTCATACTTCTATCGGTAAAATCTCTGCAATAAAGACGAACGGGGTGATCAAAGCGAAAAGCATCCGTTACGCGAGATCAGAAAGATATAAAAAGCCGGTTCCTGTAGAAGATATTCAGACACACGAAATTCCGGATAAAACACCGGTCTGTCCTCAACACATTAGTCCGCTGCTGGAAAGATTGATCCAGAAAACGAATGTAGAACATTTCGAACCCGATGAATCTCCTCAGTTTTTAACAGTCACCCGTCCGGAAAATTTTGAAGAAAATGAAAAACTTCCGGTGGTAGTCTGGATTCACGGAGGTTCCTATGAAATCGGCTGCGGAGATCTTCCCACTTCCGATCCTTCGGTTTGGGTAAAAGAACAGCATATTATTGTTGTTGCTGTAAGTTATCGTCTCGGACTTTTTGGATTTTTAGGTGGAAACGAAGAAAGACCAGCCAATTTAGGTTTGTTCGATATTATGGAATCCCTGAAATGGATTCAGAAAAATATTCACAGTTTTGGCGGAAATCCGGAAAATGTTACTCTTTTCGGGCAGTCTTCGGGAGGCGATGCGATTGCACATCTGATGATTTCCGAAGGAATTGACGGTCTGTTTAAGCGGGCAATTATCCACAGCGCACCGCTTGGTTTCAGGATGAAAAGAAGCAAAATGTCTTTAGAATTTTTTAATAAGACCGATTTCCTGAAAGATGAAAAAGATCCCCTGAAAATGGTGGATGAATACATGAAATTTTTACCGTCATTCAGAAAATATGGTTTGAAAACGTCCATGCCTTTTTGTACGCAATATGGTTTTGCCCCTTTATGTACGGAACAGGAAAGTTTACCAGAATGGAAAGCGAATGCGAAAAAATATGATGTATTAATCGGTTCCAATCATGACGAAACAGCTTTTTATGTAAAAACAGCTCAGGAAGGACTTTACACCTATCTTCACGAAAAGATTCTCAACAAAATCGTTCGTAAAACAACAGAATCCATTTACGAAAAACCGGCAAAGATTTTTGCTGAAAATTATGCTTCGGGTGGTGGAAATATTTATCAGTTTAAAATTAATTCTATTCTGAAAAATAATTACATCGGAGCTTCCCACTGTGCAGATCTTCCGCTGATTTTCGAAAATCAGGAAGCATGGAAATCGGCAGAACTTTTAAAAGATGTTCCGTGGAAACACATTCAGGAAAACGGAAAAAAACTTCGCGCATTGTGGGCGGAATTTGCAAGAACAGGAAAAATTTCCGATCATTCAGAACGACCGGAAATTCTTGAACTCCGAAAAGTTTAGTTTTATTTTTTAAACACAAATGTCACAAATATTTTCACGAATATTCACAAAGTAATTTTAGATAGATTCATTTAAAATTGTGCTATTTGCAAAAATATTCGAGTCATTTGTGAAAGCCATTTGTGATATTCGTGTTCAGACTTATTCAGCAAGCCATACACTCACATTTCCTGCCGGAACCGGGAAATTTCCCCAACCGTTTTCATCAATGGTAATTTTATCCTCAAATCTTCCCAAAGCATCATAAAACGTTTGTCCGATATATCTTTCACCCATTTCCATCGGTTTTTCGTACGCGTCTTTATTGCTTAAGACAACCGCACATCCGGAATGTTCCTCATCGCCTTCACGAACCCAGCCCAGACAATTGGCATCCTCAAAATAATCTCTCTGTTCGCCGTAAGCATTGTTTTTTCTGGCTTTCAGAAGTTCTTCAATACCGTCCACTTTATTTAAGAATATTTCCTGATCGTTGCCTTCCTTATCTTTATCCACATAATGCGCTCCGTAAAGATCCGGATAAAAAATACACGGATAACCATCTTTTCTCAGCAGAATCAGTGCATATGCCAAAGGTTTGAACCATTCTTCAACAGGAGCTTCAAGATCCTGTAAAGGCTGTGTATCATGATTATCCACAAGACTTACCGAGTGAAGCGGATCTGCCTGAGTAAGACTTTCGTCAAAAATTCTCCGCAAATCGTAAGACGCTCCTTCGTTGGAAGCGGTATGGAAACTATTCTGTAGAGAACTGTCGAACAGACTCATGCATCCTTCTGTAACTTCTATGTATTTCTGCAAGAGATTCAGATATCCGGGAGCCCAGTATTCGCCGACCGCAAAAATATTTTTTCCGGTATTGGAACGGAGAAGAGTGAGCCATTCTTTATAAAAATCAAATGAAATATGCTTTAAGGCATCCAGTCTCACGCCGTCGAAATCAGTTTCATCAAAATACCATTTTGCCCAGTTGTTCAGTTCTTCGCGCACGAACGGATTTCTGTGTTCCACATCGTTGTACATCAGGTAATCGTAATTTCCCTTCTCATCATCGATCATTTCTTCCCAATCGGTTCCGTATTCATTTTTAATTTTAAAAATCTGCGAATCCATTCCTTCGGCATAATCCACACCGCTGAAGCAGGTGAAGTTCCATTCAAATTCAGAATATTTTTTATTTCTTCCGGGAAAGGTGAATTTGGTATAAGACTGTATTTCTATTTCATCCGAGATAATTTTTTCTCTGTTTTCTTCGTCTACTTTTAATGCTTTAAAGGTTTCCAGTTCATCGCCTCCGCCTTTATGTCCAAGTACAATATCTACAATTACTTTAATATTGTTTTCTTTAAGCGCTTTTATCGCTTTAATATAATCTTCTTTAGTGCCGTATTTGGTGGGAATCGTTCCTTTCTGATCAAATTCTCCGAGGTCATAGAGATCGTAAGCGTCGTAGCCAATAGAATGACCTCCTGTTGCGCCTTTGTAAGCGGGCGGAAACCAGACTGAGGTAATGCCGAGTCCGGCTAAATATTTTGCGTTTTGTTCTGCTTCTTTCCACAGTTTGCTGTCTCCTTCTGTATACCAGTGGAAATACTGAATCATCGTTTCATTCATAAATTGTAAATTTGGTTACTACAATTTAGTGAAAAAATCCGGATTATCAGTCTTCGAATTCTTTAAACGGAATTTTTAGTTGAACAGAAACCTGTTTTTTTTCTTCAGTGTTGAGGTGGGAGAGAGATAATCCCAACAGTCTCACCGGTTTATCAAAAGGTCTTAATTCCCAAAGTTTTTTACTGGTTTTAAGATATTGTTCGGCAGAGGAAAAATATTCTTCTTTGGTGATGCTTCTTGTGTAGAGTGAGAAATCTTTGTATTTAATTTTTAAAGTTAAAGATCTTCCGAGAATATTATTTTTCTGTAAACGTGTGTGAAGCTCTTCACTCAGGCTTTCCAGTTTTTCATTGACCTGCTGTTCATCAAAAAGATCTTCAAAAAAAGTTCTTTCTACCGCCACACTTTTCTGGATTCGGTGCGGTTTTACTTCTGAATGATGAATTCCGCGAACCACGTTGTAATAATAAGCTCCGGATTTTCCGAACAGTCTTGTTAAATCTTCAATGGATCTTTTCTTTAGATCTTTTCCTTTGTAAATGCCCAGACTGAACATTTTATTAGCCGTTACTTTTCCGACTCCATAAAATTTTTCTACAGGAAGTTCTTCCAGAAAACCTTCAATTTTGTCGGGATGAATGGTTTTCTGTCCGTTCGGTTTGTTGATATCTGAAGCGACTTTGGCTAAAAATTTATTTACGGAAATTCCGGCGGAAGCAGTAAGTCCGGTTTCGGCAAAAATTTTCTGACGGATCTCTTTGGCGATCTGATTGGCAGATTCCATTCCTTTTTTATTTTCTGTAACGTCGAGATAGGCTTCATCCAAAGAAAGCGGTTCTACCAGATCGGTGTATTCGTAAAATATTTCACGGATCTTTTTAGAAATTTCTTTATAACGTGCAAAGCGCGGAGGTACGAAAATAAGGTGCGGACATTTTTCTTTCGCCGTTTTGCTGGGCATTGCAGAACGGACTCCGAATTTTCTGGCTTCGTAACTCGCTGCCGAAACCACACCACGATGTCCGCCTCCGACAGCAATTGCTTTTCCTTTCAATGCAGGATTGTCATGCTGCTCCACAGAAGCATAGAATGCATCCATATCAACATGAATTATTTTGCGCATGGGAAAAGAAGAATCCATACCGCAAAGATATGGATTCCTGTATTTTTAATTATTTTCTTTTGTCCTGAATTTATTTAATCGCAAGAAGGATAGACAAAGATTTATAGAAATGAAATATTTTTAAGATAAAACAAAGCCGTTTCACTTATTTTCGAAATACAATTGAATAAATATTGTCTTACTTTATTTAAGCGAAGCGCCTTTGTATAACTTAAAATAATAGACAATATAAAAAATAAAGCTTTGTTTTACTTTGCGGTAAAAATAAGAATTACTTCAAAAGTTTATCAATTGTTGTCTGAATTTCAGGATCTTCCGGAGTAATGGCGTAATATTTTGCAATGGCGGATTTCTGATCGATCACCATATATCTCGGAATCCAGTTCAGATCAACATAATTATTGAAATCGTTTTTCCAGCCGGATGAAAACCAGTAGTTCTCTTTGTCTTTCATTTCAAATTTTTCCAGACTTCTGTCAAAGCCTTCTTTGGAACGGTCTAACGATAGAAATACAAAATCTATGTTTTTATTGTTTTCTTCCAGTTCTCTGGCTTTCGGAAGCGCATTTAAACAGTCTCTGCACCATCCTGCCCAAAAATCAATAACCAAAACTTTACCTTTATGCTGATCGAGAATCTGCTGAATGGTAACTGTTTTTCCGTCTTCATCTTCCAGTTTCTGCGCCAAAGCTTCTTTGGAGAAACCTTTTTTCAGGACTTTCGGGGTCTGCTGAGAACAGCCTAATCCGAAAATTCCCATCATTAATAGTAACAACAGTTTTTTCATGTTCAAAAAAATTATGTATGCAAATCTAGACAATGCCGTGCAATCTGTACTGATTTTTTGATGACTTTATAAGAATTGATTGAATTGAATATTTCTATTGAATTTACAATTAAAAAATTCACAAATTCTATCGTTCTGAAAACATCGACAAATATTAAGTCTGTTTAAACTTTTATTTAACCGCAAAAGTCACAAAAGATCTACTAAATTTTTTATTTAAAGTTGATTATTATCAATGAAAAAGAACATAATAGTTTTTAAAATCTTTGATTTTTATTCTTTTGAGTTCTTTCATTATTTTGGAAATTCGCTTTACATTATCTTTTGTCCCTTTTGCGGTTAATTCTGAAATTAGTTTATCACAAGTTTATTGTTAATAATCTTAGGTTTAGGAATAATTTTTCACCAAACCTTTTACCACTGCAATTACATTTGGCATGGCTGTATTAGCTGCATTCAGAACTTCTTCGTGAGAAACGGAGTGGGCAATATCGGGACCGCCCAAATCGGTCACGACGGAAATACCGAAAACATCCATTCCCATATGTTTAGCAACGATCACTTCCGGAACGGTACTCATTCCTACAAGATCTCCGCCAATGGCTTTAATCATTCCGTATTCTGCGGGAGTTTCGAAAGTGGGTCCCTGCAAAGCTACATACACACTTTGGTGTACGGTAATATTCTGTTCAGAAGCAGTATTTTGTGCAACGGAGATCATTTTTCTGCTGTAGGGTTCGCTCATATCCACAAATCGGGGACCGAAGGAGTCGATGTTTCTGCCACGAAGCGGATGTTCAGGCATCATATTAATGTGATCCCGGATGATTGCAATATCGCCGATCTTATAGCTTGGATTAATTCCGCCTGAAGCATTGGAAAGAATGAGATTTTTAATTCCCAACAGATAAAAAACACGGATCGGAAAGACAACCGTTTCTATGGAATGTCCTTCGTAGTAATGAAAACGACCGCTCATCATCAGAACTTTTTTTCCTTCCAGAATTCCGTAGATCAGTTTTCCGCCGTGTCCTGCAACGGTAGTCTGCGGAAAGTTGGGAATTTCAGTGTATTCTAAAGTATGAATGGCTTCCACTTCATCCTGCAGCTTGCCTAAGCCGGAGCCTAAAACAATGGCAAAATCGGGAGTTTCTTTAATGATGTTTTTAACGAAATCTGCGGTCTGCTTAATTTTTTCTAACATAATCTAAGATGATTTGATTGAATTCTTCTTTTTTATCAATAATTACATTGATCGGCCAGTAGTAAACAATATCTCTAAGATAGTCAAAACTTTTCAGACGAACATAGTCTTTTTCAGTGGTTAAAATCAATTTATATTCCCCTAGTTTCTTATATTCCGCAACAATATTTTTGATATCGGCTTCGGTGAAATTATGATGGTCTCTGAATTTTAAATGTTTCACCCTCTGCGAAAATTTTGCAAGATGGGTGAGGAGAGGTTTCGGATTCGCGATTCCTGTAATTAAAAGAATGTCGTAATAATTCAGGTTGTTATCGGGAAGCATTTTTTCTCTTCCGTACACATTTTCATCGTATCCGATGGATGAAAAGAATACTTTTTGGGTACGGTCCGGTCTTATTCTGGAAATGTAATACTGTTTGGTTTCCTCAGTAAGTTCATCGGGACATTTGCTCACCATGATGATATCTGCTCTTTTGGATCCTGCTCTGGATTCTCTTAAATCTCCCGCCGGTAAAAGATGATCTTTAAAATAAGGATCATTAAAATCGGTCATCATAATATTGAATCCTGCTTTTATCGCTCTGTGCTGCATTGCATCGTCCAGAACCAGAACATCAAGATCCATATCGCTGATTACTTTTTTGGCTCCCGGAACTCTTTCTTCGGAAACGGCAATTACAAAACGGTTTTTAAAGCGTTCAAACAACTGCATGGCTTCATCGCCTACTGTTTTGTAATTGCTTTCATAATTCGTAACAGCATATCCTTTTGTAAGTCTTCCGTATCCTCTGGAAAGCACACCGGTTCTGTAATGTTTAGACAGGAAATGTGCAAGATACATCACCATCGGCGATTTTCCGCTTCCGCCCACAGAAAGGTTTCCGACACAGATTATCGGCGTTTTGAATTTCACAGATTTAAAGATTCCCAGATCATACATTGTGTTTCGGATACCCGTTACCATGTGATAACCGAGGGAAAAAGGATAGAGGTACCATCTTTTCATACGTTTGCAAAAATAGGAAATTTCACATGGATTTGGATGATTATGGTAGCTACTTTTCGATATTTATTTTAAAAAATCTGTTATTGATTATCATCAAATTAAAGTATTTTTGTAGAGTTATAATCTGCTGTGCATTTTAACTTGTCTTTCTATAATAAGTGAAATGCCTTTGTTTATCTTTAAAATATTTGGGAATTGTAGATAAATAAAAATCTTTGTATGCCTTTGCGTCTAAGTTTTCGCAAGGTTAAACAAAGTTTTATTAAAACAAATCTTTTTTTAAGTTAAACAAAGCCACTTCGTTTATGGAAGAAATACAAATTGATATTGATTCAAATTAAGTTATATGTAGAAATAAACAACAGATATTTATTTTATTACCTTGAGATATTTTATAGAATTTTCCTACAACGGCAAGAATTATTTCGGTTACCAGATTCAGCCGAATGCTATTTCTGTGCAGGAAGAGCTGGAAAAAGCACTTTCCACGATTTTACGAGAAGAGATTAAGACAACGGGAGCGGGAAGAACGGATACGGGCGTTCATGCGAAGAAGATTTTTGCTCATTTTGATACGGAGAAAATTCTGGATCAGGAACTGGTGAGAAGGCTGAACAGTTTTCTTCCGGCGGATATTTCCATTAAAAGAATATTTCCTGTAAAAGATGATTTTCACGCACGTTTTGATGCTACTTACCGAACCTACGAATACTATATTTCCCTTGAAAAAAATCCGTTCACGGAAGAATCGGCGTGGCAGCACTGGAGAAAACCTTTGGATGTCGAAAAAATGAATGAAGCCTGTAAAATTTTATTTGAATATGAGGATTTTACGAGTTTTGCAAAATTACATACCGACAATAAAACCAACCTCTGCAAAATGTACAAGGCAGAATGGGAGCAGCATGGAAGTGAACTGAAATTTACCGTTTCTGCGAACCGCTTTCTGAGAAATATGGTGAGAGCTATTGTGGGAACAATGGTAGAAGTTGGTTCCGGAAAATTACAGCCTGAAGACGTAAGAAAAGTTATTGAAGACAAACACCGGAATTCTGCGGGAACTTCTGCACCGGCGCATGGGTTGTACTTGGTGGATGTGGGATATGATTTTGAGTAATATTTAAACACAAATTCCACAAATAATTTTCGATTTTCTTTATTAGATTTGAGTCATTTGTGAAAAATATGGGTGTAATTTGTGTTTAAATGAAAAATAATTAAAAAAACTAATAACATTATGATGGGTATTTTTATTTTGATTGCTGCATACAGATATTATGCGAGACTTGCCGGGAAATTCGGAAAAACGAAGTGGCATTACGGACTTTTAGCCATTGGAATTTATTTAGGAACGCAGTTGGTTTTCGGTTTTTCTTATGGGATTTATGTAGGAATTACTGATCCCGATTCTTTGGATGATTCTAATTTTATGGCTTTTTCAGGAATTAATCTTGTAAGCTGGTTACTTTCAGTTGCCGCAGTATGTGGAGTTTATATGTTTCTGGAAAGTAAATTTATAAAAGAAGCCCGCCAAAAACCTTCTCTGGAAATTGAAGAAATCGGGAAAAAAGAATTGTGATACATGATGGTGACTTGGTATAGAGTCATCATTATTGTTTAAACTTAAAACGAAAATCATGGACGAAATCGAAAGACTTGCCTTTGCATTACAACATTTTGCGGGACTTGAAGAGAATGAATTTCGGCCACAATTTGTAGTTTGCCTCGTCGGACATTCACATTTGCTTCCCTGAATATTGGTTTGCCCTGTCGGAAGTTCATTTTTGCCTGCCCCAAAATTGGTTTGCCCTGTCGGACATTCACACTTGCTTTCCTGAATATGGGTTTGCCCCGTCGGAACTTCCGACGATAAGAACCTGTAAAATCTTGCCGCCGGAGATCTCCGATGATCTGTGTTTTTTGCTCTGCTTAGTTTTAAATTGAGCATTATTATTGTTTTTCATCTATACCATAAATAACACCTATCTGAATTTTTCATGAGTATTTCACAAACTTGTAAAGGCAAACAAATTTGAAAGTCTTATTTTTGCATAGAATTTTATATAATTCTTTTCTTCAATTCGTACAATGAAAAAACAAGATACCTGGGGAATTGTAAAGAGGCTGTTCTTTATCGGAATGAAGTTCCGTTCTTGGTTCATCCTTACTTTAGTGATTTCCATTTTTCTGGCAATAGTTTCTACTTACCGTCCTTATCTTACCATGGAAGTGGTGGATAATGATATTACCAAGCTGAAAGATAAAGCGCTGATGCTAAAGCATATTTATCTTTTGGTCGGTCTGGTTTTCACAGAAACCATTTTAAACTTTTTTCTGGTTTATTTCTCCAATTTCATTTCGCAGAATGTAATCAGAGACATAAGAGAGAGGCTGTATAATAAGCTGATTTATTTTAAAACATCTTTCTTCGATAAAACTCCGATCGGACAGTTGGTGACGAGAGCGGTAGGTGATGTGGAAACCATTGCAACGGTGTATACGGATGGTTTTTTAATGGTTTTCGGGGATGTACTGAGAATTATTTTTGTACTGGTAATGATGTTCAGTACCAATGTTCATCTCAGTTATATTACACTGGCTATCTTACCTTTAATGGTCGTGATTACAAGATTTTTCCAGAAAAGACTGAAAAAGGCATTCGGAGACGAAAGAAACTGGACTTCCAACCAAAACTCTTTTGTTCAGGAAAGACTGGCGGGAATGCCGATCATTCAGGTTTTTAACAGGCAGGAAGCGGAATTTAAAAAGTTTGATGATATCAATATTACTTTAAAGAGTGCTTTGCTGAGAACGGTTTTTATCTTCTCTCTGTTTTTCCCTGTGGTTGAATTAATTTCTTCGCTTTTCATCGGGTTTATCCTTTTTTACGGAGGATATATTACAATCAGTGCGGGAGTTGTGATTGCATTTATCCAGTATATTTCGATGCTGATCCGTCCTTTACGACAGATTGCCGACCGTTTCAACAACATTCAGCGAGGAATCGTAGGCGCAGAAAGAGTTTTAGGATTAATGGATGAAGACAATGCCATGCCGAATAACGGAAAAGTGGAAAAAGATCATTTTGACGGAAAAATAGAGTTTAAAAATGTACATTTTGCGTACGATGAAAAGCAGGAAGTATTAAAGGGCATTAATTTTAAAGTAAATCCGGGTGAAACTGTGGCAATTGTAGGCGCAACCGGAGCCGGAAAATCTACGATCATCAGTTTAATTACAAGATTGTATGATATTAATTCCGGAAATATTTTAATTGATGATGTGGATCTGAAAGATTATGAGCTTTATAATTTAAGAAGCCACATCGGAGTTGTTCTGCAGGATGTTTTCCTTTTCCACGGAAGTATTTATGAAAATCTTTCGTTTGGGGATGAAAGCATTACACTGGATAAAATAAGGGCAGGAGCAAAAGAAATTGAAGTTGATGAATTTATCGAACAGCTTCCGGGAGGATATGATTATGTGGTAAGCGAAAGAGGTTCGTCTATTTCTCTTGGGCAGAGACAATTGCTGTCGTTCTTAAGAGCCTATCTGTCTGATCCGAAGATTCTGATTTTAGATGAAGCCACGTCTTCCATCGATCACGAAAGTGAAAAACTGATTCAGAGAGCCACGGAAAAAATTACGAAAAACAGAACGTCAATCATTATTGCACACCGACTTTCTACCATTGAAAAAGCTGATAAAATTATTGTGATGGAGCATGGAAAAATTGTTGAAGAAGGCAAACATCTCGAACTTCTGGACAAAAACGGATATTACTCCACCCTTTACAAAGCTCAACTGAGACATGAAGTGGAACTGGAAGAAGAAACTAAGAAGTAATTTGTTGTAGATATAAGAAGGTTAAAATCGATTGGTTTTAACCTTTTTTTATTTGATTTCGTATTCTTTCTGTAAAATTTTCAAAAATTCATCCTTGGAAATTCCTTTTTCGGATTTGAAATGAATATTCATCAAGCCTTCGTCTGTAGTAAACTGATCTTTTCTGTAAAGATGATCCAATAAACTCTGAAGTGAATATTGTCTGGTTTCAATGCTGTATATTCTGTCATCAACTATTTTTGTTTCAGATGATACAGGTTCGTTGTCATTTATAAAAGCTTTCTGCTCAATTCTTATATCGTAATCCTGTGTTTTTTCAGCAAAAGGAGACGTAAAAAGCAACATGATGCAAGGAATAGAAATTCCGAACAGAAGATTCCATAACGCATGATAAAGCATGCTGTAAAAAATATTCAGCCTTACACGAATGTAGCTTAAAATAAGTCCACCCGATAACTGAGAAGCCACAATGAAGGGAGACAATGCATAAAAAGTCCACGAATCATTCACGTAATTATCCAGATGTACCAATCCGAAGATGATTGAGGAAATATAAACGAGAAACGGAAAAATTCTGTTCCATTTTTCCCTGCTGATAAAGTGTGAAAAGAACTTTTTGTAACGAAGAACATACCGGAAAATAAATTCTTCCGAAAGCGGAGCAAAAATTACCATTAAAAAGACTGCCTGAAGCCATGTTAAATTTTCAAAAGCATCGGATGGTTTTAGAGTAATGCATTTTTCCGCCAGATAGTTTAGAGGAAGTACGACAATCAAAAAGAAAACGATCTCAATAATCAGAAGATTAGAGATGAGCTGAAGTTTTCTTTTGGAAGAAAGTGCTGTCTGCAGATCATCGGGCTTTTTCATGAACTGTAAAAAAGCGGAGATATCATGTTTAAATCTCAGAAAGTAATTCACGGATTGTTTTTAGGAATAAGTTTTAAGAATTATAAATTGGTTACGGTTTTTATTTCTTTTTAAAGGTACAGAAAATAAAGTTTTGGACAGTGCTGAAAGGGGTAGTGTGATCTTCTGTGATACAATCTGTTTTTTCAAAGCTGTTTTCAAAAATAGAATTCATCGATTCTTCATCATATTGCGAGATTTCAAGTCCGCTGCATTTTTTCGGACCGTTTTTAGAAAAAGTTCCTACAATAAGGTTTTTCGAAACCGCTTTTTCTGCAATTCTTACATATTTTGAAATATCTTCCGAACGGGTAAGGAAATGAAAAGCTGCTCTGTCATGCCAGATATCATACGTTTCTTCAGGAGTAAAGGCGGTGATGTCTGCAACAATCCAATGTATTTTTTCTGCGTCTTTCCCTAACCTTCGTTTTGCTCTTTCCAAAGCTTTTTCAGAAATATCAAGAACGGTTATGTTTTCGTAGCCCTCTTCCAGAAGAAAATCTGCCAGATTGCTGTCTCCGCCGCCAATATCGATAATTTTTACACTTTTATCCGATCCTAAAGATCTGATGAGTTCCAGTGAGGTCTGCGGTTTTTTCTGCGCCCAGCTTACTTCTTCAGGGGTTTTTGTTTCATAGACATTTTCCCAGTGGCTTTTATTGGTCATTTCGAAATACTTTTAGAAATGCTAAATTAAAATTTTAACACCAAAGTTGTTTAAAGTAAAATGGTAGAAAACTCTATAGAGTTTTATCTGTGTAAACAGCATATTCGAAAGGCGTTCTGCGTTCCGTAGGAACGCTATCTATAGAAAATTTATCGTATTTAAGATATCAATCCTATGGATTGATGACGGATGTATTCTTATTTCTACACAGATTCTGCTCCTAAAGGAGCAAACTCTTTTACTTTAAACAACTTCATCAAACTTGTTTCATCAAACTTAGACCCTCACTGCCAATGTAGCTAAACCTGCTGATAAATAATAGGATAGTATATTGACTTTCTCAAAGAAAATAATACTCCTCATCATTTGTATCTTTTACAGTTGCATAAGAAGTAAACAAATCTATCTTTTGAAGGACATTTTCCCGTAAAGTTTACTCACATTAAAGTATAATCCGGCAATTTTATATTTGCCTTTTTCAAACTCCTGATAATCGCACATTCCGTCATAACTCTGCGATTGGGCTTCCATTTCAAACATATTCATGAGTACATATTCATGAGATATGGAAATTACATGAAAGCCTGTTCCACACGTCATTCCGTCTCCGCTGGAAAGAAATGCTTCCAGTAATCCGTGAAAATTACGTGAAATCTTTTTTGCTGTCACCTCGTCTTTGGTGAGATGGTACATATAAGCGAGATAATTCATTGCCCTTAAATCCAGAGGATTTTTTTCCAGAGTTTGTCTGAACAGTTTAATTCCTTTTGGCAGATCTTTATCAGATATTTCTCCACGGTAGAATTTCGTCATTTCTTCAAGATTATCGTCGATTTTATACGGTTCATAATCTGGCTGAAAGGTATATCCGTAATAGAGATGGCGGTACTGTTCCTGGGTAATGAGTGTATCGTTCTGTTTTAGTTTTTTCAGGAGATCGGGATAGTAAAACTCCGACTTTTTATCTTCTATGTTCTTCTGAATGGAAGCATAATCGGGAGCTTTGAATTCCGGCTTCTGGGTTCTGAAAAAATTAAACAGTAATAAAAGTGCTACGGTAAAAGCGGTTTTAAGCGTCATTGTTATTAAGTTTTTAAATTATTTATTTAAACGTTAAATCTGTTAAAAATGTATATATATTATAAAATAATTTAGATTGTCGTAAATATTTTATTAAAATGTTGTCTAAATCTTATGTTTGTATGGAATATTTCATTAACTTTATTCAGAATTTAAACACGACCCCCTTGTTTTGGTAGGGTGTTTGATGTAAAGAGATAGTTTTAATTAAATCCAAAAATATAGATGAAGAATATACAAGATGAATTTCAGGTTTTTAAAGACGAATTAAGAAAGTTGAATATCGAAGTACAGAAAGTGGTAAAAGTAGGAAACGGCAGTATGGATTTCCACGAAGTTTTTTATAAATCGCCGAGGTATGAAGATGTGAAGAGTGTTTATATTCAGAGGCATAATCTGGACAATATTTTAGAGAAATTTAAGCAGGCTTATCATTAAAATAAAAAGTTCGGCTCAGGGAACCTGAGCCGAATTTTTTTTATCATCAATTAATCTTTATCCAGCGTTGAGGTTTTCTTTGTATCCTTCATTGTGGCGTACACTACAAAAGAAAAGAAAATACAGACAGTAATGTACCAGTAGAAATAATGTTCCACATTCGCCTGTTTAAACCAAAGTGCGATGTATTCTGCAGTTCCGCCGAAAATAGCAACCGTTAAAGCGTAAGGTAATCCTACCCCCAAAGCTCTTACTTCAGAAGGAAAAAGTTCTGCTTTTACAACCGCATTAATAGAAGTATAGCCGCTTACAATAATTAAAGCAGACATAATCAGAAAAAATGCACCCCACATAGAGGTTGTATGGCTTAAAGCATTCAGAAGAGGGTAGGTGAAGACAGTTCCCAAAACTCCGAAAGCTAATAGTAATGGTCTTCTTCCGATCTTATCCGACAGCGCTCCGAAAACAGGTTGCAGACAGGCGAAAATAAAGAGAGAGATGAAGGAAATCAGCGTAGATTCTTCTTTGGTAAGATGAACGGTATTTACGAGAAACTTCTGCATGTATGTAGTGTAGGTGTAGAAAGCCAGTGTTCCTCCTAATGTTAATCCGACAACCGTAATTAAGGCTTTCGGATGTTTAAGCAGTTCCTTTAAAGTTCCTTTTTTCTTTTCACCCAGATCTTTTTTATTCTCAAAAGCTTCGGTTTCATGAAGATTGGTTCTCAGGTATAAAGCAATAACAGAAAGCAAGGCTCCGATTACGAAAGGAATTCTCCATCCCCAATCTTCCAGCTGGGTTTCCGTTAAAAGTAATTTCTGTAAGATCAGCTGAATTCCCAATGCAATTAACTGTCCGCCAATTAAAGTCACATACTGAAAGCTGGAATAAAATCCTCTTCGGTCTGAAGTTGCCATTTCGCTGAGGTAGGTTGCCGAAACACCGTATTCTCCACCTACACTCAGTCCCTGAAGCAATCTTGCGATCAGCAAAAGGAGAGGAGCTAAAACACCGATGGTTTTATAAGTGGGCGTTAAAGCAATCAGTAAAGATCCGAAAGACATCAGCAAAACGGAAAGCGTCATTGCTTTTTTTCTCCCGATTCTGTCGGCAATACTTCCGAAAAGCCATCCTCCGACAGGTCGCATCAGAAAACCGACAGCGAAAATTCCGGCTGTATTTAAAAGCTGCGCCGTCATATCGGAATCCGGGAAAAAAGAATTTGAAAAATAAATGGCAAAAGCAGCGTAAGCATACCAGTCGTACCATTCTACCAGATTTCCGATTGATCCGCCTACAATCGCTTTGATTCTTTGTGCGGTGGTGATTTGTGATGAATTCATACAGGAAAGATATTTCTTTTCTTTAATTGTGAAAAGTATTTTAGATTTAATTTATCTGAAAATGGTATACAAAAACTGACTTCCCAATTCAGGAAGCATATATGTCCTTAAATTTTCGTCTTCGGGTAATAACTTCATTCCCTGCAATCCATTATGCATTTCCATATTTCCAACACCTTTGATGCTAAACATTGCCATCATCAGATGATAGTTTTTTTCATCCATCAGTAGAAAAATTTCAGGTATATCATCCTCAGTTTTGCCGGTAAGATGAGAGAATGCACTTGCGTAAAAATGCTGATACATGGGATCATTAGCTTCTATTAAAGAACTCTCATAATAATATTTAATGATGTTGTAAATTTTTTCGTACAGATGATCTTTTGTTTTCAGGATAAACTGTTTTCTGTAATTTTTTATCGGGACAATTCTTTCGTGCGAAATATGAAAGTATTCCGAATATCCGGAATAGATGACCTCAACTAATGGTTTATGATCAAAGCGGGAAAATTTTCTGACAATAAAATTTTCTTCTATTTTATTTTGTGGAATCAATGCTAAGTTTAATGCGCCTTTTTGTCTGAACTGTCTGTAAAAATCTTTCGTTTCACTACAGTTTAAAGAACTTTCAGATAATTTATCATATTTAATGAAATACCTGTATCCTAAAACAAACTGAATAGCATAGTGAACAGAAACGTGAGATGAATACATGCGGTGTTGATTTCAGACTAATATAAAAAAATAAAACCGCTCTCCGGAAAGAACGGTTTAAAATAGCTAAATAAAATTTTTTAAAACCGATATCCCAGAGACAGTCCGCTTCTGAAACCAAGCCATGGTCCGTCTACATTTACTTTAGCGCCGTTTGCATTGGTTTCTACCGTGTAATTCACATACGGAATATCCAGATCTTCAATTTCCTTTTTCAGCTGAGCCTGCATATCGGGGGTTAAGATCACATCACTCGTCATGGTAAAATCACCCTGTCCTTTTCCGTAATGCGCTCCTGCGATCCAGAAATCCAGTATCAGATTTTTGCTTGGTGTAAGGAAAAACTGTACACCTACCATTACGCCGCCACTGTTTCCGTGTGCGCTTCCGTTTCCTTTCAATGGAATCTGGTAGGTTGTTCCGCTGAATGTATAATCATAGTAAAAATCAAACGTATTGGAAGTTATTTTAGAGTATCTGTAATAAGGCGCTACATAAAATCCTTTTCCGTAGCCTGCTCCCAGATAAAAGCGGGGTTCTATTGTAAAATTGAATGATTTCACTTCAAGGTTCTGAAATCTTTTTTCGTCTTTATCGCTGAGAAATGCATTAATAAATGGAACTTTTCCTTCAGGCATGGTTCCAAATCCCATATTTAAGGAAAACCGTTTACTAAAGGCTCTTTCGTAAGACAGATTGATGTTTCTGAAAACATATGCTGTAACATTTGTCTTGATAATGTTCATTTTATCTGGGGTTTCAGAAACTGTCATTTTAATAACATCCTTTTTAGCCGGAGTTTCAGGAATAGTAGTTTCCTGTGCCGAAAATCCAGAAAAGATAAAAGAGGGAAGGAGGAAGATAAATTTTTTCATGATCTAATATTTAGTGGTTGATATTTTTCAAAAAGCAAAAAGCGGGCAAAAATTGAAATGATAGATTTTTGTGTGAAAAACAAAATGTTCTTTTAATAATTTATTTTTTATTTAAAAAATTTTAAATTTATAATTGTTTATTATTGTATTTGGTAAATTTATTCGCTGCCTATAAAATTAATAAAACCTCTTGTGAAACACAAGAGGCAGATGAACATAATAAAATAAAAAGTAAATCTACTTAATACCGTCAAACATTATATGAATTTACAGATTATCATGTAAAATTATGTTAGAAAATTTTTTCATCAGATGATGGGACTAAACTAACTTAACGTTAACTGCGTTCAATCCTTTTTCGCTTTTCTGTACATCAAAGCTTACTTTATCGTTTTCACGAATTTCTCTGGTGCTTAATCCTGAAGAATGTACAAAAATGTCTTTTCCTCCGTCTGCAGGAGAAATAAATCCGAAGCCTTTTGCTTCGTTAAAAAATTTTACTGTGCCTTGTTGCATGGTAATGGGTATTAAAATTATGGTATTATAAATCTGTCGACTTCACAGATTTTATTTTTGAAACGAAATGACAGGCATTGTAAATCCTATCAGTTTCTGAATGTTTTTTAAATCGTTACGTTCCTGATCGTCACAAAATGAAACTGCTGTTCCTTCAGCTCCCGCTCTTCCGGTTCTTCCGATCCGGTGTACATAGGTTTCAGGTACATTGGGAAGCTCATAGTTAATCACGTTAGGAAGTTCATCAATATCTATTCCTCGTGCTGCAATATCGGTGGCGATCAAAACATTTATCCTGCTGTTCTTAAAATCATTGAGAGCAGTTTGTCTTGCCGTCTGAGATTTGTTTCCGTGGATTGCCATAGCAAAAATTCCTGCGCTTTCCAGCTGTTCAACAAGTCTGTTGGCAATATATTTCGTTTTGGTAAAAACAAGAGAACGCTCTTGTCCTTTATCTTGAAGAATATTAATGAGTAACCCTGTTTTATCTTTTTTCTCTACAAAGTAGACAGACTGCTGTACACTTTTTGCTGTAGAAGATACCGGATTTACTGTCACTTTTTCAGGATTATTCAGGATTGTTTCCGAAAGATTTTTAATACTTTCCGGCATGGTTGCAGAAAAGAACAGGGTCTGCCTTTTCTTAGGAAGCATCTGAATAACTTTTTTTACATCATTTACGAATCCCATATCAAGCATCCGGTCTGCTTCATCCAAAACGAATATTTCAATTTTGGAAAGATCAATATATCGCTGGTTTACAAGATCCAGTAATCTTCCGGGAGTTGCAACCAGAATGTCCACTCTTTTTCTGAGAGCTGAAAGCTGTGCTCCGGCAGATACACCTCCGTAAATAGAGAGTTGCGAAAGGGGTAAATATTTACTGTATATTTTAAAGTTTTCTTCTATCTGTATGGCAAGCTCGCGTGTTGGCGTAAGAATCAATGCCCTGATTGATTTATGTTCTGGTGTCTGTCTTTTCAGAAGCTGAAGGATAGGCATCGCAAAAGCGGCTGTTTTTCCTGTTCCCGTTTGTGCGCACCCTAGAATATCACTTCCTGCTAAAATATGTGGAATTGCAGAAGCCTGTATTTCGGTTGGCTTTGAATATCCGGCTTCTGTAACAGCTCTTACAATAGGATTGATTAAATTTAAATTTTTAAAACTGATCATATTAATTTCGGTTTCCCGTTATGGTAAGCAAATTCATTTTAAGAATTTGAATAGGTTCTGGCTGAGAAACAGTGTTTTATATTGCTGTTATCTCAATGTTCTATTGTATTGCGTTGATATTATTTTAGTAAAATAATGTGAACAGCACACAATGACATATCATCTTTCAAATAAAAAAATGCTGAATTCTACTTGAAATCGCTCTGATAATCGGGTGGCTGAAAAAGCAAACTGAAAGAAAAATTGTGATCTTAAACTATTACAGAATAGCGAAGGCAGAAACCTGTTTTATTAATGCTTTTGCAAATATAAGATAAAATAAGCGAATACTCTTTAATTTAATTAATTGATTATCAAAATTTTATTCTTACCTTTCACGCATAACAGAATTGTTTGCATAATGCCGATAATTTTAATCTAATCTTTATGCAAAAATACGCAGATGCAATTCTGGCATATCCACAAAAATCTCCTTCCGGATCTTTAAAGCAGGTAAGAATCGCATATTTTATTATGATCCATCATAAGCAGGATGTCTTTAAAGAAATGTTTGAAAAGATTTATACCAGAGATCAGTTCTATCTTATACATATAGACCGGAAGGCAAAAGCAGAATTAACGGAGGAAATACAGAATTACCTCGTCCGGTTTCCCAATGTATATATTTTAGAAAGTGTAAACATTGTTTCCGGAGGTTTCAGCATGATCCAGACAGAACTTAAT
The DNA here is from genome assembly GCF_037146035.1 of Chryseobacterium sp. MMO-72. NCBI lineage: Bacteria > Pseudomonadati > Bacteroidota > Flavobacteriia > Flavobacteriales > Weeksellaceae > Chryseobacterium > Chryseobacterium sp. MMO-72. The sequence goes on from NZ_JBBCWG010000001.1 coordinate 277,775, forward strand.
GCGATGGAATATCTTCTTAATGCAAGCATTGAGTGGGACTACTTTATTAATTTAAGCGGTGAAGATTCTCCTTTGAAATCGCAAAATATTATCAGGCAGTTTCTTACTGCTAATAAAGGCAGAAATTATATTTTTTATTACGACCAAAAGTTTTACAGACCAGATACACTTCAGAGAATACAAAATCACTTTACGGAACTTACCCACAAAATTTCTTCCTATGTCTATAAAAGAGAGTTTATGAAAGGCGTTGTGCCTTACATTGGAGGGAAATGGTTTATGTTTACAAGGGAAACCTGTGTTTTTTTAACCAATAATAAAAGGGTTATGGATTTTGAAGATTATTATCTGCATACGCTGCTTCCGGCGGAATCTTTCTTCCAGACGGTTTTAATGAATACAGACTTTTCGGATATTATTGTGAATGATGACAAAAGAGCCGTTATTGAAAAGACTTTTTTCAGCAAAGACCTTCATGCAGAACATTTTATAGAATCTCTGAAGTCGGGAAACCACCTTTTCATCAGAAAGATGAACAGGCATACCCATCAAAATCTTATCGATTACATTGAAGACAACTACCTTCTTCCGCTCACAGAAGTTAATGAGATTGAAAGAGAATTACAAAAACATAAACGCCAGAATAATTAATAATCTTTTATTTTAAAATTTATAAACAAAAGCATTAATGTTCATTCCTGCTCCTACAGAAGCAAACAAAACAATATCTCCCTGCTGGATCTGATGCTGTTCCAGTTCTCCTTTTAAGATCATGGTAAGAAGAGAAGGAATGGTTGCCACGCTGCTGTTTCCGAGTTTCTGGATCACCATAGGCATAATATTTTCGGGCATTTTTAATCCGTATAAGCGGTAAAATCTTTCCACAATGGCTTCGTCCATCTTTTCATTTGCCTGATGGATGATAATTTTATTAACCTGATCAATGGTATATTTACTTTCATCAAGACATTTTTTCATGGCATCCGGAACATGTACAAGCGCAAATTCATAGATTTTTCTGCCCTCCATTTTTATATATTTTGTATCCTGACAGGCTTCATTATCATATGATTTGCCAAAAAACAGATAGTCTTTTTCTTTAAGAGTATAAGAAGCTGAAAGATGAGACTGTATGCCTGAATTATCCTCATTGTTATATTCCAATACAACTGCTCCCGCTCCGTCTGCATAGATCATACTGTCCCTGTCATGAATGTCTACCACTCTGGATAATGTCTCGGCTCCAATAATAAGACATCTTTTTGCCATTCCTGCTCTGATGAAGGCATTTGCCTGAATAACTCCTTCAATCCAGCCGGGACATCCGAAAAGAACGTCATAAGCAACACAGAAGTTATTTTCAATTTTAAGCAGATGTTTTACTCTCGCTGCAAGACTCGGAACCATATCCGACTGCACGGTTCCGTAGCGTACATCGCCAAAATTATGGGCAAAAATAATATAATCGAGAGTTTCCGGATCTATTCCTGAGTCTTTTATGGCGGCTTTTGCAGCAATTAATCCAAGATCTGAAGTAACCTGATCTTGAGATGCGTATCTTCTCTCTTCAATACCTGTAATTTTCTTTAATTTTTCGGTAAGTGAGAAATTGTCATCTTTTAAGAGAACACCTTTATCGTCTAAAAAAATATGATTGTTAAAAAATAAATTATCAATAGTTTCGGAAGGGATACAGTTACCGATTCCAATAATTTTACCTGTCATTTGAAAAATTTTATTTGTGATCTATAAACAAAATATTTAATACTTTTTTATCTTTCGTGTAAACTTTATGAATAAAATACTCAGTCCTGCTGTTCCTGACAGATGTATGTTTCTTATGAATTTTCTCAATAAAAAACGTCATTTAAAAGTGATAATATACTTATTTTCTAGAATGAATTTATAACTCTAAAGGTAGCGGATTAAAAATAAATAATACTATATTTTTACATCTTTATCCACAAACCTATATGAGTTGCATCATATATAATAGATAAGGAAATATTTCCTTCTAAGTTTAGAAAATATCATATTACTGTACGAAAACCGGGAGATCAGGGTGAATAATGATGATGATACATTATTACTTGCCGGTTTTAATATCTAATTATTATAAAGCCGCCCGAAAAATTTTTCGGGCGGCTTTTGTTTTTTATCTAAAAGTTTTTATTTCTTAATGAATTTCGCTGCCTCAGGTTTACTGTTTTTTCCAGAAACTTCAATAAAATAGGAAGCTGGCGGAAGATCAGAAACCTGTACTTTTCCGGATTTCAGATCCGATTGTTTTATGAGTTTTCCATCTAAACTGTAAATTTTTGCTGTTGCGTAATTTTCAGTATCTCCTTTAAGATTAATAAAATCATCTGCAGGATTCGGATAAATTTTTAATCCTTTTGCTTTGGCAGAGGAATCTCCGGCTGCCAATACTATTGTACTTAAAGCCTGAGCAGAGCTTGTGGTCTGGTTATTAATTCCCGCTACCGGAATATTTACCACCGTCTCATTGGTTGTAAGGAGAGGGAATTTATAGGTGCTTCCATAATATGAATACGAAGTATTAACAATGGAGCCTATAGGAAATACAAAAGAAGTATCATTCGGAAGATAAAGATTGAAATTCTGAACAGATTTTACTCTTAAAACATTGGTAAAGGAGGATGAAGCCAGAAGTAAAGTTCCCCATGCATCGGCTGCAAGCGTTATAGTTCCCTTGCAAAGACCGTTGGCGGTTGTTGAGGTGAATGTTCCCTGTGCCTGATCGGTCTCGTTATATCCGTAAGCCGCAGGATAAGAAATAAACGTTCCGTTATTGGCAGATAAATTAAGCGTGGCATCTGTTGTTATAAGACCCGTAATTTCAAGTTTTGAAGCCGATTGTTTATAATAGACTGTATTGGGACTTCCGGTTAGTTTCAAAGTAGAAGCAGGGAAGGTAGAAATTTCAGAAGCTGAAGGAGTAGAATAAACTCCGGGTGCAGAACTGCCTAACACCAACGAAGAATTATTAAAAGTTATATTCGCACCTGTTCCGGAATTATTTGGAGTTCCGGTGGCCGTAAGATAATTGGCATTATCTCCGGAAACAGGATCGTTAAAGGATTTTGTGACGGTTGTCTGAGCGTTACATATACTGTAAACTGATAATACAAATGGTAAAAGTTTTTTCATTCTTTTTTTACTTAAAGATAATCAAAATGTTACGTTCAAAATAATTTTTTAGTCTAAAATTTTCAATAAAATTATGCATCGAATTTTTAACTTTTAAAAACTTAATTTATAAAGAAATTTGGCATTAATTCTTAATCTTGCCGGCTTCGAATATCAAAAAAGCTACTCAAAAAAGAACGGCTATGCTGTGCATTAACTGATATGATTTTTATTTAGTTTTTATTAATGCACAGATGAAAAATTTCGTAATTTTTTCAGAATTGAAAAATAAAACGCAAATGGATTTTTTAGTAATTTCAAATGCTTAATAAATTCAAAAATTAGTGAATAATTATAAGATTTGAATATTTTTAATGGGAAACTATATTTATTGCAAATTTTACTCTTCAGAGATTTTTTTTTAGGTGAATTGTATTTTAAGATACTTTTACTCGCTGGATTTACAAAATAGCTTATTTAAATAGTTGTTTATCAGTTATTTATTTAATTTAAGCTAAATTGAAAAATATTGTGATTTTTACTATTTAATTTATATCAGAATCTATATTTGTACAAAACAAGCAAGGATTGTAAAAATGAAATAATGCAAAAATTTCATGTTGACTTAGTAAATGACTTTGATAAAAAAACAAGAAGGTAAATAACACAAATAGCAGATTTAAAAAATTATGTCTTTAGATATAAAAAACATTCATATAGGAAAAATTATTCGCGAGGTGGTGAATGAAAAAGGGATAGAAATGTACAGAATAGAAAAATTCATGAAATGCACCGAGAAAGAAATTTGTTCTATGTACGAAAAGAAAAGCATAGATACCCATGTTCTTTTGAGATGGAGCAAATTGCTTAAGTATGATTTTTTCAGGATATATGTACAGCATATTATTCTTTTTTCTCCTTCCGGAAAAAGTAAAGCAGGCACAAGCGAAAAGCAGAAGCTGCCCGCTTACCGGAAAAATATTTATACTAAAGAAATTATCAGTTTTGTTCTCGAATTACTGAATAAGAATTTAAAAACAAAAGCTGAAATCATAGAAGAGTATAAAATTCCTAAAACAACCTTATACAGATGGATAGAGAAGTACAACATCCCGAGTTCCGAATAAATTCACCTGATTACAAGAGAATATATACTGATATTCTGGAAATGCGTTATCGTAATAAAAAAGATAAATGCGAAGCGTTACTCAATAAACCGAGGCTTTCGGTAATGGATATCCTTGAACTGGAAAAGAGAATTTTTGATGAAAAGGAAATTCCTGATGAAAAAGAAAACAAGAAGTTCCGGGCGTACGATGATGAAGCTATCCTGCAGATTCTTCGGTATCAGAAAAACAATAATATGAATAATAATGATACTGCGGCTTATTTCAAAGTAAGCAGAAACTCTGTTGCAAAGTGGAAAAGACTGTTTCCCAAAATCTGAAAAGCTTCATATAAGAATTACAGAAATTAACAATTTAAAAAAAGTACTGTAATAATAGGAAATGTTCTTAAGTGAATAATGAAAGTTTATTTACAGATGACAAGGTAAGAAGATCATATTTTTTTAAGAAATTAATTCTTCATGTTTTGTAAAGATCCAAACCGGAATTTTTCTAAACGTTATTTCAGTATGACACAAATGTTTATTATAATTATTAATGAAAAGGCTGTTGTAACGACAGCCTTTATTTTTAATTTCACCAGTCTGCTATTCGTAAATTCTTCCCATTTCAAGCAAATCTCCTAGAGTTAGCCAGCTTACTTCAAACTCTTCATCATTACTTTCATCATCACCGTGGTCTAAGTAACATCTCATGCCACACTCCAAAATAGAATCCGGTTCAAAATTATACCATCGGTTGCCAGTTTCAGAATCGATTCCAAAATGACGCCATTCATCTTCCAGCTGTTTTCCTTTCATTTTATGCAGCTCTGCAATCTGAAATTTTATAACGGCAATTGTATAATTATATTCGCCGCCGGATGAAGAACCTGTCTTTGAATTGATGAATTTTTTTTCGTCTGGTGCTTTTATAATCTTTAACCAGTCTGTATCAAATTGTTTCGGCTCCGAAGTAAATGCATCCATTAGAATTTTCGATAATAAATCGGCTGTCAAAGGTTGTTCTTTTAGCTGTTCTGCAATCTTCAATAAAGCCAGAAGATAAGTTTCCATATCTCTTTTTTCGATATTGTTGTTAAGATTGATGCTGTTATAAAATTCGTTGTATGTCATAATTTAATAAAAATGAATTTGCATTAATTTAAGAAGGCTAATACATAAAAACATCTAAATAATCCTTTAATGTTGTGCTATGACCAATTACCTCGTTTATAAGCTCTTTAATTTTCAGTATCAGTTCAGATTCGTTTGTGTTTTCATCGATGTCTATCAGTTTTAATGTAATTTGAGATTCATCATCTTTTAAATTGATTTTGATAGATCTTCCGTCAAGAATCGTTATTCTTTTGGGAACAGAAGGGTTTCTGTAACACTCTTTTATAAGATTTGTGATCTCAAAAAGCTTTTCTGTTTCGATAATTTTTCCACTCCAGACTTTACCATTGTGATCTTTGAAATATTGTGATTTGGATGCAATAATTAAAAGGGTATAAAAATTTTCGTTTTTCTTGATTTCAATATCAAATTGTCCTGCAAGAGTATGTGTTTCAATCTTAATCATTTGTTTTTATAAGCCTCTATTTTTTCGTATAATCTTTTAGCCAAGTATTCATTACCTTCTTTCAGGTGTTCATAGATAACTTTGGCTTCTTCAAGGTACTTCTTTTTCTTCAATTCGTTCCAGAAATAGGGTGGAGCATATAAATTACAGATTCTGTCCGCCATTTTAACGGCCCAGACTTCTTTGGGCTGTTGCTTTATTCGGTTTAAGCTGTCGATCATTTGATGTTGCTTTTCTAGTTCCGTATTTTTTGTGAGAGCAAGAACACCTTCTTTCACTTCTTTGCCATATTCTTTTTCGAGATCCTCGATTGGGAAATCTGTATCTTCTATGGTGTCATGCAAAAACGCACATTTGATAGCAAGATCAAAATTAAAATCAGGAGTATTTTTAGAAGCATTGATGATTTCAAATACCACACTTCCGATGTGATTGATGTATTCTATTTTTTGGTTTTTGTTTTGTCCGCCGTATGTTTGTCCGTTGTGCAGAATGCTTACTTTCTGCCATATATCCTGTAAATCGTCTATTGTAAAGTTGTTGTTCATTTTTGTGATTTTATTTGTAATAATCAATTTGAATTTTCAGCCAGTCTTCTAATTCTTTAAACTTTTCGATTGAAATGTATTCTTTATAATCATTAATTTTAGTTAAGACCTCTTCATATTCTTCTTTGTCATAATAGTCTTTTGGATCAGTTTCATCATCAGTTAATTCAAGATGGAATCGTATTAATTCACTGATTTCTTCGGTGTAAAAATCAGCAATGAGTTGCTTTTCTGATGGATAATTTGCCGTTAAATATTTTCCAAAATTATAATCCCAAAGATCGAAATTTAGATCTTGAGTTCTTTCAAATAGTAATTTTCCGTTTTTAATTTCATATCGATGGATTGTTGAACTTAAAACCACATAGAATAGAGTGTCTTCCAGATAGGGAGATATTTCATTTATATGTTCTTCAAAGTCAATAAAGCCTGACTTGCTGCCATCTTGTATAGATAAATATACCCCGGATTTTTTTAAATCCACTGTTCTAGCAGTGGCATAAAGTGCGTACCTGCGAACTTTTCCGTCATAGGAATTTGTTACAAAAATATTAGAGAAAATCTCCTGCCCTTGATTATAAATATTTTTGGCATTAATATACCAGTTTACACTGATATAATTTGATTGTTATTTTATTTCAAATAAAAGAGATCGCTTTCAGCAGTCTCTTAAAAATTCGTTACTTTTGATTTAGGTTTACATTACTACATCATAGGCAAATCATCCAAACATTTCGCCGAAGATGACACGGTAGTGGTTGTCATTGTAAAACTTGTAAAACAATGAGTAGAAAATCTACCAACAAGTTCGTAAAAGTACACAAGTCTACTAAAGACGGTAGAAAGTACTTCTACAGAAGTAAACCTAAATCTTGCAAAAAGTAACAGGTTTCATAAGGGGTGTGAATGCACCTCTTATTTATTTCTATCTATTTAGTTTTTTATATATTTGTGCTTTAAACATATCGACAAAATAAAGCGTTTGCTTTTTATTCTACCTTGCGGAATCTGGTAAATTCAAAAATAGGTGTAGGATAAATAAGTGAAATGCTCATGCCATAGGCGTGGGCTTTCCTGTTTATTCACCTAATGGCTTACCAGAGCCTCGCAAGAGATAAATACGGCAAAGTCCCACGCTTTCTGTATTTATTATAAACATCACTTTGGGACTGGTGAAACCAAAATCATCTTATGTCATGAAAAAAATCTTCATTTCTGTAATGCTTTTAGTTGGAGCATTTTGTTTTTCTCAATCCGTAACAGAGAGATATAATTCTCTTTATAGACGATATGAGTACTTTAATTCCTCTGGAAATATTATCGGTTATAAACTGTATAATAGTCTTACTCGACAATGGGAATACTATGATTTAAAGTCTACTGAATATCAAAGACAACCACGACAATATGGCGAATATATTCAACCTAATAATCTTGGCTTGATAGAAAGTGCTTTACAACAAAAGCAACAGAATTATGATAAAAATTTTCAGTTTGTTAAATCTAAAATTGAATATATGATAAACGATATTAGAAAATGGGATATAGATACCAATGTAAAATATCAAATAATCAATCAGTTTAAAGATGCTATTTCTAAAAACTTAGACAGTCGAGATATTGACTACGGTTCTAATGAACAAACTAATATTGTTATAGGATGGTTATTAGATACTTTAGAAACAATTATTAAAAATCTAAATTCTAAGTAGAACATTTTTTGTATATTAGGCAAAATTTTTAATTATGGCAAAACAAATTACACAAGCACAATTCGACAAACTTAAAGAATTAAGAAGAAATTTAGATGCGTTCACTTCCATTGACTCAAGAATAGGTATTTTAGTACATATCGATCAAATCTTAAATGATATTGATGGTACAAGCGCTTTTCATACTAACCTTACAACTGAATTAATATATTATAAATCAAGAAGAGAAAAATACGAAAATTTTAATACGTTAACTGCTATTATCAGCAATGCAATTAACTACTATGAAGGAGAGTTATAATTTCTTTAAAGTTATCTTTTAAAGATTTAAAATCATCACTGACTTTTGCTACTGTTTCTAAAATCCTAACCTTTTGCTCAGCAGTTTTAAAAGCATAAGTTTTATTTTGCTTTTCAATTTTTAATTTTAATTTTTCCATTTTGTAAATTTTAAAATTGTTAAATAAAAAAGCCCCTGAAATTAGGGGCTTTACTCGTTTGGTACACTTAGTAAGGATTTCATAATCCTTTCAAATTCCATGTCTGGAATATATTCTTTATCTTTTTGAATCCTTTCATCAAATTTTTTAAACTCGTCAAAATCTTTAGATAATTCAAGAAGTACAGTTACTTTGATTGTTCGTAATAATATAGCTTCGTTCTCTAAATAATCTAAAGGTTTTAGACTGTTTATGTTTCTGTTATTTTTGTTGAGTTCTTTTAGTAAATCAGTATCTTTAATAGCGTTTAAGACGTATTTTTCAAAGAACTTTTCTAATAATGATACGTCTTTGAATTTCTTTTTATACTGATTTTCAAACTCTTTAAATATCTTTTTCTTCATTTTCTTACGCTGTTAAAGATTGCCAAGTTAATCTTTTTTGTTGAGTTTTTTCTAAAAACAAATCAAATCTTCTATCGGTTCGCATTTGCTTAGTATTATATCTAAAGGTCATTTCATTGAGATACAATTGCAAATGCTTCTTACTTGTAATGTAATAAACTCCAATGATTGATCGCTTTAAATGTGACCAAAAACATTCTATTGCATTGGTTGTTGTTCCTTCATCTGCATATTGTTTCTTACCATGATCAACGAAAGTATGATTAAAGTACTTACCAATACCTTTATAAGCATGCCACTCGTCCGTCATTACATGAGAGCCGTGTTTAATGTGTTTATGTAATAATGGTTGAATTGTTTTCGCTTTAGTGTCTGTAACGGCAATTGCTTTTACAAAGCCTGTGGAAGTTTCTACTGCTCCAAATACAGGTACTTTGTCCTTGAAACTTCTACCTTGCGAATTCGCAACTTTCTTATCTTTATGACGGTTTTTGTTTTTACCGCCTACAAACGTTTCATCACACTGTACTATTCCTTCAAATTCTTTTACAAATGCCTCATGTTCGGTTGCATATCTTAATCTTTGCAAAATAAACCAAGCACTTTTTTGTGTGATGGCTAAATCTTTCGCTAATTGATAACTGCTTATACCTCTCTTGTGAGAAGTATAAAGAAAGATAGCAATAAACCAATTTTGTAATGAGATTTTAGAACCTTCAAAAATAGTTTTAGTTCTTACATTAAAATACTTTCCTGTATTTTTACATTTGTATTTGTTATCCTTGCATTTATACACTTTTGATAGTGAATCAAACGGACTTACAACTCCATTATTCCAACGAAGTTGTGTAAGATAATCAATACAAGATTGTTCATCAGAGAAAGTTCTGATAAGTTCTAAAATACTGGAAAAGTTGAGCATTTAATGAAAGAATTATACATAAATTTACGAAAATTTTCTGAATTTCTGTGCTAAAGAAATGTTAAATTTTCTGTGTAATCTCGTATGTTAATGCCATATTTTTATTGATCTTGTATTTTTCTAAAAATATATTTTCTTGGTCTTTCTTAACGTGTAAGATAGCTCCATAAGTAAGAATTCTTGGTTTAAGTTGGTATACGCAATGTAAATCTCCCATTTTTTATATAAAATTATAAACAAGCAAAGCTATTTTCGTTAAACAATTCCCTCAAGAATTTTTCCGAAGAACTTTTCTCTGGCTTCATCAAGATTCATATTTTGATTTTTAATGTTCCACGCAGTTTCAAACAAATCGAATACGCGAGACATTGCGAGAGACCGGACAGGATCTCCGGGAAAACAGAAAAAATGAGCTTCTTCGGACACACTTCTGCCTTTCCCATTTTCCTTTAAAATTATCCAGACAGAAGATTTTGCATCTGTTCCTGAGCCTCCAAATTCTTTTTCCAAATTCCAGCGCTCATTGTCGGTGGCACCAACCAGAATTATATGATGATCTACCTCAATCCAGTTGATGATAAGATGGGTAAGCGGTTCTTCCATTTTGTATAGTCTTTTAGTCTGGTTACTGAGACTTCCAGTTAAATTTTGTCATTTTATTTGTCAACTTCTGATCAACAACTTCAATGCTTAATTCTTCTTTTTCTTTTGTGAGAATAATCATACAGCCGTTTTCTAATATTCCGTCTTCGTTGAATTCCATTTCCTTTATTTTAATAGTCTGTGTAATGCCGTTGGAATCTGTTTCCTCTTTAAAAGGCTCTCCCGTATGTCCGTAAAAATGATATTGGAATATTATGTTGTCAAGCACTTGTCTTATTTCAGTCATTCCGTAACCGCTTTGGCTGTCGTCTTTGTCGTGAGTAATCAGGACATCAAAAGTATTTTTAGTTTTTAACAATTTTCTGATTTCCTTTCTTTCGTAATCCTGAATAAAGCGCTTTTCGGATCTGCCTTTCCGGTCTCCAATTCTTCCGATTCCTACAAACTGTAAAACTTCGTCTTCTGTCTCTAATTTTTGCTCCAAGCCCGATCTGCAGACAAAAACTCTTCCGTAGATATCGATAGGAAATATGCTTTTGTCAGGATTTTCTTTTTCAAGTTCATCTAAAAAATCGTGGTCTTCATGATTTCCGCGAACGCAGATCATGTTAATATTAAGTTCGTCTAAAAATGCTTTAATTTCGGGATTTTCTTTCGTGAAATCATCATGAAAACCGAGTTCATCCCTATCGTATTGGGCATGTTTTATCGTTGCTTTATCAAGGTTTTCGATGTTTGGATAGGCTCCCATGTCTCCGCACTGTAAGATAAAATCAATTTTGCTGCCTGTTTCTTTCTGGTACAGATCAACAAGTTTGAAAGGTAACAGAATTTTACCGTGAATGTCTGAGAAAAGAGCAATTTTCATATTTGAGTTTGGTTATTTTATTTTCGGATATCAGTTTTTTAGAATTTTAGAAACTAATATGGAAAACAAATATATCGAAAACAATTAAAGGAAAAACAGTTTTTGCGATTTCCATTTATTCTGATATAAAAAATCCCGAACCTGAAGTCCGGGATTCTGTATTGTTTACTCTGAAACTTTCACAGAACTAAGAGCTGATGAAAATACTCTTTGTAGAACTTTTATAATTATTTTGCTACCGTTGCTTTTGCAGCTTCATACATTACTCTTATATCTTCATCGGTATACTTTGTAAATTTATCGGGTGATATATCATAAGTAATACCATCAGAGATCATAATGGCATTATCTCCGGCTTTTACTCCATAAGTAAATGATAGACCGCCTACTGTACTTCTGTTCAGGAAACCGTTTTTATCTTCTGCTTCAAATTTTACAAAGCCAGGATTCATTTCTTTATCGCTTGCTAATGTTTTAATATCTGCTACTTTCTCGGCAATATTGCTGTATTTTTCATCTTCATTAAATGGATTTGAAAAATCTTGTTTAGAAAAAGTCATTTTGAAAAATTTCCCTCCATAAACAGCAATATCTTTTCCATCCTGAATTATTCTGGCTCCTTTTGGAGCTTTGGTAATTACATTATACCCTTTGCTGCTTAAGTCAAGATCTACAAGATCTGATGTTTTGAAATGATTTTCATTGATGCTTTTTTTAGAAGTTTGTGCCTGAAACATCGTAAAGGAGAATCCGAAAATCAGTAAAAGTAAATTAATTTTTTTCATTGTATACGTTTTATAGAATTTCAACAAAATCTTGTTGAAAACTTTATTATTTAAATTTTAAAGAGCAAGAATTCCAAATAATCTTCCTCTATTTATTAAGATTTGTTTTATTGTCTGTAATGAGGCTTTACTACTATGCTTGTAATTTTCCCATTTTCCCAGGTTGTATACACTTTTGCTATGTTTTTAATAATATCGGTTACTTTAAAGATATACAGCTTTCCATCCGGGGAAAAGTAATTTACTTCAGCTTTCATGCTCAAACGGTTAACAGGCAAATCTCCCTCGTCTTTTGTGATCGAAAGAACGTCTTTACCATCTTTTACATATGGAGCAAAAGCATTTAAAAGATTTATTTCTTTAGCGAAAGAGTCTACTATTTTCTGAGCTTCGGGAGAAATTGCAGTAGTAGATTTTGTAATTTTTGGATTTGTCAAAACAAATTGCGATTCTGATGGATCTGTAATCACTAATTTATCAATCGAGCTGTTGTCATCAATCAGGAAGTAATCATCGGTAAATCCTTTGTCGATATCATGTTTGTAATCTGACAAAGATAAATCGTCATCATATTTTACCTCCACATCTTTACTGAACGCTTTTATGAAAATCATTTCATTTTTAGGATTTTTCACTTCTGCATAAACATACTTTTTTCCATTGGGAGCAAAAAGCAGGGTAGAATCTTTGTCGTTTCTGAGAATTTTGCTTTCTTCTACTTTTAAAACGGTAATGGGATTTTCATATACTTTGAATTCTTTTCCCATTTCTATGTTTTGAGGTTTTTCTCCACAAGAGATAAGCGTTAAGGAAACAGCAAAAAAAGATGCTGCTAAAATTGATTTATTTTTCATGTTATTAATTTTAAGAATATTTGTTTATGATATTTTAAAAAGCTTCTCCTTCTTCTTTCTTTGATCCGTTGTATTCAATTAAAGTCGTAACCGCTTTTTTTAACCTTTCTACTAAAATCTGATCCGGGGTAAAATTGAACGGAGCTGAATAGTCATTATAGTTGGGACCGCTCATGGAAAATGTCTGATAACTACTTGCTTTAGTCTCATTATCGCAAATTGTTGACATGCAGCCTTTTCCTGTTACATAAAAATCGTCTGAATATTCAGAATTCATTCCTGTAATTTTATTAAGATCAATCGTTGTTGTGCAGAAGTTGTTTTCTCTTTCATATGGCTTTTTATAGACAAATTTTCCGTCGGAATAAGAAACAAATGTTCTGTATGATCCTAGGTTTTCCTTCATTTTTCCGGCTATCCAATCCATTGTTTCCTGCTTGCTTGGTTTTGAAGATTTGCTTTCTGTAGAAGGTTTTGTGGCTTTTGCAGGTGCTTTTTTCTGAGCATTTGCATTCATGCTTGCAACTGTTAGTAATAATACAACTGCAAACTTTAATTGTTTGGTCATTATGTTTTATTTAAATGTTGGTCTTTTTAAGGATTTAAAATTCTGGCTTTGTGTTTTTTAATCTTTTAACGGATCTTTTTTATAAAAGATATGACTGATTGTAAGCGGTAGATTTTAAATAAAATTTTTCTTGTGTCTTTAAGTGTTAAAATATAGAATAACACTTTTACAAATAAAAAGTAATTTTTGTGGTATAATTTAAATATTTCAACGGTTTTTAGTTTTTGATTTCGGCAAATATAGAATTTACTTTACAAATCCGCAAATTGAATAAGTGGAAATCAGGTTAATTTCCAACGTTAAATTCAGCTATTTATAATTTTAAATAATGCTTATTTATTCATTTTCAATTCTATAAGTTTTTGGATGTGGTAGGTTTATTTTCCAGATTAAATCTTATAATTAATCCATATTCCTCAAAATTCTTTAGAAAAACCATTCTGTATCATTGCAATCGCCAAATCTTCTTTGTTTAAAATCATTGAATACCAAAACCCTTTTCCCCAGATTTTGTTTCCGGAAAATTCTTCGGTATATTTTGAACTTAACAGGGCAGAAGAGGTTTTGCTTTTCAGTCTTGAAATTTTCTGATTGAGTACTTTTATATTCGAAAGCACGACTATTTCAACTTTTGATTCGTTAATATGAAGCGCTTTAATTTCAAGTCCGTCAATTACTCTGTCGTTGTTTTCTCTGCAAAGTTCATGAATCTCAGTTCTCAATTGGTTTATAGATTTTTCCTGCAAAAGAATCCTGTTGTTTTGTGGAGTTTTATTGATATATTCGTCGGGTAAATCGTGGGATAATGTGCAGCTTATATTCTGGTGGCGTAATTTCGAGTAAGTATCAGTAAGTTTTTTCCAACAGCCGTTTCTATCCCAGACAGGATATTCATTATAAGTTGTCCAGATAATGTGGAAGAGTTGATTATTGTTCGTCATCAATACAGTTTAATTATTATTTTAAATTAATTTACTGTTTTAATGAATAAAATTTTGTTTTTCAGATACCAACATTTTCCGTTTTCCGTGTCAAAAATAAAATCAGGATGAGCTGCTTTCAAACTATCAGATTTTTTAAGTTCGCGTATAATATCTTCATTCAGCCAGTCAAATTCAAAATCCTTTTTCGTATAATTAGGAAATACAAAATCTGTGTTTTTATCCAGATCCCATATTTTTTTCATTGTCTGTTCATCAAAACATATAACAGCTTCCAAAAAAGAATCGGATGGACCGGGAATTCTTCCTTCGGAATTATCAATAAAAACATATTTAAATTTCACTTTCTCTGGTCTGAATTTAGATAAATTAATTAATTTCTGAAGAGAATTGATGTCAGTTGAAATTTCAGAGTGTATATTACTCTGTATTTTAGTTTCCGTATTTTTATTTTCTTTTTTACACGAATAAAGAAAGAAGGAAATTAAAATAAAAACGAATTTCAGCTTCATGAATTTTAGCTTTTATTTGTACATATTATTGTTATTCTCAGAAAGGACAAATACTTGTGAACTTATATATTTTTACTCTCCAAAATATCATTAATGATTTCCACATGATGATTCGTGTGTATTTCCAGAAATTTAATTGCCTTTTTCAGTTTTAAATCTCCGAAAAAGGGATGGTTGAAATATTTATTGGGATCAAGGTTTTCCAATTGCCTGATTTTCGTTTTGGTGAATTGCAAATGCTGCTCTAAAGTCTGCTCATCATAATGTCCCGGAGTGACTACTTTGGGCGATTTTGCACGACCTCTGGGAATTTTATTCAACGCAAAAACCATAATTTTCGAAAGCTTAAAGCTCCATTTATAATTTTTGGGATCAGATTTTTCTATGTTTTCAATGATGGCATTAATTGTCAGCAGAATATGTTCTATTTGCCATCCTACAGTCGATTTCGAAATTTCAGGATTTGAAACAGTGTGTTTTGAGATTTTTTCTTCAAGATCATGTAAATATTTCGGCAGTTTATTCATCATTCAACCTTTTATTTTTTAGTTGTAAATTCTGATGACTTCTCCGTTTCCTTTTCCGTTTACGCTTCTTACATAACCGTTGATGACTTTTTTCATCGGAATAGGGTTGTGTCCCGGAAAATAATCTCTGTATTTCTCATAAGCGTCTTCCACCATTCCGGAAGAGACAACGTTCAGTCTGATTCCGTTTTCCAGTTCCAGTGCTGCCGCCTGTACAAAGCTGTGGATTCCGCCGTTCACCATTGCTGCACTTGCAGTCTGAACAACCGGATCATCCGCTAAAATTCCTGTAGATAATGTTATAGAACCATTGGAATTCAGATAATCTTTTCCGATACGCACAAGGTTGACCTGCCCCATCAGTTTGCTTTTCAGTCCGATATAATAATCTTCTTCGGTAAGGTCTTTGAAATCTGCCCATTTTGCTTCACCGGCAATACAGATGATGGCATCCAGTTTTCCAATTTTTTCGAACATTTCTTTAATGGAATGGCTGTCTGCAATATCTACCGTTAGATCTCCGGAATTTCTTCCGGCAATTACCACTTCGTTGTTCTCTTTAAAATGTACTGCTACTGTTTTTCCGATGGTTCCGTTACCGCCAATGATGAGTATTTTCATGCTGTGATGTTTATTGATGATGAGTAATTTTCTGAAATTTCAGATATAATCAAAGGTACTGAAAGTATTTTACCAAAAAGAGTGCAAAATTTGAGTTTTTTATGATTGAATTTTGTAACTAAATGTTGCGAATAACAAATACATCATATCATATTTATAACTCATCGACGGTAATAATCAGTTTATTTTTCTTTTGCTGAATATTCACCATTTTTCCTTTTCCGAAGCCTATTTTTCCTCTGAGGCGGATTTCCGGAACGGTGATCAGTCGGTTGCTGCTTTTCTGAAATCTTGAATGGATTTTAAGTTTTCTTGGATTCATTGTTGTCGTATTTTTATATGACAAATGTATAAAAAAAATTCAATTTGTCAACTTTTTGTATGACAATTTTGTAAGCAAATTAGCTGACATTTGAATTATGACCAGAGAACAGCTAAAGACAGAATTGGGTAAAAGAATTATTAGGCTTCGCGAACAGAAAGGGTGGAGCCAGTCGGATTTTGCCCGTGCCTGTAATAAAGACCGACAGGCAATTGAAAAATTGGAAAACGGAAAAGTAAATCCTACACTTTATACTTTGCTGGAATTGGCTGCTGCTTTGGAAGTTTCTTTGTCAGAACTGGTGGATTTAAAATGATATATTATTTCACCCGATGTCGCGGATTACAAATCCGCGACATCGGGTTATCAGGATTTAGATCTCTGATATTTTTGTTTCAGTATTTCTATACTTTTCTTTTAAGGTGTTAATTCTCTGTTCAAAATACTTATGATTCTCTTCAATTTCTCCGGGATAAAAATTCAGCCAGCGATTATGCTCTCTATACGCTTTTTGTCCATCAATAAGTTGTTGTTTTCTTTTGGATTCGTTGGGGACTAAAATATTGTCGATGATTAATTCGTACGGCTTTAACATTTCAGACAGGGTATCAAAGTCTTCCAGATTCGATCCTGTGTTGTAAATTACAATATTATCTTCCGAGCTGATAATCACTTTAGAAAGATATTCAAGTTTATTCAGCTCTGAATCTTTTAAAGGATCATAATTATTTTTTTGAAGAACGTCGGAAAAATCCACAATTTTAAAATTAGCAAATTCAGAATTTTTTATATCAGATTCGTCAATCCTATACGTTAAAATTACTTTTATTTTCTTTTCTGGTTTTGATAAAATTTGTCTGAAATTCATAGTCCTGTTTTTTTGTTTTACTAAAAATATTTTGATTGTACGTTTATTAACCTAAAGCTTCGACAGGCTCAGCTTGACATCGCTATAAATCAAGCGTTTAGTATTAGAGGTGTCACACTGAGCTTGTCGAAGTGCCTGTTATAAATAATTGATTTTCATATCAGTGCATAGTAATAGGTTGTTTAATGGAGATTCAAAAAAAATATAAAGCAATTTTCACAAATGTTTCATTTCAACCCGTCATTACTTCCAAAATTCCCACCATTTCTTTGGGGTTTTGATTTCAGATTCTGGCTTTGTTGTATTTTCAGCCTTATTTACAGAAGAAATTTCCATTGCCTTCTGATAAATACTTTTATACTCTTCATCCGTTAATTCATCCACCACATATTGTTTCTCATCTACTAAATGAAATTTTTCAGTTGCCAGTAATTTTATTTTATCATACGGAATTTTAATTCTGGATTCTCCGTCTGATAAAACTACTTCATCTGCTTTGCTTAGAAACTGATTTCCATTTTGGTATAAAAGAACAAGCTCCTTATCTTCACCCGTATCTTTATCTGTAAATCTTATAATACTTGGAATGTGGTATTTTTCTCTGTCCCAAAATTGTGTGCTGCTGATATAGCTTACTAATCCTTTGTAATAAGATTTCTCGGAACCTGCATCCAGCTTTTTATGAATATCGGGACCTACCAGATAACTCATATAACAGCATGCTATTTCTAACGTATCTCCTTCATTACCGATTTTGTCTAAGAAAATACTTACTCCCAGATATTTTTCTTCTTCTATCCAGTTCTTATCATAATCGTTTCTAAAAGTAACTATGTCGATAGGATTTTCTCTGTCTTCCGGTAATATTTCAGCCTCTGTAAGTTTGGAAAGGGCTTCAACAATAAGTAATGCAATTTCAAAATCGGTTTCACTGGCAATTACATTCAGGCTTACGGAATAGTTTTGTTCGCGATAGCTTAAATTTACGCCGCGTGTAGATTTGTTTTTAATAAAAGCTTTGTAATTATTTTCGCCAATATAATCATCAATGTCTTCTAAGTGACCAAATTCTATATTTTCGAGAGGTAACTCATTGATTAATTGTCTGTACGTGATTTCTTTTTCTGATTGAATAGTGAAATAAAAACTCATGGATCTGTAATTTTATTAGTTTTTTAAAAGATTGTGGAAGCAAAATTTTCTTTAGGAAAAATTATCAATTGAGAATCTGATTCTTTTCAGCAGTCTTTGGGAGTTGATATTAATTTTCTCTCTTCCATGCAACAACAGATCATTTCTGAATAAGATTAAATCACCTTTTTCCAGTTTAATGCTAAAGGAAAAACGTTTGAAAAGTGCATCCAGTTTATTTAATTCTTCAATTTCGTCAGGATTTAATTTCGAAAAGGATTCCATAGTAATTCTGTCATAACAGATTGTATACCTTCCATTTTCTATTTGCAAAATACTTCTCTGCCGATTTCTGAATTTCCATTTTTTTTCTGAAAGTTTCTGTACTTCATCTTGCGGTAAATGATCCAGTAACGTATGAAGAAACATAAACTTATTTGTGCCTTCATTATGATCTGCAGGTTCTGCACACAGCAAACCTATAACGTTCGGAATTACATCAAAATCGGCACAATCCGTATGTAAAGGAAATTCTAAGTTAGAATTTGCAATGGATGTGAAGAAATTATTAAGACGGGCTATTTTTACATCAAAAACCGCTTTGCCTTTATTATTTCGTCTTTCATGTACAGCAATTCCCAATCTGCTGATGAATGTTTCCAGTTCTTCATCATCTAACGGAAAGTCTTTTATTATAACTAAATTTCTTTCTTGCTGTAAATTTTTCTTGATTTCCTGATCATTGAGAAGATCTTCTCTCCATCTGTAATTAATTAACAAGTTTTGTGTTTCCATCTATAAATAAATGTAATGCTCCGTCCTGCCCGTGTTTAGGGAAACCAGAAATCTTTTCTTCCAGATCCGTAATCATAGTGTACTCGTTAAATTCTTTTTTTTCAATGAAATAATATGTACACGATATTTTCTCTGTTAGATGCTCCCACTTTAGTTCAAAATTAGTAGGGATGTGTAAAAGTTCGTGAATTTTTGAAATGAGTTCGCCAATGGAGGAGGAATTTTCATCAATATCTATGTCCAGAATTTTGGGAAATTTTTCATGTTCAAATGAAAGTAGGGTTTCTAATTCGATTTTCATCCGTATTTAGTTTTTAAATATAAGGAGCCGAATATAAGAATTTTAATTTTCAAAAAGCAAAAGTTAGCTCCAAAAAGTATAAAGATTACAGTTTTTCAAATTGAATTTTATTGATAATTCATCTACCGTAATGATGATCTTGTTTTTCTTCTGCTTAATATTCACCGATATTGCAGATTTGCAATCCGTGACTTTAATTTCCATATTGTAAAATCAAGGATTACAAATTCGCGCTATCGTCATCTCCGTTAGTTCCAAACAAAGTTGTTTTACATTTCCGGAGTGCTCCGGAAGTCTTGCGCAACTTGCGGGAAACCAAACAAGGTCGCAGGAGATTACAAACAAGGTTGTTTTACATTTCCGGAGTACTCCGGAAGTCTTGCGCAACTTGCGGGAAAGCAAATGCAGTTGCAGGAGTTTACAAACAGGGTTGTTTTACATTTCCTGCAAACGCAGGAAGTCTCGCGCAGTCTGCGGGAAACGAAATGCATTTTCAGATTATACTAGTTCGCAACAGTAATGGTGAGCTTCTTTTTCTTTTGCTGGATGTGTATAGTTTTTCCTTTTCCGAAACCCAGCTCATCAAGCCATTTTCCTCTGAGGCGGATTTCCGGAACGATGATGAGTTGATTGCTGCTTTTCTGAAAATCTTGAATGGATTTTAAGTTTTCTTGAATTTATCATGATGTGTTGTTAAATGATAAATTTGGTTTTGGTTATTTGTTTTTACATTTTTCTGGCTGTACAGGAGGAAGCTGTAAAAATACCTGAACTTCCTGCCTATACAAACCAAGGGTATATGATAAATCGTGTTTTATCTCTAAATAAGCAAATTTTTGTCCATTTAATGATTTTATTTTTCATCAGAAGATATAAGATTGTTCTAATTAATTATTTGCTCGACAAATGTAGTAAAAATATTTTTATCATTACCGAATTCGGTAATGATAATTTATACTAATAATTTCAATTTGCACAAAAGAGTGTAGTTATGAATGAATTTAAGACCGATGAAATCAAAAAACTGGTTTCAGAAAAAATAAAAGAAATAAAAGGAGAGGTTCCTTATTCTAAGATTTCTGAAAAGTGCAATGTTACAGCGGCAAGAATTAGTGATGTTGCCAATAACAAAATCGATTGTCAGCTCAGTACTTTCATTGAAATTGCTACCGGATTAAGAATACATCCAAAAGAATTATTTGATATTATTTTTGATTTTGAAGAGTATTATTCTGGACTGGATAAAGTCTGAGAACAATTGGAAACTTTCTAAATCACCACGTTATATTTACAATGAAATGGATAGAATTGAATTTCGGATAGCTTTTGGGAAAAGAATTGAAAAATTTAGAAAAGAATTAGGATTAAGCTATCGGGAATTAGCTCAAAAATGTGATGTCGACCATAGTAATATCAGCAAAATTGAAAAAGGAGAAGTTGATGTTAGAATTTCTACCATACAGGAATTGGCGAAAGGTTTAGAAGTACATCCGCAAGAATTGTTTGATTTTGAAGTGGGGTAGAAGTTTTTAGCTGATAGAATAATGTTTTTTATTCAATAAGTTGTTGGTTTTCAATTTTTTTTATTGCAAATATAGACAATGTTTAGTTTAAGAAATTACCAATTTTGATGAATCCCAAACGCCACAATTTTGTGAAACTGCTGTTAGCCGTAGTTTTTATTTGTTAGCATTATTAATTATCATTGTGTAACAGTGAACCTAAATGTTGTTCCAAGCCTTACTGGGTAATTGTCAATAATTAATGCTGGTTCAGCCTCAACAACATAAGTTTGTGGTGGTGTTGAAAATGAAGCGAATCGTGGAAATGCAAAATATGGAATTGTAGAATACCAACCCAAGTTGATAAGTCTTTGAGAAGTTGAAATTGGAGGTGTAGATGACATTGCTTGTCCTGATTGTAATTTAAATTCAGGAATAAGCCCTTGCAACGGAGTCCTTCTCCCACTTGGATCAACTAAATAATAATAAATAATAATTTGAGCAGAATTTCCTGTGTTATTAGGAACTGAAAGCAAACCAGTAATGGTCATATATCTATTTTGCGGTAAAATTTGTGGATGTGAAAAGCTATTCATGTGATGTACACTTGTAACAATCAGGTTTAGCCCTATGTTGATATCATTATTGTTTAAGTTATTTCTGTTTTCTGTTATGATATTATTTACAGTATATGAGTCTGCGAAAGAAGGCTTCATTGTAAAAGCCTGCCTTACTACACCATTAAAAACTGAATAGCTAATCCATCCAAATCCATTATTACCCCATGTGTTACCATAAGAGTTAAGAAACTTAAACGCTTGACGATTGTCGTCATACCCAACGATTAGGATAGCATGTCCCATCCTTGGGTCAAAATTCCCTATAGTTTGCCACACATAAGGTGTATTTGGATTGTTTCCATACCCACCTCTAAGGTAATTAATGTCAGAAATAGCACTTGCAATAACTGGATGGGAATTTGCCAATTGTTCTTTTACATCTGAAAACAAATTTTGTCTTTCACCAAGTCGAAAATAGCGCTCAATTTTAAAATTGATAGCTTGTCGTTTTGCCGTTTGAGTTGGAGCTGACCGAAAATCATTATCAGAATATGGCATTGAACTCCATGTGCAAACTCCCTGGTTCTTAAGTAGGTTTAAAGCGTTGATGTAACTGCTGCCATTATCAACACCACCATTTATTTGGTTATAAACAAAACTTGGAGAAAAGAGATTATCATAATTCAACTGTCCATTACTATTGGTAAAAGACCAATTTTCTTTTACTTTCTTTGCATAATAGGTTTGTGCACCATACGCAATAGCCCAGGCAACACATGAATTTTGATTCCCTTGGTTTCCGACAGGGGGTAAATACATTGATAAATCAATTGATGAAGGGAGGCTGGCAACTGATGTTTGAGGTAAGTTGCCTGCAATTCCAGCATACTCTGTTTCTTCGATTAATATGGAGCCGGTAAAAACCTCTTGTCCGAAGCATATACAGAAATTTAATAATGATACAACAGTTAGTAAAATGGTTTTCATATTGAATTGTTTAATAGATTTTGTTTCGATTATTAACCTTATTAATTGCGGCTAAGTGTTCGGATATTGCCGAAGGTTTGGTTTTTTAGCACAAAAGGTAAATAGAATTACTGCTGTTGAATCTTGTATAAATTTCTAATAAAAGTTCAGCCTCCGCTTTTGGCAATGCTTGGTTGTGCGTAGAAATGTAGAACCTTTTTATTTAAGAAATAGGATTAGTCTTATACCACAAAAAATAATTGGTAAATCATTATCAAAAACTATATTTCAAAAAAAGTCCTTTTTTCTACCTTGATATTAAATCAAATTAATCTTTCGAACTCGTCAACTGCATCCTTTCGTAGCCATGGATCAATTTCATGTCTTAAAACTGGACCATGATGTTTAACAGTGCGACGTAATAATCTGGCTACATATTCCATGGCTAAATCATGATTTTCTTTCATTAATTTCTGGAAAGATTTGCCGTCAGTTGTTCCAACTGCATTTAGCACAAGATTTTTTAATTCTAATCCAAAGTTCATAGAGTCCGCACTTACTTGCCAGGCACCGGCTTCTATAGATTCTGGGGTTATTGAGTTTGTATTGGTGACATCTCTACCTTCATTCCAGTTCCAAGAAGATTCGTAACCTGCAAGAACTCTCATTACTTCCAACATTACTGCTCTTCTATGTTTGAGATTTCGCCATGGGCCAAGTGTGTTCTTTACATTAGAATATATATCGCTAAAATTATTTCTTTCAAATATTTCATCATCAGCTTGTTTTCCCCACGCTACTAATTGATCAAGAAAGCTGTCAGGTGCCACACCGCGATTAAAAACATGTTGTTTGGTTGCATCATATCTCACGTATGCACCTTCAGTTACTTCAGTAGCAGTTAAAAATTTATTTAATTCAAAATGCATTGGATCATTGAATGCTTTGCCCCAGATAAAACCAAATCTCTGAAAAATATGTGCTACAGGTGCTACGGAATCCCCAAACCCTGGATCATTCTCATTAAGATCAATGGCAATTCCAAAGGCATGATTAGATGGAAGCTTGCTTAATGCACCACTTGTAGGTTTCCGAAGCCTTGGGTTCAATGTTCCTGCACATGTTTTAACAAAATGTAATAATCCTCTGGCTTCAATTTCATTGAATACGTTCAAAAGCTGAGCATGTCCTCTTTTATGAAATGATAGCTTTCCTTTATTTGAACCAGGAACATTTTTGAGTTGTGGTATAAAAATGGGTGTAACATCACTCAGGTTAAACCCACTTATAAATTCTATTTTGTCTCCACGCTTCCATTCCTGACTTGCAGTGCGAAATTCTATGCGACCAAATAAAGGGTGTTCGAAAGTACTTACAGGCATATTTATCTTGTTTAATTAATGTTTTTTTTCTTAAGCTATTTTCTTACGCACAACTTTCCGGATATTACAGAAGGTTGGGACTTAGTACAAAAGTTCAATAGATTTACTATTTTTCAATCTGGCAAAAATGCTCAATCGTAGCACTTTAGCCACTATATCATTATCAGTAGGTATCATATTTTTCGTAGCTTTCAATTAGCAATTTACCATATTTAATAAGGTCTGAATAACTTATTATTTGGATTGAGTTTAAATCTGAATTTATCATTCTTAAACAATGTAATTGATTTTCATCATACGCTGAGGTATTTCCAATGATTATCTTAACTCTTGGCATCAAAACTTTTGTTTTATACTCATTTTCAATATTCAATTTATACTCTGAAAGTTTTTGCAAATAGAATAAAGATTGACCAAGAACTAAGGAGAGTTCATTATGGGGATAATGGCAACTATGACTTTCATCGTATTTTAGAAGTGTATGTTTTGGACGTTTTAGTTCAATCAAATCTAGATATCCATCTAATGATTCCATTAGTAAATCTCCTTCTGAAAATAGAGCGATTTTTCTAGCGTCGTGATGCTTAATATATTCAATACCAAATACCCATAAATTGTTTTCTATCCAATTTTGAAAAATTTTTTCAGGTTGGCCTGCCTTATATTTAAGTAAATTAGGATAACTATCTATTTCACTTGTTATGTTATAATTTAATTCAAGTTCAATTAGCATTTCAAGATATGAGATTTCTTCTATCATATATTTATGATGAAAAGCCCCGTGTAAATGTTCTATCTCAATTTTATCTAATGCAGATAATAATCCCTTTATTTTATCATCAGATTCAAACTTCTGTAACAAAATAGCAATGGTTTCTAAGTCAGATTCTTCTAATTTTTGAATTAGCAGATTAATTTCTTCAGTGGTTTCAATAATTTTGGATGACTTGATTGCACCTTCTGTTACAACTGAAATAGCGCTTAGATGATTATATAATTTTCTTATTTCATCAACGGATAGTTCTTCTGTAAATATTGGTATTCCAAAATTATTTGTTGCATAAATATTAAATTTAAGCGACTCATCAGCAACATCTCCTGTTATACCGGAATAATTAATAAATAATCTCTTGTTATTTCCTTTGAAAACTTCTAAATGATATGGAGTGCTCATTCTAAATTTTTTCTATCACATCTTTATAACCTTCCCATTCAGGATTATATTTTGGGTTAAATTCAAAAAATGTTTTGTCGGTAATATTAATATTTGATAATTCTTCAATATTAAACATACGAAATTCAGGAAAAGGATTTGTATCTTTTGTATCTGAAACACCATCAATTTGAACTATATGTACTTTTGTACTTATTTTCCCTTCCTTTGAAGTCAATATAAAAATAGCATAGGGTTCTCCAATTCTTTTCCCGGGAGTTTTACCAGGTTTATTATATTCAAATTCAATTATTTTCTTCTGTTGAATAGCTTCAATTAATTTATCTAAAGAATTCATATTTTGTAGATTTTTGTTTTAACGCTTACAGATAACATTTAAATTTACGCATTTCATCAAATTCACATTTATAACATGCGTCCATTCATTTTATAATCAACTCAATAATATTGATTAAACTACTGATTTAAAGCTTGTAAAGTATATTTTTCTGAGGTTTTTATTTTTTTGTATGGGTGAAGTTTTATATATTTGATGAAAACTTAACCATGGAAATTATTTCGCTTGTAGATTCTTACAAAGAGAAATTAATTATTCAAAGATACAGTTCATCGTCTGTAAAAAACTATTCAAGTGCTCTTCAGAATTTTTTGAGTATGGCTTCTCAAAAGTATACAGATCCGCTTGATATTTCTTTAGAAGATGTTGAAAAGTTTATCTTTTGGAAAATTAATAAACATCATATTTCTGCATCGCATCAAAGCATTATTCTTTCGAGTATTGCTAAATTTTACAAATTATTATTTAGTAAGGATATCAATCTTAAACATCTGTATCCTAAAAGAAGAGAAACAAAGCTGCCTAAATTTCTTACCTGTAACGAAGTAAAAAAGATCCTTGAATGTACCGAAAATATAAAGCATAAAGCTCTCCTTACTACCATCTATTCGTGTGGTCTAAGATTAAGTGAAGTTCTGGAATTGAAAATATCGGATATAAAATCTCAGGAATCTGTTCTTTTGATCAGGCAGGGAAAAGGGAAGAAGGACAGATTTGTAAACCTCTCTCCCAAATTGCTGGAATTATTGAGAGTTTATTTTAAAATGTATCAGCCGAAAACGTACTTGTTTGAAGGTCAAAATACAGAACAATACTCAAAAAGAAGTGTGCAGCAGGTATTGAAAAACTCATTGAAAAGGGCAAACATCAGTTCTCCCGCAACTGTTCATACACTGCGCCATTCTTACGCAATGCATCTTTTAGAAAACGGTACAGATATCAGAATAATTAAAGAACTTTTAGGGCATAACGATATTAAAACCACAGAAATTTACACCCATATTACAGATATTTCCAAAAGTAAAGTCAAAAGTCCTTTAGATTACTTGTAAAAAACGCTTCACAAAAGCAGTATAATTCTCGCGATGTTGCAGATTTCTAGTCCGTGACTTTAATTTCCATATTATAAATCACGGATTACAAATCCGCGCTATCGGATTTAATAAGTTGATTTATACTCTTATCTGAGGGGAATTTCTTTCCATTTTTTATTTTTATATTGATAGACTTTATATTTACTATCTTGAAATTCTCCCGATTCGTCTTGATTATACTTGAATCTAACAATAACAATTTTATCTTTTATGTTTTCAAAAGAAATAAATATGGATTGATAATTTTCTGCTTTCCCCTGAATTTTTCTTAAGATTAACTCACTTTTTTCTCCTTTGTTAGAAAAGTAATAAAATGGTAAGATATCTTCAGTTTTACTTCCATTCTGGTTTTTATATTTTTCAATAAACAATCCTTTAGATTCATTCTTTGCTGTTAGTATTATATCTTTAGAATTATCATAATAATACGGTTTAATTTTTTCTTCAAAAGTCTGGTAAGGTTTATCGTCAGTTATAAAACTATCCACGTAACCCAAATAAGGAATCAAATTAATATTGTATTTGCTCACGATGTATTTTATTGTTTTCTCTGTCCAAAAATGAGTTTGGTTATATGCGGGGCATATGGTCTTGTAAGCACAAAAATGAATGGAGAATAGGTCGTCATCGATATAATGATCACAATAGCCATTATAATAGAAAATTATATTTTTACTTTTTAAATTTTTAAACCCTATATCTTTAATGATTTTCTTATTGAGTTTTGAATAGTCTAAATTTTTAAAATTTGTAATTAACTCATTACTCAATTTCATCTTATTATCATATACAGCTGTTGCTAAAGAATCTCTAATTTTAACTCTATTAATGTCTTGACATTTAAAATTAGATAAAAAAATCAATAAAAATATCAAATATATTTTTTTCATTCTTTCATTTAAAATATTTTCTCCCGATGTGGCAGATTTGCAAGCTGTAACTTTAATTTCCATATTGTAAAATCAGGGATTGCAAATCCGTGCTATCGGGTTAAACTTTCTAGGGACATAATTTTATATTATTACAGCTAACGGTTTGGGTATTGCCAAAGGCGGGGATTTTTAGCACCAAGGTTCAATAGAATAACGAAAGTTGAAACTTTCACAAATGCCCAATCAAAGCCACTCAGCCTTAGCTATTGGCAATACTTTTTAATGGCAGTTTTATTCCATTCCTAAATACTCTAATTCTTTGTCAATTAATAATTCTATATTGAAATAATATTCTTCATTTATTTGCTTTGAAACTGCTATTTGAAGCTCATATTCATTAGAATTATTCAATTCTAGATAAATTCTATTGTCTAAATAATTAGACTCGCTATTTTTCCAGTCAAAATTATTTAAAGAAATATGTCCTCCGTTAATTGATGTTAATTCTAAATAATCAGCTGTAAAATTTAAATTCCTGTTTAAATCAATAAAGGCATAAATATTAAAATCTAAAAAATCCATCTTACTCAAAATGTTATACATTTCCGTATCATATACAAAGCTGACGCTTCCCTTTATTTTATATTTACTTTTATCAAAAACATTATTTAGTCCCTCATAAAGTTGCTTTGAAGCATTAGCAACACCTCCATTTAATCTTATATAATCTTCATCAAATTTTAATTTAATTCCGGAAGGTCTTATTTGGTTACTACCTTTAGGAACAAAATTAGCACTTGCTGAAAATGTTACTCCATTACTTTTATATGAAAATGTTGCGTTTGGAATAAGGTTGGTATCTATTAAATTATCTACAAGAGTTACCAACTCGTCATTTCTCAGATTAATTAGTCGTTGTGTTTTGATCGTTTCAAAAATCTCAATTAGTTCTTTCTTCATTTGCAAGAAGTCCTCCGTTATTGAAGGTACAACTGTCGCACTTAGTTTGGACTGTTCTATTTCTAGCGAGTAGTACAAATAATTTACTCTTTCACTCTTCTCTAATTTATTTGAAAATGAAAACCTTTGTGCACTTGGAGCTATCTCAAACAAATTTAGTAACTTATCATAGTCCGAAAGATAAAAAGTTGAATTGAAGTGGTGAAAGTTAATTTCGAACATTGAATTAAGTTTATCTATAAGCTCAGGCGTTTTCAAAATAAATCGGTAATAAAAAGACTTCTTATCACCCATACATAAAGAATCATTGATTAATTTAATATCTTTAAATAATTGAGAAAGAGGAATGTTTTTTTCTTTGAGTCCATATACCCTGTGTGTAGTTCCCATTTTTTTCTAATTGCTGCTAACGTTCCGGTGCTTGCCAAAGTTACTGGCTTCGGAAACGATTATTTTCTGTTAAAGATAAAGTTTCTTGTGTAATGTATACGAGATTTACTACAAAATTCGCAATCTTTCCAAAAGCCTGTTTATATATTACCGAAGGCGGAGATTTTTAGGACAAAAGTCCAATCGAAGTCGTTCGTTCACCCAATGTCTCGGATTTGTAATTTCCATATTATAAAATCACGGATTACAAATCCGCGCTATCGGAGCAATAAAAATATCAAATATATTTTTTTCATTCTTTCATTTAAAATATACTCCCGATGTCGCAGATTTGCAATCTGTAACTTTAATTTCCATATTGTAAAATCGCGAAACCGGGCTATAAATTATCTGCGACAAACTGTTGGCAATAGTCTTTTATTTGTTGTCTTACTTTTCTAAACTCCTCTTTAATCTCTTCTTCTTTTCCGGTAACCTTTGCCGGATCTGGAAAGTTTTGATGAAATTTTTTTGCCTTGCTCGGAAAATAGGGACAACGTTCTTTTGCGTTGTCACAAACTGTAATTACAAAATCAAACTCAATGTCGGAATATTCTTTAATATTATTTGAAGTGTGTTTTGAAATATCAATGTTATCTTCCTGCATTGTGGCAACGGCTTTGGGGTTCACCCCGTGTGTTTCCACCCCTGCACTGTAAATATCTGCTTTATTATTTGCAAAATACCTCAGATATCCTTCTGCAATTTGGCTTCTGCAGCTATTGCCCGTGCAAAGCACCAGAATTTTCTTTCTATATGTCATACGAATAACCAAATGATGTTTATGATGAAAAATTTCGGATCAAAACCGAATATGAGCTGTAACACAATAACCGAAGTTGTTATAATAATTGGCTTTTTGTGTTTTATGAAAAAAGATTTCATCAGCAGCAAGCATTTTTGTCGGAACTTACAGTTTCATCAACATTGGCGTTACAGCCGCAATTATTTTTAACGTTTTCCGATGAAACGGTACAGCAAGCCGATTGCGTTGTGAGATCAGATAAATTTACTTTTTGTTTTTCCTGCGGAATTCCGCATTTGTCATTTGCCAGACAAGCCGTTGTTTTGTTTTGCAAAATAAAATTTACCCCGTCAAAAGCCAGCCCGTATTTTCCGATTGTATTGCTTTGATATTCAACTTCAATTTCAGTATCCTCAATGTTCAATTGCTTTTCCGAAAGCTCGATGATGTTTAAAAGCTTTATGGGTTTCAAACGATGTTCGAGGTCGTTTGCATTCCACAACTGAAAGTTTACCATTTTTTCTTGGCGTACTGTTCCGCCGCAATCGATGAAGCTTTTAGTAACCATTCCGATTTCGGTAACGTGAAAATGTTCAGGAACGAAAGTTCCGTTTTCCAATTTAAACGTAACATTGTCTAATGTAGGCAAAAGTGCTTTTACTTGTGATAATTTCATTTTTATTTGTTTTTAGTTCAACAGCAGTTGTTTTTCTTGTTAGAAAGTTTTATTGAAATGTTGGCGAAATAATTTTGCAACTTCTCGATAGCTTCTTCTTCAATGCAATAACAGATTGAATTTCCCTCAATGCTGCCTTTTATCAGCCCTGCATTTTTGAGTTCTTTCAGATGTTGTGAAACAGTAGGCTGTGCAAGTGGCAGTTCGTTTACAATATCACCACAAATACAAGTATCAACTTTCATTAAATATTCTATAATTGCCACCCTTGCAGGATGCCCCAACGCTTTTAAAAGTGTTGCAACCGTATTTTGTTGGTCTGTAAAATGGTCTGTTTTAGTTGCTCCCATTTTTTTTCTTTAATTTTATATTGCAATATTACGATATAGATTTTAAACTTACAAACTTTTATTTTCTTTCTTGTAAGAATAAAAACAACCTATGTCACAATCCGCGCTATCGTCATCTCCGCTAGTTCCAAATAAGGTTGTTTTAGATTTCCGGAGTACTCCGGAGGTCTTGCGCAACTTGCGGGAAACCAAACACGGTCGCAGGAGATTACAAACAAGGTTGTTTTAAACTTCCGGAGTACTCCGGAGGTCTTGCGCAACTTGCGGGAAACCAAATACGGTTGCAGGAGATTACAAACAAGGTTGTTTTATATTTCCGGAGTACTCCGGAAGTCTTGCGCAATCTGCGGGAAAGCAAATGCAGTTGCAGGAGATTACAAACAGGGTTGTTTTACATTTCCTGCAAACGCAGGAAGTCTCGCGCAGTTTGCGGGAAACGAAATGCATTTTCAGATTTTGTTAGTTCACAACAGTAATGGTAAGCTTCTTTTTCTTTTGCTGGATGTGTATAGTTTTTCCTTTTCCGAAACCCAATTCATCAAGCCATTTTCCTCTGAGCCTTATTTCCGGAACGATGATAAGTTGATTGCTGCTTTTCTGAAATCTTGAATGGATTTTAAGTTTTCTTGAATTCATCATTTTTATTTCAAAGATATAAAAACATTTTTAAAAGACACTAATATGATCCATCTTTTTAATGGTAACATAAATGATGGTTATTTATAAGATTTGTAAAAATTATTAATTATACAATTTACAAGTATGGCAAATGAGTTTTCTAAAGAGGCTGTGTTAAAAAATCTAGGTAAAAGAATTAAAGAGATAAGAATAGCTAAGGGATACACAAGCTATGAGTATTTTGCTTACGAACATAATATTTCACGCGCTCAGTTTGGAAGATATGAAAGAGGAGAAGATTTAAGATTTAGCACACTGGCAAAAATAGTTCAGGCTTTTAATATGAGTTTAGAAGAATTTTTTGCTGAAGGATTTGATGATAAATTTTAAAAAGTTTAAAATTTATCCAGATGGGGATGAGTTGGCTGTATTTTTCTAAAATCTCAAATGTGTGTAAACTGCTTACAAATGGACGTTTTACAAGATGAAATACTAAAAAAATTTGGAGAACACGTTAAAAATTTAAGGCTCAAATCTGGGCTTACGCAAGATGATGTTGTTCTTAACAGCTCCAAAATTACTAAAGCTACAATAAGTGATATAGAAAATGGAAAAAGAAACTTTGCATTTACTACATTAATTGATTTGGCGAAAGGTCTGAATGTATCGCCTAAAGATTTATTAGATATTAATTTTGATTAAAAAAAGTTGGAAACTTTCTGAATAACTACGTCAACATTTATGCATGATTCTTTAGACGAAATAGAACGATATATAATTTCAAAGGTGAAAGAAATAAGAGAACAACGAGGGATTAGTCAAACTTCTCTTTCTTTGGCTATCGGCAAGAGTACGAGTTATATTTCAGACATTGAAGCCCACTCCAAAACCGCTAAATATAATATTAAAAGTTTAAATTTAATATCAAAAGCTTTGGGTTGCTCTCCCAAAGATTTTTGGCCTGAACAGCC
Organism: Chryseobacterium sp. MMO-72; assembly: GCF_037146035.1. Lineage (NCBI taxonomy): Bacteria > Pseudomonadati > Bacteroidota > Flavobacteriia > Flavobacteriales > Weeksellaceae > Chryseobacterium > Chryseobacterium sp. MMO-72. Next base: position 309,973 of record NZ_JBBCWG010000001.1, read on the forward strand.
AATTTTAGAGGATAAATATGAGTTTGTAAGAGAAATCGAAATAAAGAGAAAATCTTAACAACAGCATTAAATTTCAAAATTGCTGTTAATTCTAAAAATAATGGATAGCAAAGACGTTTTAAAATTGTATATGAAGAGTTTTTCTGAACATCTCAAGGAGATTAGGAAGGAGAAATACAATTCTATGGACGCTGTTGCTGAAAATTCCGTTTTCGATTCCAGTAATTATAATAAGTTTGAAAACGGTAAAGGAAATCCAACCATTGAAACTATTCTTAAAATGGCTTCAGCCTTTAAAATTCCGCCAAAAGAATTATTCGATTTTGACTTTGATATAGAAAAATATAAAATTGATGAATAAATTCTGAGAACAGTTGGAAACTTTCTAAATCACAACGTTAACATTTACAATGGAATGGATAGAATTGAATTTCGGATAGCTTTTGGGAAAAGAATTGAAAAATTTAGAAAAAAATTAGGATTAAGCTATCGGGAATTAGCTCAAAAATGCGATGTCGACCATAGTAATATTAGCAAAATTGAAAAAGGAGAAGTTGATGTTAGAATTTCTACCATACAGGAATTAGCGAAAGGCTTAGAAGTACATCCGCAAGAATTGTTTGATTTTGAAGTAGGGTAGAGGTTTTGAGGAGAGGAAGAGGTTTTTAGCTAATAGAATAACGTTTTTGGGTTTGGCGAAGGTGGAGGCTAGAAGGAACTAAAGCTCAAATTTAGTACAAATACTAATAAAAATACAAATGTTCAGTCTATCAATAAAGCCCCGCTTTTGGCAATACCCTTGTTGGGCGTTCGTTTATTTATTCTCTTCAATTAGTTTTATTACATAATCCATTTGTCTGTCAAATTTTGTTTTTAAGTCATTTGGTTTTATTTGTATTTCAATATCTGGTTTTATTCCTTTTGGGTCATATTGAAAATTGGGTGTCTTCATTTTGTATTGAAAAGTGGGAATCCAAACTAATGTTTTTGAATAAGGCAAAACAAAGGCTTGCCCACCTGAATTACTATAATTACTTCCTTGCGAATATTCACCGTAAAATTTTCCAATTTTATATTCTCTCATTAGTGCTAATAAATGTCCTGTGGTTGAAAAACATCCACCATTAATTAGAACACTTATTTTACCTTTATAATAATTTGGTTTGTTCTGCTGTTGTTCAAACCACCAATAATCCGCAGCATCTGTTGCTGTATAGCAATTCAGTTCGTATTTTTGTTTTGTTTCGTTCAAATTTATTTCCTCAATATTTTCAGGATATTGAGCAAAGTGTTTCCATTCTTTTACCGTATTATATTTTGCTCCCACATAGTCAAAATAGTAAAATGTTTTATCTGTCAGGTATGAAAAAAGGTAGTTTGCCATTTCTGCTGCTCCACCACTATTATCTCGTAAATCAATTATTAAATTTCTAGTTTTTAAACTTTCTAACTGTATAAAAAAATCATCTAATTGTTTTTCTGCAATTTTTCTATCTTTTTCATTATAGCCATTTTCAAATGAATGAAATTTTAGAATTGCCAAATTATTAGTTCTAAATTCAGTTGTTAAAGGTTCAATTTTTTCAGAAATGTTTTGGGTATGGGTTTCAAAAGTTATTCCGTTGAATTTTTGTTTTTTCTTATGATTATTTTGGTCTAAATATTCTATTTCAAATTGGTTGGTTTGATTTAAAACAAAATAGTAAAAAGGGAAGTTTTTGAATCGAGTATTCAATCCTGTTTCATTTCTGCCTTCAAGGTGAATAAATTTTTCAATCTCTTTCACTACAGATTTTATCTCTTTTCCATTTATTTTTAACACTTGCAAACCAATAAAATCTTTGTTGGTATCTGTGGTTTTACCTAAATAATAATTGTCATTAATCTTATAAATACTGAATGGAAATACTAATCTTTCTTTAAGCAAAGAAATAATTTGAGCTCTATCAACTGCTGTATGTCCGTCTTTAATTTTTGCCATTAAAGTTGCTGTCAATTTGTAATATTCAATAATAGATAAATCTGTTTTGATGCTCTTTTTTAATGATAAATAAGTTTTGTTAAATTCATTTTTTGTACAGAACATAAACTGTCCTGGATGGATAGTATTTGTTAAATTATAAAGTTCAGAAAATTCAACAAGGATGCTGTCTTTTTTCAATGTTTTATCAAACAATAGATTTTCTGTCTTTGTGTTTTGTGCAAAAACAGAATTAATTATAAAAAATAGTAAAGGCAGTAATAATTTTAAATTCATCGTTTTTTTTCTTTATAATACGGTCTTTTTTGAATGACATCCGATGTCGCGGATTTGTATTCCGTGATTTTAATTTTTATATTGTGAAAGTATAGATTGCAAATTTTAGCGAAAGATGTTCTTGGTAGGTAAATGTCACGGATTGCAAATCCGCGACATCTGGTTTTTATTCTCCCCATTCTACTGGGTCAAATGGTTCAAAATCTCTTTCCACAAAAGGTTCTGTCAAGATGCCTGTCGAACATAGCCAAGTTATCATTTCGTCTAATGTTTTTCCAATTTTGTAAATTTTTTCGCTATGTCTTGGTAAAATATAATAGTAGCTTTTATAAAGTATGAGTTCATCCCCGTCAAATGTATCGCCAACCCGTACTGAATTTAATACTTCATCTTTTGTCAAAATGTCTTTCCCCTCGTCCCAAAACCAATACTCCGTTATTCTGTTTTTCCATTTTGATAATGTATTCATAATCCTTTTCGGTAAGTACATTCTTATATAGGTTCCACCAAGAATTCCATTACCAAATGTCAAAACATAATCTTTATAATCGTCATCAAATTCGATGGCTAAAGTTTTTTCACATAGTTCGATTTCTTGTTCTGTAGCTAAAAACAGGTCTGTTTTATTGGTATTATAATTTGGTATAATTCTGTAATTTTCAAAATTCATATTTGTCAGCTATATTTTTATTTGTTTACTTTATTAAATTCTGTAACATAGTTAAAACCAAGACCGATGTCCGATGTCGCGGATTTGTAATCCGTGATTTTAATTTTCATATTCTGAAAGTATAGGTTGCAAATTTTTTTTGCGAAAGATGTTCTTGGTAAATAAATGTCACGGATTGCAAATCCGCGACATCTGATAACTTTTCATTCCTCAATTTATACCTCTCGGTAGTACAATTGTCTCAAGTAATTTCAATGCATCTTCAATAATGAGTGGGCTTGTACTTTCTTTAGGTTTCCAATCTTTTTGAAGAAAATATCTGGTGAGTTCTTCTATAACAGCAGGACGATTTAAATTGATGTCAATCGTTTGTTGCTGATCAGGTGAATACGGCTCATTTTTACATAACCAAATTACTCCATCATCAGGATAACCTACACACCATTTTTCTTTTTCAATATCCGTTTTCATAATTAAGTTATCCTCTTCTCTAAATAATAGTTGAAGAGGTGAGTCTTTGTATCCTTCAAGATAAATTACAACTTTTTCAACGCATTTAGAATGCTTGAATTCTGTCAAATGAAGATGATTCCTCTTCCATAAATAGGTCTCATTCTCTATTTTTATTTTTCTTAATTTATTTTTTGCCATTCGATGAATCGGCTTTGTTTCGGATTAAATTTTAGTCTCAGAGCTTCAATTGTTGCAAGGCTCTCATCTTCAATAAATTAATTCTAACTCCCATAATTTTCTTTCAGCTTTCTCATTAAAAGTCTCACGCCCTGTTGTGTATCGGGATTAAAAGAGTTGGTTAAAATAATATACGCTTTGTGCTTTAGTCTGTCGATATGAACAAGGCTGTAATACGTTCCTGCTGTACCGGAATGGGTAGAAAGTTCCTTTCCGTTCTCGTAAATGTTAAACCATCCGATCGAATAATTCGGAATTCCTTTGTGGATAAAAGTATACGTTTTGGCTTTCAGATAATTATTTTTTCCTTCAAGCCCCTGAATATTAAGCTGAATGAATTTGATGTAATCTTTCAGTTTTATATTGATATCTCCCGAAGGTTCTGTATAATCCAGATGATAATTAAATGTGGAAGGAACAGGCTGTAGTTTGCCATCTTCCGTAAAATGTCCCCAAGTGTCTTTCTGCTTCTGATTTTCCGGCCACGATAATTGTACGTTTAATTTTAAATCTTTGTTAAAGACCTGATCAACCAGTTGTTCCCAGCTTTTATCAGTTACTTTTTCTACCATTAAAGTCGCTAAAGTATATCCTGCATTGGAGTAGACAAACGGATGCTGTTCGTCTGTCTTTACAGTTTCTAACGTCAGTACAAACTCTCCGAACTGTTTTCTTTTTTCCTGATGCGTCCCTTTAAAATCCGGAATTTTGGGATCGTCTTCTCCCTGAAACGGCTGAATTCCTGCTTTATGAGAAAGGAGATCCTGCAAGGTAATATTGGCGTATTCGGGTTTGCTTTTCGGCTTCCATTCGGGAAACAGATCGAAAAATTTAGTCGTCCATTTTAATTTTCCGTTTTCAACATATTTGGCAATGATAAATGCAGTCATAGCTTTGGTATTGGAACCGATATGAAATCTGTCGTTTAAAGTTGCCGTGTCCGGAAGATCAACGGCGTGTTTTCCTAATGCCGCAATTTCCAGTGTAGATTTGCTGTTGATGACTGCGTAGCTTATTTCCGGAATGTGATAAGCTATCCGGATTGAATCCGCAAAATGAACGATTTTCTGACCAAAACAGATAATTGACAGTATTAAGAACAGGAGGGAGGTTATTTTTTTCATCGGTTTTTTGCTGTAACATCATTATATTTTTGTAACACGCAGGCAAATTTTAACACTTTGGAAATCTATTCTTTTTCATTGTTTTCAATTTCGTCTTTTTGTTCTGATATTTTTTGTCCACAATATGGACAAAATTTATGAAGTTTTTCTAATTGGCTGAAACAAGTGCTGCACAGGATTACCTTATCAAAAACCTGTTTAATTTTGTTTGTAGTTCGAACTGTGTATGCAGTTGGAATTTCTTTTAAGAAACTCGATTCATTTCCCTTTTGAGTAATTAAAAAAAGCTTTTCTTTGGCTCTGGTAATAGCAACATAAAATAGACGTCTTTCTTCTTCCATAAGCAGATCGTGATTTGCTTGTTTTATCACTTGGAAAATCCTGTCTTCAAGCCAAATATCCGGAAATCCACCATTGCCTTCCGTTAAACCAATAATGAAAACAACTTTTGCTTCAAGTCCTTTGGATGCATGTATTGTCTTACTCTGAACACGAATATTTTCATTTTTAAATCTGAAAAAATAAGGCGTAAACATCTTACTTCGTCTGTACAGAAATAAAATTTCATCATTGTTTATCCCGTCTTCTAACAGCTCTTTTACTTTATCTGTACAAAATTGCAGATTTTCATCTTCTGTATTTCCTGCGAAAACAACGATCTTATGTTCGGATTTTTTTGATGCCTGAACGTCTTTTTCTACCTTAAATTTGTTGTGTTTAATAACTTCGTTGCTTGCACCAACAATATTTTGTGTGCTACGATAATTTAGATTGAGTTTTATTGTTTTTGCATTTGCAAAGTGTTTTTCAAATTCTACAATATAGCTCACATTTGATCCTCTGAAACCGTAAATGCTCTGCCAATCATCACCAACGCAGAATAACTGGGTATTGTTGGTAAGTAATAATTTAATAAGCTCTACTTGTAAATTGTTTACGTCTTGAAACTCATCAACCAAGATATATTGAAATTTTCCTTTGTATTTGTTTGCTATATCTTCGTGATTTTGAAACAATGAAGCTGTTCGTGAAATTAAATCGTTAAAGTCAAGGTAAGATTTGTTTGTACAATAATGAATATATTTTTTCACAATGGGAATTGCCAACTCATAAAAAAAGCGTACACGTTCGTGTTGATCTTTCCCAGCGTTTTCTGAAACTTTATCTATGCAGATGTTTTCAACTTTTATCATATCCGTAATTCTTAAGATTTGTAGAATAAAATCTTTCACGTTTTCATGATAGCCATTAAATTCTTCTTTAAAGTTTATGGAAATATTTTGGTGATAATCTGATGGTAAACGATTTTTAACAATTTTGTCGAGCGTGTGATTGAACAACGCAGAATCTTTTGTCATACTTTCAAAAGTCCTGATTAGCAAAAGATTTCCTATTTTAAACTGTTCTTCTTTATCTTTTGTTGAGTAACTTTTATTGCTAACGTGCTCAAGGTAAAGATTTGCATTCGGGATATAAAAATCAGGAGTAAAAGTAAAATCTTTAATGTTTAGCAAAGGTTCATATTCGAATTTTATGCTGTGGCGATAAAACCAATCTGCAATAAATTGTTCTGATTTCGAACGTACTTTTGTTCCGTTAAGTGTAGTAAAATATTTTCCGTCTTTGGGTATATATTTAGGATCTATTTGTTTTAAATGGATTTTGTCTATGATATAATCCAGAATATAGCGTTTTAGCTTTAACAGGTATTCTGTGTTTTCACATTCGTCTATCAGTAATTTATGCATTACTTCAAAAGCCGTTTCGGGAGCAATGTGTTTTGAAAGTTCACTCTCGTCGTCGCGCTTTTCGTCTCCTATTATTTTGAATTTGTTATCAAACTCATTTACACCATAATTACGTAAAACACTGTAACAGAAGCTATGAAAAGTTTTAATTGTAAGTCCGTCGATCCAGGTGTATTTCTTCTGTTGTAAAAATCTTTCTTTTTCTTTGTCTGCAATACTTTTTTGCTTGTCAAAAAGTTGTTTCTCGTATTCACCACTTTCGTCTGCAGAAATGATAAGCCGGTCAATCATCTCATTTGTTGCGTTTTTTGTAAAAGTAATCGCAAGAATACCGGAAGGATTCACATTTTTTTCTTCAATTAAGTAAATGAGTTTTTGCAAAAGTGTTTTGGTCTTTCCTGAACCTGCTCCTGCAAGAACTAAAAGTCTCTTATCTTCGCTAATAACTGCATCTTGCTGTTTCTCATTTAAAGCACTTAAATTTGTTTTCACTTTTTTGTTTTTAGTTTTTCATTGATTATCGCCTTATTTATAACGGTTCTTTATATTCCCGAACTTCAAGCGAACTGCAATAGTTTAAATATAGTAAAAAAGTTTAATAAAATCGGTATAGTGTATTTGTAATCGGATTAATTTCAGGACTTATAGTAAAGTGAAAAATATTCTGATATTAGTTTTTAGGTATTTTTACGAACGAGGTTCTTGGGTAGGGAAATGTCACAGATTTCAAATCCGCTGCATCTTTTTAAATTTTAATAAAAGTTATTCTCTTTTTCTGCTAATGATTTCTTCAAGTCCGGGTTTACAGGTTAATAAATGCCATCCGCCAAAAACAATAAATATTCTGTCGTTGCTGTCTAATAATTTATCAACGGTACTTAGTAAAAACTGGTCGCGTATTTCTTTGGATTTTCTTCCGATTTCCTGAAATTTCCCCACTGGTTCAAAGGGATTCGTAGGTTCAAGTTCCAAAATGTCGAAAGGACGTTTCAACAACTGCTCATAACCGGATTTATAGAAACTGAACGTCTGTTCGGACTTGGATAATGCTATACCGCCTTTTTTAATGATATAGTTTTCTATAAATGTATTGTATCTTTTTTCTATTTCGCGGAGGTCTGTAATGTGCTGTCCTTTAAGTCCCCACATAAGGCGTTCTGTAATGATGTACGCCAAGAATTCTTTTTTAGAATAGCTTTTAAGTAATTCTTTAAACTCGAAGGAAACAGGGGGATCTCCGTCAACTGTTTTTATTTTTAAACTGTCACTCAGTATTTTAGTTAATCCAATTTCGCCATCTTTTAATAAGGCATCCTGTTTGGAAGTATAAATTTTTGAGATGTCGCCTCCTTCATTAATGGCAATATTGGGTCTGAAAGCAAAAAAATTCTGCTCAATTTCTGCAAACATTGGATTTTCAATATCCAAATCGTCTGTGAGATGAGCGACACCGCAAAACACCACTGTTTTTTTACCGTTTGTAAATTCCAGAATATACGGATTGGAAGGAAGTTGTTTGTTAGAATCCAGCTTTATGTCGAGATAACTTGTTGTAGTATAAACAGGCGCAACATCGTTACCTGTTTTTTTATTGAGATTTGAAGCGCTGCAACTTACAAGCAACACAGAAATAAAAATGCAGGTCAAGAGATGTTTCATAGTGATTTTAATTCATTGCGGCTGACTTTCAAATTTACACATTCGTAGATTGTACGCATACACAAACCATTGTTTTTCTTCACGTTTTTTAGAAAGTTAATAATTTTGTAGATATTGCGATGATTTATAATTTATCCACCGTAATGATAATTTTGTTTTCTTCTGCTGAATATTCACCATTTTTCCTTCTCCGAAGCCTATTTCATCAAGCCATTTTCCTCTGAGGCGGATTTCCGGAACGATGATGAGTTGGTTGCTGCTTTTCTGAAATCTTGAATGGATTTTTAGTTTTCTTGAATTCGTCATGGTGTTTTTGTTATCTGATAAATTTGGTTTTGGTTATTTGTTTTTACATTTTTTCTGGCTGTACAGGAGGAAGTTGTAAAAATGCCTGAACTTCCTGCCTATACAAACCAAGGGTATATGATAAATTGTGTTTTTAATCTCTAAATAAGCAATTGATTTTATATTAAATGCTTTTATTCGACAAATATAACAAAAAATCACAATACTGGCATATATCCCAATAATATTTATTTTTTATAAATGCAATTTAGTTGAAAACATAGTATTAATGGATTTTCACAAAGACCTGCAAATTTTGATAGGAAAGCGTATTTCTGAAATTAGAATGAAAAATAACCAAACTCAACAAGATTTGGAATTTTTAACAGGTATTGATTCGGCAGAAGTAAGTAAATATGAAAAAGGAAAAAGAAATTTAACTTTGAAAACTATGATAAAGTTTGCCGTAGCATTACAAATTCATCCAAAAGAATTATTTGATTTTGACTTTGATATAGAAAAGTATAAAATTGATGAGTAAACCTCGATATCGCGGATTTTCAATCCGTGATTTTAATTTTTATATTGTATAAGTGTAGATTACAGATTTTTTGAACGAGGTTATTTGGTAGGGAATGTCACGGATTATAAATCCGCGACATCTAGTGTTAATCTAAACTTTCATCCTATTTTGTTATAAAATGTTATGAAGCCTATTTTTCATTCCATTCAAATGTTAATTGTTTTGTAGAGGGTTCACCTTTTTGTCCATGATTATGTTTTTCAATATCATCAACATCAAAATTACAAACTAATGCTTCAACAATTGTTCTTCTATTTTCGATACTTGCACCATTATGATAAAAATGATCTTTTGTAACAATGTTGAATTTCTTCCAAAATTTATTAATCATTTCATTTTCTCTCCAATCATTATGATGCCATGTTGATAAAATAAATTTTGCTTTTGTTTCTGACAATAAATTAAATAATAATTCCTCGTCATTTTCTGACCATCCATTGTAATAATCGACGTGTCTACCATAATAAGGAGGATCACAATAAATCATATCATCTTGATTTGCTAATGATATAATTTCTTCAAAAGATTTGTTATGAAAAGTCCAATATGGTTCAGGTTTTATAATTTCAGAAATGGCAGCAACTTGATTTGTAATTTTTGTAACATATGCTTGTGCAAATCGATCAGGCTTTTTGCAAAAAGGAATATTCCAATTTCCTTTTTTTCCAAAGCGCATCATGCCGTTAAACCCGGCCCTTGAAAGGAAAATAAAATCATAAGGGGAAAATTCTCCACTATTAAATCTTGAACGGACTTTTAAATAATGCTCATAACCATTGTTTTCTGCTTGACTTAATAATTTTCCTTCTGCTTCAAGATAATTTTTCATTAAAGGTGCTGTAATCTCCTTTGTTTGAATTCTTTTATAGAAGTTAATGATATGAGGATTTGTATCGTTTAAAACTGCGTGCTTAAATCTCGCATTAAAAGCAACTACACCTGTTCCGAGGAACGGTTCGATCCATTTTCCTTTTTGGTTTGCAATTTCAACCAAGTCATTAATCCAAGGAACTAATTTTGTTTTAATTCCTTGACTTTTTATAGGTGGTATTATAATTTTATTCTTCGTCATGTTCTGAATCTTCTTCTATTTCTTCTTCATTTAGTTCTAGAATTTCATATTTATGTTCTTTTAAAACATCAATCCCTTTGCTTTTATATTCCAAATAAGTTTTGAGATTTATGTAAGGTCTTTTAATCTCTAATGCTTTAGCCATATCATTTGTAAGATAGAAAGTCCAATAATCATCGTAAACTTCTTCTCCCAATTCAGAAAAAACACCTTCACCTTTAATTAGTTTCTCTAATTTATTAATGGCTCCTATATTTTTGGTATTTCCACTCCCTGGGCTTGCAGATGCAATTTTATATTTGGGTTGTACAAAAAATTGAAAGTCTTTTATTACTGATTCAATTTGGTCAATTTCCTCCAATGAATAAACTTCTTTTTCATTAGAAGATTTTGAAACCTGAGTATATATTACACCTAACACTAGATGAGATTGATAATCTTGATATGGGAATGTAGTATTCTTATTAGATTCCCGATTTCTAAAATAGCCTGTAAAAGCACCAAGAGTCATGCTTTTTATTTTATCTTGGCTATCTTTAAAAGTACTTTTAATATCAACAGCAAATTTGTTTCCTGTTTCTTTACAAACAAATGATAAATCAGGATAAAAATTTTGTTGTGGAGGAAGAATTAAGTTTAAATTATACTTTTGAGCAAATTTTTCAAATTGAGGAATTAATAATATTTCAATTACTTTCGAAACAACTTTTGTATCAATGGTTATTGTGTATATTTTTTTGTAAATATCTATAAAACCTTTTACAATCCAATCGCCTTTTTCAGTAGAGATTACTTTGTTATATTCTAAAACCTCACTTTGAAGTGCTGTTAAAAATTCTTCTTTATTCATATTCCAAAAGTATGAAAAAATCTCAATTTTTCGACAAATCATCAAACAACTTTTAGGACATTATAATATTAAAATAAAAGAAACTTAATGCATATTACGATTTTGACTAAATTTTAAGTTAAAAAGTTTATTGTAAATTTTCAAACAAAAAACCGCTCTGAAAATCAGAACGGTTTATATATTAAATTGTCTCAGCGACACGCTGTTACATCATTCCCGGCATTCCGCCACCCATTGGCATTGCTGGTTCGTCTTTTTTCACTTCTGTGATTACACATTCTGTTGTTAAAAGCATTCCTGAAACAGAAGCTGCATTTTCAAGGGCAACTCTTGTTACTTTAGTAGGATCGATGATCCCTGCTTCAAGCATATTTACATACTCGTCAGTTTTCGCATTGTACCCGAAATCTCCGCTTCCTTCAGCAACTTTAGCAACGATTACAGAACCTTCTCCTCCTGCGTTGGCAACGATTTGTCTCAATGGCTCTTCGATTGCTCTTTTTACGATCTTGATTCCTGTATTTTCGTCTGCATTTGCACCGGAAAGGCTTTCTAGAGAAGCGATTGCTCTTACCAAAGCAACACCACCACCTGCAACAATACCTTCTTCTACAGCAGCTCTTGTTGCGTGAAGCGCATCGTCCACTCTGTCTTTTTTCTCCTTCATTTCCACTTCAGAAGCAGCACCTACGTAAAGTACAGCAACACCTCCTGCTAATTTAGCCAGTCTTTCCTGAAGTTTCTCTCTATCGTAGTCAGAAGTAGTCGTTTCCATCTGAGCTTTGATCTGTGCAACTCTTCCTTTGATTTTGCTGTCGTCACCACCACCGTTTACAATCGTAGTGTTGTCTTTGTCGATAGAAACTTTTTCAGCAGTTCCCAACATATCTAAAGAGATGTTTTCCATTGTAAAACCTTGCTCCTCAGAAATTACCTGTCCTCCTGTTAAGATTGCGATATCTTCCAACATCGCTTTTCTTCTGTCTCCGAATCCAGGTGCTTTTACCGCAGCAATTTTAAGAGAACCTCTTAATTTGTTTACTACTAAAGTTGCCAAAGCTTCTCCTTCAACTTCTTCAGAGATAATTAATAAAGATTTTCCTCCCTGAGCAATTGGTTCAAGAACAGGAAGTAATTCTTTCATGGAAGAGATTTTTTTCTCCACCAAAAGAATGTATGGATTTTCAAGTTCAGCCAACATTTTTTCAGGATTCGTCACGAAATACGGCGACTGATAACCTCTGTCAAACTGCATCCCTTCTACAACGTCTACCGTTGTATCGATTCCTTTAGCTTCTTCTACAGTGATAACTCCTTCTTTACCAACTTTTCCGAACGCTTCAGCGATTAAAGCACCGATAGTTTCGTCGTTGTTAGCAGAAACAGAAGCTACCTGCTTTACTTTATCTGTAGAATCTCCAACTTCCTGAGACTGAGCTTTTAAATTCTCAACCACTGTTGCAACCGCTTTGTCGATTCCTCTTTTCAAATCCATTGGATTTGCACCTGCAGCTACGTTTTTAAGACCTTCTCTTACGATAGCCTGTGCCAAAACAGTAGCGGTAGTAGTACCGTCTCCTGCGATATCATTGGTTTTGGAAGCCACTTCTTTTACCATTTGCGCTCCCATGTTTTCTACTCTGTCTTCAAGTTCGATTTCTTTTGCAACTGAAACCCCGTCTTTGGTAACGTGAGGTGCACCGAAAGATTTTTCGATTACCACGTTTCTACCTTTTGGTCCTAAAGTTACTTTTACTGCATTAGCCAATGCATCAACACCTCTTTTTAAAGCGTCTCTTGATTCGATATCGAATTTTATTTCTTTTGCCATTGTTTTAAGCTTTTGGCGATTTGCTTTTAGCTTTTGGCTTTAGCAATTCGCGGTTTATTTTTTATAATTTGATTTTAATTTCCGTTAAGCCTGTTCCAAAGCGTGACAAGCTTCTTTTTTAGCAGGATTAATTCTTCTGAAAGATTTTGGTATTCATTTTCATTAATGTATTCTAAATCTTTAGCAAGAATTAATTGGTTTTCTGCTTCGTTGGATGATCCCAGCGTAATATTGATGAAATTAGCAAACTCTTTATCTGAATTTCTTCCGCTTCCTTCCGAAATATTATATCCGATAGAAGCAAATGATCTTCTGATTTGAGAGGTCAACCTAAACATTTCTTCCTTTGGGAAATTTTTGGTTGAGGTATAAATTTTTAAAGTCAGTTGATGGCTTATTTGCCAAACTTCAAATTTTTTGAAATCTCTCATTTACTATTTTCGATGCTGGAAAGCCATCTGCCGGAAGCAAAAAGCTATTAGCCAATTATTCCTAGTAAATCTCCCTCTTTTACAATTAAATAATCCTTTCCTTCCAATTTCAATTCAGAACCTGAATATTTCCCGTAAAGAACTTTGTCACCCACTTGTACAGTTGTAGGCTCATCTTTTTTGCCCGGACCAACTGCCACAACAGTACCTTCCTGAGGTTTTTCTTTTGCGGTGTCCGGAATAATAATACCTGAAGCTGTTTTAGTTTCTGCAGCGATCGGTTCGATCAAAACTCTGTCTGCTAATGGTTTAAAGTTTACTGACATAATATATTTAATTTATTAATTATTTCTGTCTTGAAATTCTCTAATTGTATGCCAACACAGGCAAAAGAAAATTTTGGCAGACTAATTTTTTTTGAACGGAAATTTTGGCAGAAAAAAAGTCACTTCAAAAATGAGGTGACTTGTATTTTATTGATGACAAGAATCTTCGTAATCGTCAATCAGTTTTTTATAGATATCAGTGTATATTGCTGATTTATATTTCATATTTATTTTTGATGCTTCAGCTCCTCTTTTACCTTTAAGTGCTGCTTTTCTTTCGTCATCGGTTGCTCTTTTCTTTTCCTTAAAAGTTTTATTGGAAAAATAATCGTTCTGTCTTGCTTCATCTACTTTTTTCAGAAACTCCGGACAGTCTGCTCCTACCATTTCATAGGCTGTATAGAATTTTTTGTATAATGTTTTAAGATTAAATAAATCTAAGGGACTTAATGAAGGATAATCTACCGGCGCAATGGCAACGGTGTCGTCTGGTTTGCTTAAATAAACCATTACATAAGTTAACTGACAATCGTTTTCGTTTCCATTGGAAGCTGCGGAATAATTATTTCCAAAATCTGCCTTGCACATCATGCTTCTGTAACCATAAAGATTTATCAGTCCTTTTTCCATCAAAGGAAGCATCAGTACTTTTCCTTCGGATTCCAGTTCCTGATCTTTGTTGATCTCTTTTACCAGACGTTTGTCCAGTTGAAATTGCTCCTGGGTTTCTTCATTTGTATACAATAAACTTTTAATATCAGAAACAGGGATTAATTGTACTTGGGTATCGCTTTTTGAAGATTTAAATTTTACTTCTTTTCTGTCTAAATTGGCATATTTAGGTCCTTTTCCCATGAAACTGAATGTTGCAACATCAGGAAGCATAAAGTCTTGCGCAAATCCTTTTTTTGTACTGCCGTCTTCCATTAGAATTTCTATGGGAAGGAAATCTCTTTTTCCTGTATAAAATTGTAGAGATTGTGCAAAGAAGTTTTGTGCTGAAAGAATAAACACCAATAAAAGGCTAAGTTTTTTCATGGATATTTTTAAAGTTTTTTATCAGGTGCAAATCTAAAAAAAGTATCCAGATTCTGAATACTTTTAAAGGATAATCTTTTTATTTTACAGATTCCATAACCATTTTTCTTCCGTCGGAATCTATTTCCTGTTTTAAAACCTTCCTTGTGGAAGAATCAATATAATACGTGACTACAGACTTTCTGTCCTGAATATCATCCGTGGTTTTTACGATCCAGACTTTCTTACCGTTAAGATCTCCTCGGATTACATTTTCTACATAGGCTTTTATAACGCCTTTTTTAGCAGCCGGATTGTAATCGAAAATCGGCATTTCTGCGGATATATTTTCTTTTAAAGGCATAAATCTTATGATTGCGGGATACGCATTGCTGTCGAAATATTCAGTAGAAATTTTTTCGTTAATAACGTCTTTTTTCTGTGCTTTTTTATCGAAATAATATCCTGTTGCTTTATTTTTTTCAAACTTAATCACCATGTCTCTCATCATATTGTAGGAAGAATGATACATCGGCTGGAAATCTGAAATTCTTACCACCGTAGAATCTGTCCATGGTTTCTCCGGAGCCTGATTCATCTTTACCGTAGTTTTAAGAAGAAGTCTGTTTTTATCTAATTTTTTTACCTCGGAGGTTATTTTCCCGATTTCCATTTTCTGGTCACCTTTCGAAGCGTACCATACTGCATCGGATATTTCATCTTTAATGTATTGTGATTCCGGTTTTACATTACTTGGAAAAATGGTTTTCTGAGCAAAAATTTGGGCACTGCTCATTATTAAAAGGATCAGAAATAGTCTCATGAATTTTTTTAATAATTAGTTGTGCCCTTTATGTAAAAGTTACAGTATTTTAGTCATTTGTGTTCTTAATTTTCACAAGCCATTTATTAAAAAAATATTGCAGCAATAAAGCAACGGGTAGATAAATTACAGTATTTCCGATAACAAATAAACCCTGAATATTTCCGCATCTTGATTTTTGATCTGCAAAGTTCAGAAAATCCTCCAAAGAGAATAGCAAAAAAGGGTATATCAAAATAATAAATGTGGTAAGTAAATAGGTTAAAAATTTCTTTGTTAACATTAATTTTTTAAACAAAAGAGCGATAAAAAACGGTACTAAAATGTACGTTAACAGTTCCAAATTCCTATTATTTATTTGATGAAATTAAATTTATCTTCAAATAACCTGCCGATCACAGGAATTGGCTTTTCTACTGAATTTACAACATTAATGATTCCGAAAATCCATAATATCAAAAATACAATTGCAAAATAGTTGATAAATGATAATGATGGCATTATTGAAGTCAGAATGCCTGCGGCAATACCAAAAGCAAATTGTGAAATAATAAGCCCGAAAGACTGTTTCAAATGATATTTTACAAAAGAATCTCTTTTGTCGCCGTTTGTAATCAGATACGCAATCAGCCATCCGATGATGATGAGGTAAGAAATGATTGCTGCATTTTTTCTGTCCATGATGAAATTATTTTTAGATGATTAATAAAATTGTGATTTGGTTAAAACAACACTGCGTGAATGGAAATTTACTTTTATTATTGATTTGTGTTTTTAAAGTGTAAGGTTTTTATTTAAAACTTAGAAATTATGATCCAGTTATTTCCGTCACTTTGTACAGAAATACCTCTTCCTCCGTCAGAATTATTAAGTGTATAGGAGTTAAAAATATTTCCGTTCAATCTGAAATTTCCTGAAACAGTTTGTGAGGCGGATGTATCGTTAATAAGATAATATATACGTCTTATGTTGGCGGAACTTGCAGCAGGCAGACTTACAGAACCCTGAACCAATAGCGTGAAATCATTATCTGCAATAGTTCCCGAAGACAAAGCTCTGATATTTCCGCCCACAGAACCTTTTACGTCCAAAGTGCTTACCGGAGCAAGATTTCCCACATTGTTTACAATCCCCATCCCTACATTTCCGGAAGCCGTCATCGTAGTAATTGTTCTGGAATTGATTACAAAATAGTGGTTTCCTCCTACTGTGCTTCTTAGCTCATGGCTAATGTTGTCTCCATTGGAAAAGTAAACCCCCAGATTAGCGTAAGGTATTCCATCTCCTCTGGTTCCCGTATAAGATCCGTCAAAAGTTGTGACCTGAGTTTCCTTTCCCTGAAAATTAGCCACTCTTAGAGTAGATTTTTCCTGTAAAGATCCCGGAATCATATAAATATCCGCACTTGCTTCCTGAATGTTTGGAATCTGATTGGTAGGACCCACAATTTCCAGCATATGACCGGAGCCTATCGTTGTAGTTCCTATTCCTACTTTTCCTTTTTTGGTCACAATAAAATCATTGGATTGCTGATCTGTTGTCGGAATTCCGGATGATGGATTATCTTTTCCGCCGTCGACATGAAAAGTGTCTAACGGATTAGGAGTATTAATACCGATCTGTGCTGTTGCAAAACCCGATATGAATATAAGAAATAATTTTGCCGTCTTTTTTGTGTTCATTATTTAAACGCTGCTATTTATTGGTTTGCATTTTTTATTTAAAATCTTAATGCAAAACTCTTTTAAATTGTCAGCCGAACAATAAAAAAGGATACCACAAAACGGCTACCTGTAGTAAAAGGCGTGACTACAAAGTGACTACATGATTTTTAAATAGCTGATGTTTAGTTTTTTAGAAGTGCTTTGAAATTGTATTCGATTTCATTATCTGTTCCTAAATAATATAATTTTGTAACATGAAAAACTATAAGCAGGTACATGATTAGCCATCTTCTGTCAAAAGCAAAAAGAAAAACGGAATTATAAAGACTGAATTATTGCTCTTTTGCGACAAGAATATCAATCGGAGAAAAATATGCTGAACTTTCCCGTTGCTCCTGACATCATTCCTGGAGCTAATCGGATTAAATGCTGAAGTTTTTCATTACATTTTAAAACCCAATATGAAGAAAATTATTTTTTTAATACTGATCCTTTTGAACGTATTTTATCTGCAGGCACAGTTGAAAGATATAAAAGTTGTAAAACTTCTGAAAGATGCTGAACTTTCAAGATTAAATGAGGATTTTTCAACGTCTTTAAAACTTATAAATAAAGCAATTTCAATATCAGAGCCTAAAAATGATGATGTTGCTCTGGCGTACGAATATGCCTCTCTAAGCAAGATCTTCACGTTTAATGACAATGTAAAAGCGGCTAAAAATGCGATAAGCAAGTCATTATATTTTGCTGAAAAATCGAAAGATGATCTCGCAAATGCTGTGGCTTTATCAGCAAGTTCCTACTTCTATAAGCATAATGAAATACTGGACTTGTCCATCCGCGATGCACAGAAAGGAATTCATTTTCTTAAAATTAAAAGAGATTACACACTCTTATCTTTGCTGTACTGGGATATGTATTATGCCTATGAGCAGTGGGGAAAACAGGATAAGGTAAAAATATATGCTCATCTGGCATTGAAGAATGCAGAAAAATCGAAAAACGTTAATTGTATAATAGATGCATATGACGCAGAAATGCATTATTACGATCATATGGAATTTGCAACCAAAAGCAAAAAATACAAAGACAGTGTATTTTATTTTGCAGAGAAGATAAATAACCTCTGCGAAAAATATCAGGAAGAGATTGGCTACACTGCCTATTCCAGAATGAACATTAATCTAGCCACCTTTTCTTTAGCTTATCTTCCTCATAATAATGATACTAAGAGGAAGATAGACCATTATTTACAGATAGTAGAACAAACAGTAAAAAATCATCCTCTTAAATATGATTATCTCACCAATGTATACGGAATAAAAGGTGCATATGCAGAAAATGAAGGCGACTTGGCAGGGGCAGAGAAATATTATCTTTTGGCAGAAGAAAAAATGCTTCAGAAAAATCCTCCCTATTACTATACCTGGATGAATGATTATCAGGCTTTGGTCAATTTATATGAAAAAAAGAAAAATTTCAACAAAGCATTTGTCTATCAAAAAAAACTGCAGGATGTTATTGGAAAAATTAATAATCAGGAACAAATAAAAAATGCCCAGAAATTAGAGATCCAATACGAAGTAGAGAAGAAAAATACAGAATTGGCAACATTGAAGGAAAGGGCAGAGAGCAGGACGCTGCAAAATTATCTTTATCTTGGAATTTTTGGGGCTACTTTAGCAGGATTGGGATTCATGTTCCGTTCTTATCATTACAAACTTAAATACTCTACACAAAGAGCAAAAGAACTGGAAGCCAAAAAGCAGGAAGCCGAACTGCAGGCAAAATTCGAAAAAGAAGAAAAAGCAAGGCTTAATCTGGAGCATGAACTCTTAGCCGTAAAACAAAGCCAGCTTCAAAAAGAGATGATAGCAAGCAGTTTGCAGCTTTCTAAAAAAAATGAAATGCTTCAGCAGATTAAAGCCAAAGCCAACGAAGGAGAAACCCATCAGATCAATAAGCTCATCAAAGAAGAAATGCTCAGAGATCATGATTTTGCCGAAATAAAATCTCAGGTACAGCAACTACATCCGGATTTTTTTAACTTACTCCATGATAAATCTGTGCAGAAACTTTCACAGTTGGACATGAAATACTGCGCCTGTCTTCATTTACAGATGAATACGAAGCAGATTGCAGGTTTATTTCATATAGAAGCCAAAAGTGTAAGAGTGGCAAAATACAGAATTAAACAGAAGTTAGGGTTGGGAAAAGAAGATGATCTGGATCTGTTTCTACAGAAAATAAGATAAAATAAAACAGATACTTTTTGAAAAGAAAGAAAAATAAATAAATCTTACGTTTTCAGAAAATATCTGTTTTAAAAATATAACTTTTACAGTTATGAATATGTTTTCATAGAAAATTTTATTTTTTTCCTGCGGCCTGCATCGGATTTACTTTTCCGTTAGAAGCGCCTCTTGCATTTCCTGTCTCTTTCTGCTTAAACAGATCGAATTTGGAAACCTGTGCCGTTCCGCCGTCGTTGCTCCAGAAATTGTTGGAAGTATCAATATCGGCAGTTTCTCTCATCGGATCAAGCTGAACAGATTTTAATTTCTTTTCAAAGTAATACGTTTTAGAAACTTTCTGCTCGTTCATTCTCCAGATCTGTGCAGAAGATTTGTCGGTAAGTTTTGTTCCGTCTTCAAAAGTAAATTCTAAAATAATCGGCATTACCAAACCTCCTTTGTTCACGAAATCAATCTGATAAGCGGTAAGGTTTTTAAATTTATCTTTTTCTTTCTGCGTTAAAGGTTCGGTTCCGTCGAATTTAGAAACGTATTCCTTATCGTTATCCACTTTTTCCTGACCTCTGTCGTATCTGTAAT
Source organism: Chryseobacterium sp. MMO-72 (assembly GCF_037146035.1). Taxonomy (NCBI): domain Bacteria; kingdom Pseudomonadati; phylum Bacteroidota; class Flavobacteriia; order Flavobacteriales; family Weeksellaceae; genus Chryseobacterium; species Chryseobacterium sp. MMO-72. Next base: position 329,837 of record NZ_JBBCWG010000001.1, read on the forward strand.
AGAAATCCTGTGCTTCCTTGTCTTTATCTACGTAGAAAGTAATGTTTTTATCTTCTCTGTTTCTGATTTTTGAAATGTCTTCAAATTCGTTCAGGGCAGGTTTATCAACTTTATATTTATTTTCTTTGCCTTCTCTTGGAGCTGTATTCAGATCCGGAGTTGCAATCGTCACTTTATCAATCGCGATATCTACAGGATCAGTTCCGTAGAACCATCCTCTCCAGAACCAGTCCAGATCTTCACCGCTTGCATCTTCCATCGTTCTGAAAAAATCTGCAGGTTCAGGATGTCTGAAAGCCCATCTTTTAGCATAGGTTTTAAAAGCTTTATCAAAAAGCTCTCTTCCCATGATCGTTTCACGAAGAATATTCAATCCGGTTGCCGGTTTGGAATACGCATTCGGACCAAACTGAATAATGTTTTCAGAATTACTCATAATTGGCTCCAGTTGATCTTTCGGAAGTTTCATGTAATCTACAATTGTCCAAGCCGGACCTCTTTTTGAAGGGAATTTATTGTCCCATTTTTCTTCCGTAAGATATTCCACGAAAGTATTTAAACCTTCGTCCATCCAGCTCCATTGTCTTTCGTCCGAATTAATAATCATCGGAAAGAAGTTATGTCCCACCTCGTGAATCACAACGCCCAGCATTCCGTTTTTAATTCCTTCCGAATAGGTTCCGTCTTTTTCCGTTCTTCCGTAGTTGAAGCAGATCATCGGATATTCCATTCCATTTGCCGCTTCTACAGACTGTGCGACAGGATAAGGATAAGGAATCGTGAATTCTGAGTAGGTTTTGATTGTATGTGCAACTGCTTTTGTAGAATATTTTCTGTATAATCCATAAGCTTCTTTAGGATAAAAGCTCATTGCCATTACTTTATTGTTGTTTTCAGGAATGGTAACGCCCATTCCGTCCCACACAAATTTCCTTGATGAAGTCCATGCGAAATCTCTCACGTCATTCGCTTCAAAAGTCCATGTTTTTCTTTGCTTGGAATGATTTTTCTCCGCTTTTTTAGCTTCATCCAGAGTCACGATTTCTACAGGTTCCGTAGAAGTTTTAGACTTGTTATATCTTGCCAATTGCTCAGATGTTAAAACCTGATCGTAGTTTTTACATTCTCCTGTTCCACCCACAACATGATCTGCGGGAACATTCATCGAAACTTTAAAATTTCCGAAAACAAGAGCAAATTCACCTCTTCCTGTAAACTGATGATTCTGCCATCCGTGGAAATCACTGTAAACACACATTCTCGGATACCATTGCGTCATGGTGTAAAGATCGTTTCCTTCTTCAGGGAAGTTTTCGTAACCGCCACGACCGCCCATTTTCATTCGGTTCGGGATGTTGTAATTCCAGTCTACTTTGAAAACCAGCTTTTCTCCTTTTTTCAGAACTTTAGGAAGATCAATACGCATCATGGTTTTATTGACGGTATATTTCAAAGGATTTCCTGAAGCATCGGTTACTTTTTCAAGATTTACTCCATATCCGTTATCAACTGCCGGAACTTCAGAAGCTCTCAATTGTTGGTCTGTTGCCGCTTTCGGAAGGGTAGAAGAGAAAGGAAAGTCCGCTTTCTTTACTGTTGATTGTTGATTCTCATCAAGCTGAAGCCAGATATAATCCAGATCGTCCGGAGAATTGTTATAATACGTGATCGTTTCAGAACCTTTCAGATTTCTTTTGTCTTCGTCCAGATAAGCATTGATCTCGTAATCGGCTCTGTTTTGCCAATAACCGTGACCGGGAGCTCCGGAAGCGGTTCTGTAGATATTAGGCGTAGGAAGAATGGTTCCTAACTGCTCGAATTTGTTTCCGTGGTTGCTTCCAGGATTGTTCTGGATATTTTGTGCGGTGAAACCTGTATACGCAAATACAGAAAGAGAAAGTATGGCAACTTTTAGTTTCATAACCGAAATTGTTTTAAAGATTTTCAAATATAATAATAAGTAGCTGAAAATTTGAAAATGTTTCAGCGTTAAAAAGGAATTCTTTCTAATGTCATTTTTAAAGAGAGAGCAAATACTCCCGAAGAGACAAAAAGGATCCAGTCTTTCTGATTTACTTTGAATAATTTAAGCAAAATAAAGAGCAGAATTAAAATCCCGAAAACAATGGCAATCTGTCCCAATTCCAACCCAATATTAAACCCTAAAAGAGGAACGGCAATACTCTGGCTTTTGGCAATCATCACTCTTGCAGTATTCGCAAAGCCCATTCCGTGAATCAGTCCGAAAATTAAGGCTAAATAATAATTGGCGTTATTCTGAGACTGTTTTTTATTCCGGATAAGAATATTATTCAGCGAAGTTAAAACAATCGTGAGCGGAATGAGAAACTCCACCCAGTCTGAATTGATTCTTATGATATCAAAAGTGCTTAACGCCAAAGTAATGGAATGTCCGATGGTGAAAGCGGTGACAAGAATTAAAACTTTCTTGAGATCGTTAAAAGAATATACCGCAATTAAAGCCAGAACAAAAAGCTGATGATCGAGTGCATCTAAAGAAATAATGTGTTCCCAGCCGAGATTCAGATAGAATAAAAAATCCTGCATTTTTCCAATATTATTTTTGAAACGCGATGATACAAAATTTATTTTAACTTTGTTATAAAATTCAATGGTATGCTTGTTAATATAGAATTAGAAAATGCTGAAGATTTTGTCTTTATCAAACAACTTTTAGAGAAAATAAAAGGTGTAAAATCTGTTTCTGTAAAAGAAGAAGAATTTTATGAAGACGGAACGCCAAAATGGTTTATTGATAAACTTGCAGATTATGCAGATCGTCTGGAAGATAAAGACATGGTTTCAGAAGAGGAGTTTTTTTCATATGCAAGAAAAAAAGCGTGCGAATTATATTCTCGAAAGTAGCCAGCCGGAGTTATGAAGATATTCTTGAGTTTCTTTCCCAAACATGGACTGAGAAAGAGATGGGGATTTTTATAGATGAAGCAGAAAAAGTAACAAATCAATTGAAGGAAGGTAAATTCCTACTTTTTCAAAAATATTCTAAAGACATCCGTTCAGCATTAATCGGCAAAAAACACGTAAGAATGTTCTTCCGAAAAGAAAGTGAGACTAAAATTAAAGTTCTTCTGTTCTTCGATATGCGACAAGATCCACAAAAAATCCTTGATTTATTACAATGAAAAAACTGTTTTTCTTCTTTACCGTTTTAATTATATTTTTCTCTTTTACAAAGGCAAAACATCCCTATCATGTAGGTTCTGTAGAAATTAATTATAACCAGAAATCCAAAACGTTTGAAATTACAGGGCGTTTTTTTCTGGATGATCTGGAAAACGGACTGAACAATAAATACAGCAAATCGCTTCATTTCAACGATCCGAAATTCAAAGCACAGCTCAACGAATCTCTTAAAAATTATTCAGCGGAATATTTTAAGCTAAAAGGCAATAATAAATTTCTGAATGTTAATTATGTAGGCTATGAAGAAGATCATGAATCGGTAAATATTTACCTTGAATCTGAAAAAATCGACAACCCGAAAAAAGTAGAAGCAGCGGTAAGTTTTCTGTATAATTTATTTGAAGATCAGATCAATATTGTTCACATCATTGTTAACGGAAACCGGAAAAGCGAAAAATTAACCTATCCGAACCGTTATTTATTTCAGCAGTTTTAAAAATTAATTTTCGAGCTGTAAAAGCGCATTGATTCCTTTGGCGTGTTCCAATAAATCAGGAAAAAAATCATCATAACATTCCTGAATAAAATCTTTATTCTTTAAAAAAGCTTCGTGAACTGGAATATCAATGTTTAAATATTTTGCTTTGTTCAGAACGTTTCTCATGCTGTAACCGATGTTTTTCTCGAAACGGTAATTGTAAAGCCAATCGCCTTCTTCCATTTTTTCAAGCATGATTCTGAAATTTTTAGGAAGAAATTCATAATTTTCATTCAAAACACGGTAAACTTTTCGGGAATGATTTTTCCAGCCTTCCAGAGAATTCAGACTTAAATCATTCGCTACAAAATAATCCATAGAAACATCCACAAAAGCTCCGGCATACAATCTTACCAAAGGTGCAAAAACTTTTTTTGCTTCATGAATGGCAGGATGACCGTCTGTAAAAGTATCAATAGCGCGGTGTAAAGTGATCCCGTCCTGAATATCTTTCGGAAAAGAATAACGGTCTCTGTTTTTAATGAAATCTTCCAAAAACTGACCGACAATCTGTCCGTCTGTAAAAGTAAGAAAGGAATGCGCCAAATAATTCATAAACGAATATAGAAATTTTTAAGCAAAACTTTACCGTTCTGTAAAGTTTCAACCCAGACTCCGTTTTCTGTTTCAGAATAGCTGAAATTGATTGTATTCAAAACGATTTCTTTCGGTGAAAGAAAACAGACATAAAGTTCTTCATCATTCACAAAACATTGCAACTGAACAGGAAATGAAAGAGTATTCTGAAACTGTAAATCTTTATACCCATAAACCACGGTACAATCTGAACCTAAAGGCGTAAAACGCTCATGATCCTTATAAATATCAATGGAATGAGGGAATCTTTCAATGATTTTTAAACCTGACTGTAATGCTAAGAAGTATAAAATTGAAGAAAACTGACAGATTCCGCCTCCAAAATCACTCGAAATATTGTTTTTAATTAAATTTCTTCCTTCTTTAAAATTATTTTTCTCATTCGGTTTTCCGATCAGTTTCCAGAAAGAAAAAACTTCGTTGGGATAAATAATCAGATGGTTGATTTTTTCTCCCACAATCTTCAGATTATGAAGTTTGTTCTCATAAAATTCTCCTTTCCTGATGATTTGCCGGAGTTCAGTTTTATATTCTCCAATATTTTCTGAGCTGTAATATTTCGGATAAGAATATTGGGTTTTGCTTTCGTTAATATATCTTCTCAATAATTTCAATTGCAGTTTAAAACCATGTGGAAGAAGTTTTCGTAATTGCTGTCTCATATCTTTTCTAAAACAACAATGTGATAAGAAGCCCAGTTTTTCAGGAATGTTTTACACAGCAAAATATCCAGCGGAAGAAAATATTTTCTTAGGCTTTTAGGAATTCTATGAATCGGGAACAGTAAAATTCCGGTTGAATTTTTAATTTTCCATCGTTTTCCGGCTAATTCAGAAATTTCTTTGGGTGTAAAACTGTTTCCTGCGTGCCAGTTTTCCTGTGGAGAAACAACTTTCCGTCTGTTTTTCGTGGGATAATCGAAAATTAAAGTTCCGTTTTTGGTTAATTTCGAAAAGCATTCATCCAAAAAAGCTTCCGTTTCCTTTCTGTTTTGATGCATGATGACGTGGAAACAGAAAATACAGTCAAATTCATCTGCAAAAGGGATTTTTGAAATTTCTCCTTTGGCTAAAATTTTTTCAGGATATTTTTTTCGGGCAATATTCAGCATTTCTTCACTGAAATCTGCGCCGTGAGTGGCAAAATTCAGCAGTCTTCCTGTCCCGCAACCTAAATCCAGAATTTTTGAATAACTTTTATTTCTAAAAAAGGAATTTAAAAAAGCTCTTTCCTGTTCATCGATATATTTTCCGTAGGAATTCCCGAAACGGTTTTCGTCATAGGTTTTTGCAAGATGGTTATAGTAATTGAGAATGTTGGTTTTCATCATTTAATATGGTGTGTTTTTAATTAAAATAATCTTTCATGAAAATCCTCAATTTTGCTTACCTCTTCAATTTTAATCCCGAATTTTTTCTTCGGTAATTTGTTCAGATTAGAAATAAAAATCTTTTCGTAGCCCAATTTTTCTGCTTCGGTAATTCTCTGTTCCGCCTGTGCGATCGGACGGATTTCGCCGCTTAAACCAATTTCTCCCGCAAAACAGTAATGCTCGGAAATGGCAATATCTTCATTCGAGGAAAGAATGGAAGCAACAACCGCTAAATCTAAAGCAGGATCATCGGTTTTTATTCCTCCGGTAATATTTAAGAAAACGTCTTTTGCTCCGAGTTGGAAACCTGCTCTTTTTTCCAGAACTGCAAGAAGCATATTCAATCTTTTGGCATCAAAACCGGTGGAACTTCTTTGCGGTGTTCCGTAAACTGCCGTACTTACCAAAGCCTGAATTTCCAACAGCATCGGACGGTTTCCTTCCAGCGTCACGGCTACAGAATTTCCGGAAAGTTCTTCGAATTTTTTGGTGATTAAAATTTCCGATGGATTTTTAATTTCCTTTAAACCCTGAGAAATCATTTCATAAATCCCAATCTCGGAAGTGGATCCGAAACGGTTTTTGTTGGCCCTCAATAATCTGAAAAGGTGGTTTCTGTCGCCATCGAAATTTAAAACGACATCTACCATGTGTTCCAACACTTTTGGTCCTGCGATTTGTCCGTCTTTTGTGATGTGACCGACTAAAAATACTGGAACGCTGTTTTCTTTGGCATATTTAATAATTTCATTCGAACATTCTCTGATCTGTGAAACTGTTCCGGGAGAACTTTCAATTAATTGAGACTGCAAGGTTTGAATAGAATCGATAATGACGAAATCGGGCTCCAGTTTTTTAGCTTCGTGAAGAATTTTTTCCAGATTGGTTTCTGTGAATAAAAAGCAGTTGGGATTTTGGATGTCAGTCAGACGGTCGGCTCTCATTTTAATTTGAGAAGCACTTTCTTCTCCCGAAACATAGAAGACTTTTTTCTTCATTTTCAGAGCGAGTTGAAGAAGCAGGGTAGACTTACCAATTCCCGGTTCTCCGCCGATCAGCGTAACGGATCCTAAGACAATTCCGCCTCCCAAAACACGGTTGAGTTCTTCAGAAGGTGTTTTTATTCTCGGTTCTTCATTGGTTTCAACTTCAACGATATTGATGACGTGCTGTTTGGTCTTCGAAAAGGGCGGTGTTTTGTGTGAAGTTGTTTTTTCCACGACTTCTTCCACCAAAGTATTCCATTGTCCGCAGTTTTTGCACTGTCCCATCCATTGGGAATACTGGGTTCCGCAGTTCTGACAGAAATATGCTGTTTTGAGTTTTGCCATACTGCGAAGTTCTGAAATATTTTTTAAGTGTCAATAAGATAAAATTTTAAATTTGTTTAAAAATTTAACCATGAAAATTTCAAAAAGCGCAATTTTTTTTGCCGGTATGTTCGTCGGGCATTTTATCATTTCTCCTATAAAAGATGGTCGGGCTAAAAGATTATATGATAAACTGACTGATTCTGAAGTGAATTTTAAAAATTATCATCAGACGTCAAATAAATTTAATTATAATTCAGACACGTATCGTGATGACAAAGATTATAGTTTTGATAATGAAGTTTCGGGATATTCCAAAGCTAATATCAACAATCGTTCTAATCAAATGAATTCAAACAACAACGCCTATTGGAGAAGTAGAGGGCATAATGAAAGACCTGATAATTGGCAAAATGCGGGAGGAAACAGTGGATATTCAAAGGCTGAGCTAGATAATCACGCTAACCAAATGAATCCTAATAATGAAGCTTATCATTCCAGTAGAGGAAATAAGTAATTTTAACAAAATCGAAAAACTAATCAGGGCTTGTTTTACGTTATAATAGATTACTTTTACTTTAGAATTAATTCAAAATAATATATAATGAAAAAGGTATTTTTAACTTTCGTATTTACTCTGCTCAATATTTTTAGTTTTGCGCAGACAGACTGGGCGGTAGATCCGATGCATTCTTCTGTTAATTTCAACATCAAACACATGGGAATCAGCTTTGTGCAGGGAAGATTTGATAAGTTTGACGGGAAAGCTTCCACAAAAGGCAATACTTTAGAAAATGCAGACCTTAATTTTACGGTTGAGGTAAACACTATTAATACGGGAGTTGAAATGAGGGATAAGCATTTGAAAAGCGAAGATTTTTTTAGTGCAGAAAAATATCCGACGATGAGTTTCGTAACAACTTCCATGAAGAAGGATAAAAATAACACCTACATTCTGAAAGGAAAATTAACTATAAAAGATGTAACCAGAGATGTCACTGTTCCCGTAACTTTTGGCGGAATTGCGAAAAACCAGCAGGGGAAAGAAGTGATGGGTTTCCAGACAAGTTTTACCATAAACCGTTTGGATTACGATATTAAATATGATCCTACAGGAACAGGAGTTGCTAAAGACGTGGATGTTAATCTGTATTTTGAAATGACCAAAATATAATTTGTATAACTATAAATATGATTAGAAGGGTTTCAGTTTTGGAAACCCTTTTTTATTATTTTGGAGAAAGAAGGATTTATGAATCAATTTTTAATGAAATTTTAATTTGCTAAAGATTTATTAAATTAATTACTCTGAAAAGCCTTTTCAAGCAGTAAAAATTAAAACGATTTTTGGATTTTTAATTTTATTATCAAATAAACATTTGGATTAAACTTCATCCAAAATTGCTTTGTATTTCTTTTTCCCCTAACTTTGCACAAACCTAATCTAATGAGTAAAAAGAATACAAAGTACATCTTTGTGACAGGAGGTGTAACTTCATCTTTGGGAAAGGGAATCGTTTCAGCTTCTCTTGGACTTCTACTAAAATCGCGTGGCTTCAACGTAACTATTCAAAAGCTTGATCCTTATATTAATATTGATCCGGGAACTTTGAATCCTTACGAACACGGAGAATGCTACGTAACCGAAGATGGTGCGGAGACGGATCTGGATTTAGGACACTACGAGCGTTATCTTGATGCGCCGACTTCCCAAAATAACAACGTTACAACAGGAAAAATTTACCAGACGGTAATCGAAAAGGAAAGAAAAGGAGATTTCCTTGGAAAAACAGTTCAGGTAATTCCTCATATTACGAACGAAATCAAACGCAGAATTAAAATCTTATCCAAACAGAACTACGATATCATTATTACGGAGATCGGCGGAACTGTGGGAGATATAGAATCTTTACCTTACATTGAAACGGTTCGTCAGTTAAAATGGGAGTTGGGTGAGAAAAATTCTATGGTAATTCATCTTACTTTGTTGCCTTATCTGGCTTCAAGCGGAGAATTAAAAACAAAACCTTCTCAGCATTCTGTTCGTCAGTTGATGGAGAGCGGAATTATGGCGGATGTTTTGGTTTGCCGTACGGAGCATAAGATCCCGAAAGATCAGAGAGCGAAACTGGCTCAGTTCTGTAATGTTCCTTTAGATAATGTAATTGAATGTAAAGATTTAGATACAATTTATGAAGTTCCAATGTACCTTCAGAAACAGAACTTTGATGATGTGGTTCTTAAAGAATTGGATCTGAAAAGTGATAAAGAAGCGGATCTTAAAGACTGGAAATCATTCCTTAAAAAATTCCAGAATCCTAAAAAATCTATTGAAATTGCGTTGGTTGGAAAGTATGTTTCTCTTCAGGACTCTTATATTTCCATTGCTGAGGCTTTCAAACATGCCGGAGCAGATCTTGAAACGGAAGTGAAAGTAAGATGGGTTTATAGTGGTGATTTAACTTCTGAAAATATTAAAGAAACTTTATCCGGAGTTAGCGGAATTTTGGTTGCACCGGGTTTTGGCGACAGAGGAATTGAAGGAAAAGTTCTTACGGCTCAATACGCAAGAGAAAATAAAATACCGATGTTGGGAATTTGTTTAGGAATGCAGATTATGACGATTGAATTTGCAAGAAATGTTTTAGGATACACTAAAGCGAACTCTATGGAATTCGATACTTCTACGGAGCATCCTGTAATTTCTTTAATGGAAGAACAGAAAAATGTAGTAGACAAAGGAGGAACAATGCGTCTTGGAGCATGGAAATGTTCTTTGAAAAACGGTTCTAAATTAAACGAAATCTACGGAGCAAAAAATATTACGGAAAGACACCGTCACAGATATGAATTCAACAGTGATTACATTGGAGAATTCGAGAAAAACGGTTTCTTAGCAACGGGAACAAACCCTGAAACAGGATTGGTGGAAGCGTTGGAAATGCCGGATCATCCTTTTTATGTGGGAGTTCAGTATCACCCTGAATACAAGAGTACGGTTGCAACACCGCATCCTTTATTCAGAGCTTTTATTAAAGCATGTACTTCAAAATAAAGTAATTTAAAAATTACAAACGTCATAAATAAACTCAGACTGATTATTCTCAGCCTGAGTTTATTATATAGTAATGCATTAAAGAATAGAGTTTTGATAAAAAAACAGTATTTTTGTCGACTCGAAAATGTATAGTGTTTACTATATATTTATTTAATAGGTAAAATTTTAATTAAAATAAAATGCAACAGAACAACGGACTCGATAAAAGTCAGATTATTAGTTTTGCGGTTTTATGCTTAGTTCTTTTCGGTTTCATGTTTTATTTCCAAAACAAACAATCGAAAGAAGATGCAGTAAAAGCTCAGCAGCAGAAAACTGAACAGGCTAAAAATGCCGTAAAACAGACTCAGGCAACCAATATCAATCCAAATGTAACTCCCGGCTCAATTCAGACGGCAACGCTTGCAAACAATGAATTGAAAATTGAATTCAACAGTTTAGGAGGGCAGGTTTCCAAAGTGGAACTTGCAAAATACAAAGCATACGATCATAAAACGGATAATGCAGATCTTCCGCTTTACCTGATTACAAAAAACAATTCCAACTACGGTTTTCAGTTTAAAGACAAGACGGGGAAAATTATTAATACTAAAGATTTAGTTTTTGCTCCTGTTGTCAATGAAAATGTTGCGACCTTAACGGCGAATTACAATGGCGCAGTTATTCAGTTTGTATATTCATTAAACAATAATCCAAAAGCGGAACTGAAAGATCAGTATGCTTTAGATTTTAAAGTAAGAACTCAGGGACTTGCTAAAATTACTTCCGACAATAAGGCAGATTTCATTTGGGATTACAGCGTAAGAAACTTGGAAAAGGGTAGAGCGCAGGAACAGTCTCACTCGGAATTCTCATATGCTTTCAATAATTATAAAGACTATGATTATGATGGAAGAACAACGATGACTGAGGATAAAGAGACGCTTAACTGGATCGGGGTTAAACAGCAGTTTTTTGCTTCTGTGATTGAATCTAAAACAGGGTTTACCCAAAGTAAAGGAAATCAGGAAGCCATTGAAGAAGGAGAATATCTGAAAAAATTAAACTATGAAGGTTTTGTTCAGATGACAGGAAGTGAGCTGAATCAGGATTTCACATGGTATTTCATGCCTTTGGATTTACCATTATTAAAAACATATGATAAAAACTTTGATGAAATTCTTCCTTTAGGATGGTCTTTCATCGGATGGATGAACAGAGGGTTCTTTATTCCTATCTATAACTTTATCGCATCTTGGGGATTAACTGCAGGTTGGGCAATTTTTTTACTGACCATCTTGGTTAAATTAATCTTATCGCCGATTATGTACAAACAGCACAAATTAAGCGCGATGATGAGAGTAATCCGTCCGGAAATTGATGAGGTGAATGCCAAATTTAAGGATGCAGATCCGATGAAGAAGCAGCAGGCTACAATGGAGGTCTATCGAAAAGCCGGAGTTAATCAGATGGCGGGATGTTTGCCGGCGTTGGTGCAGATTCCTATTTTCTATGCATTATTCCGTTTCTTCCCGAATTTTATAGATTTAAGAGGTAAAGGATTCTGGTTTGCAAAAGATTTAACGGCTTATGATGATTTAATTAAATTGCCATTTAAAGTGCCTTTCTTGGGAGATCACTTAAGTATTTTTGCTTTAGCCTGTACTGTGGTGATTTTAATTTATACTGTAATGACTTCAGGAAATATGCAACAGCCGCAACAAGAGGGAATGCCTAATATGAAGGTCTTAATGTATATCTTCCCGGTTACATTCTTATTCTTCCTGAATACTTCGGCATCCGGTCTTTCATGGTATTATTTTGTTTCGAATGCGATTAACATTTTAATAATCCTTGTAATTAAATATGTAATTCTCGATGAAAAGAAAATCCATGCACAGATTCAGGCGAATAAAGAAAAGCCGAAAACGGAAGGGAAGTTCCAGAAGAGAATGAGAGAAATGATGGAGAAAGCTCAGGAGCAGCAAAAATATCAGGAGCAGCAGAAGAAAAAGAAATAAAATTTCTGAGAATAAAAAAAGAGAGGTAAATTTAAATTTTGCCTCTCTTTTTTATTTTAAATCATTAATATTAGTCATATTTCAACCTGAAAGACTGTCTGTGATGTTTTGTCGGTCCGAATTTTATCAAAGCTTCCTGGTGTTTTTTAGTAGCATAGCCAAAGTTTGTGTTCCAGCCGTATTCGGGATGCTCTTCATGAAGCTCAATCATTAATTTGTCTCTGTAATTTTTTGCCAAAATAGAAGCTGCAGCAATTGATAATACTTTAGAATCTCCTTTGATAATACATTCATGAGGAATAAAATTGTATGGATGAAATCTATTCCCGTCTACTAAAATCAGCTCCGGTCTGATGATTAATTTATCCAAGGCCTGATGCATTGCATGGATACTTGCATTCAGTATATTGTGTTGGTCTATAAAAGCAGGAGAAAGTTCTGCAATTGCGTAATCTTTTACATTATCTTTGATATAACTGTCAAGATCCATTCTAGTCTTAAAATTTAACTTTTTAGAATCGTTAACCAAATTTTGGTTAAAATTCTCATCTAAAATTACTGCAGCAGCGACCACAGGTCCGGATAAACAGCCTCGACCCACTTCATCGCAACCTGCCTCAACATAAAAAATTGACCATTTTTTTATTAAATCCATAATTTTCGCTATTTCACCCAAGTAAAATCATGCAATATTAAAGATTTTTAACAAAATATTTGGTCACTTTAAGAAAGTTTTACATATTTGCAAATAATAAAAAATAATCAATTTAAATATGAAGAAATTAACAGCAAGTGTTTTACTTGTAGTTTTGTCATCTTCTTTTGCTGTTGTAAAAGCACAGAAAGGCGATACTATAAGAACACAAAAAATTGAAGAAGTTGTTGTAACAGGAGCTTTAGGTATAAAAAAGAAAGCCGATGCTGTTACAAATGCACAGCAGATAGTTAATACAAAAGAATTGAATCAAGCAGCTGCGCCAGGCGCAGTTCAGGCATTGACTGGAAAAGTTTCTGGTTTACAGATAACAAATACAAATAGTGCAGTAGATCCTAGTTTCAAGATAATTCTAAGGGGATCTAAATCCATCACTGGGAACAATCAGGCATTGGTGGTTATTGATAATGTTATCTCTGATGCAACAGTTTTAAATGCTTTACCTCCAGAAATAATTCAAAGTGTAAATGTTATTAAAGGTTTACAAGGTGCTGCTCTTTATGGATCACAAGGAGTTAACGGAGCTATCATCGTTACAACAAAAAAAGGCACAAAATCCGAAAAGATTCAATTTAATTTAACATCAGCTGTTGAAGTTAGCCAGGGCTTTAAGTATCCAAAAATTCAGACGAAATATGGAAAAGGAGTTCAGGATGATAGCTATAGTGATGTTGATTACGGGGGTACAAATTATGTTCCTTGGGAAAATACATCTTGGGGACCTGCCTACAATTCATCGCTAGGAGGAACAATGGTGCCAGGTGGATTACCTCAATCTAATAATCAGTTTATTTTAGAAAAATATGCGCCAGTAGATGATCATTTTTCTAAATTCTTTACTAACGGCGTTAGTTTTCAAAACGGATTAAGTTTGAATGTTGGTGGAGCAGATTCATATGCTTTCATGTCAATCAACAGATTAGACAATTCTTTTGTTGTTGAAGGGGATAAGTTGAGACAGAATAATTTCCTATTCAAAGGAGGAAAAAAATTGGGGAAGCTTAGAGTTGACGGACAATTTAATTATATCGGAAGACTGGTTAATAAAACTGATTCAGGTCTTTATGATGATATACTTCAGATACCTTCAACCAATGATATTAGAAAATATAGAAACTCTGGCATTGGAGGGTACTTAACTGCGTATGCAACAAATCCTTACTGGACTATTCAGCATGCAAGATATAATACAAACAGAGATTATTTGAATGGTATTTTATCATTACAATACGAGTTTAATAAACATATAAATATTTCTTATACAGGAAACTTAAGTTTAACCAAAACACAACAAGATAACTGGAATGACGGATCTACAGGAACTATCGCATATGCAAATACTGGAGTTCCTTTCTTAGATACTCATACTTTAAATCAGTTTGGTTCACCAGACGTTACTGCTTACTACTACAATAGAGTTTACAATGACAGAAAATATTATGGAGATTTATTATTAAACTTTGATTATGATTTAACCTCAGACTTAAATTTAAAGTTTAATATAGGAAATAATATTCAGGACAGTTATTTCACAGCAAGGACTGTTGGTGGTACTGGTTTATTCATTCCGGGTTGGTATAACTTTAACAACGTTTCAAATCCGGCGCAATATGGTGATACCGCAACTCAGGCTGATGGAGGAACAATGGATAACTATACGCTTAGAAACAGGGTGATTGCAGGTTTTGCCAATTTAGATTTAGCGTTTAAAGATTATTTATTCTTAAATGGTACATTCAGATATGAAAAGAATTCTGTATACACGTTAAATAGTAGAGATGCATCTACTAATGAACGATTAGCTTCTAATAAGCCATACTCATATTATTCTGTTGGACTATCATTTATTCCTACAAAGGCATTTAATTTTGGTGGAGGAGTATTGAATTATATGAAAATTGCTCCAAGTTTTACAAAAGTTGGAAACTCATCAGGTATCAATCCATACAATATTAATGCAACAGGTATAATTCCTACAGGGTATCCTTTCGGATCTTCTCCTTCCTATATACTCTCTACATCTATTACAAATCCAAACATAAAGCCGGAATTTGTTAATACAATGGATTTAAATGTAGCAATGGGCTTCCTGAATGATAGAATTACATTGGAAGGATCTGTTTATCAGTCAACAACTCAGGATTTGATTAGCAGCATTACACCGTCAAACTCTTCAGGATTGTCTTCTTACAGAGATAATATTGGTAAATCCAGAATGAAAGGTTTTGAGGTTGATTTAAATGTTACACCTGTTAAAACAAAAGATTTTACATGGAATCTACATGCAGGTTATGCGATGTCTAGAACCAAATTATTAGAATTAAGTAGTGGTGCCGAAAGAGTTCCTATCTTAACTTATACTACACCTTCTGTTGGTTTGGCAGCAGTTGTCGGTGAAAATTTCTACTCAATCGTTGGTACTACATATCAAAGAGATCCTAATGGAAATATCATTGTAAATGCTAATGGTGTACCATTGGTGAATTCTGCTACAAAGGTTTTAGGTAGTTTGAATCCTGACTATACTATGACTTTCAATACGTCATTCAGATATAAGGCATTCACTCTTTCAGCCGTAGCTGACTATAGAAAAGGGGGTAAGTTTGTTTCTTTCTCAAAAAGGTTGCTAGCATTTACAGGAGCTTTGGAAGAAACTGCTACTCAGGACAGAACACAAGGATATGTTGTTCCTAACTCTGTTCAGTATGTTGGAGGTGCTTACGTACCAAATACTACAGCTGCTTATGGTGACGACTATAGTGGTGCTGTAACTTATTGGACCGGATCTATTTATAGAAACGTTGGAGAAAATCTTGTTGTTGATGCCACTGCATTCAAAGTAAGAGAAATTGCATTGTCTTATGATATTCCTAAATCTGTATTAAATTCAACGTTTGTTAATAGCCTTACTCTTAGTTTATATGCAAGAAATCCAATTATCATATACTCAAAAGAGAATAGAAATTTTGCAGATCCTGAAACAGCAAGCAGTAATGATAATGCATCAGGTATTGCTTTAACTACACAGTATCCAACTTTAAGAACTTTTGGATTTAAAATAAATGTAACTTTTTAGATAAAAAAAATGAAAAATAAATTATATATAATTGCATTATCGAGTTTGTTAATAAGTACAACCTCATGTAACGATTATCTTGATATAAACGAGAGTCCTGACAGAATTGCTGTAAATAATCTAACACCTAATTTTGTTTTTCCTGGAGCAGTTACAAACAGTCACTATGTGCAGGCTAGAAGATTAAATCTTTTCTCTGGAATCATGATGAATAGTGTTGCTGGAAACTCTTATTCTTTTGGTACTCCTTATGTCGATGAATATTCTCCAAATGTAACGAGTGCTTTTTACGCGGATATTTGGGATCAATTATTTAGAAATGTAGCTAATTTTCAATTTGTAATAGATTACAGTGATCCTACGGGTGAATATACCCAGTATAAAGCTATGTCTAAAATTATGAAGGCTTATTATGTTCAGATATTGACAGATATGTGGGGTGATATGCCTTACTCTGAAGCCTTTAAGCGTGAATTGAATTTAACTCCTAAATATGATAAAGGGGAAGACATATATAAAGCATCCATAGCCGATATTGAAAATGCCATTCAACTGATTGATTCTAATAAGGGGACTAATCCCGGTAATGCTGATGTTGTCTTCAAGGGAGTAATGAGTAATTGGAAATCTTTTGCAAATACTTTGAAACTTAGATATCTTGTAAGAATGTCTAATGTAACAGGAGATCTTGCAACTTATAGAAATCAGAAACTCGCTACTTTGTCAAGTGCAACATTCATTGCTAGTAATGTAACTGTTAATCCTGGATATTCTCAAGGCTCTGATGCACAACAAAATCCATGGTTTAATTACTATATTTATACAAGTTCTGGTGCTCAGCCTCAAAACTATAATTTAGTTGTTCCATCTGAGCATATCGCAATTGCTCTAAACGGTAATACTGTTCATAGAAATGGATTAGCTACAACTCAAGATACTAGAAGCGTTTACCAAAAGTTTAATGGGATTGTTGATGGCAGAAGAGGTAGAATTTTTACTTTAGTTAACACAACAGATAATGCAAGTTTAACTACGGCTAATGTTGAAGGTGTAAGGCAAGGAGCTACTCCTGGTCAGGCTGGTGCTCCAACAGGAAGAAGTGTTTCTAGATTGGGATTAGGGTTAATTATTGGTTCACAGTCTATTACAGCTACTGATGCTGCTGGTATCAAAGCTGAGACAATACAAAAGGGATCTGCGAAGGCAGGTGTCCTAATGTCAAAATCTGAAGCGGAATTTTTACTAGCTGAAGCAGCATTAAGATATCCAACTATTTTCTCAGGAGCACAAGCTCATTTTGAAAGTGGTATTACTGCATCTTACTCATATTTGGGAGCTACAGGTGCTGCATCTTATATTACAAGTATTAATGCCGTTCCAAAACTTGGATGGATTGGTACAGATGCAAATAAGCTAGAAGCTATTATGACTCAAAAATGGATTGCATTGACAGGAATTAATCCTGAACAGTCTTATTTTGATTATAATAGAACATCTTATCCGGAAACGCCTCTTCCGACAATTGCACTTAAGCCGACAAGACCAAATAGATTGTTATATCCTAACTCTGAATATCAGTCTAATACTAATAATGTTCCAAATATGTCTGCTGATGATGTATTTGTTAAAAATCAATTTACACCTTTCTGGGCAAGAAATTAATTTTAGAATTATTATTGTAATTACATATCAAACCGCCTTCGGGCGGTTTTTTTATTTCCGTATATTTGCAGAGCAGAAAAAGACTCATTCGTTTTTTAAATAACAGACAATGAATATTAAAAATATAATAGAAGAAAAACTTTCGGAAGTTATTTTAAATGTTTTTCAACTGAAAGATATTACGCTGGAAGTTCAGGAAAATAAAACAGAATTTGAAGGAGATTTCACGATTGTAACGTTTCCTTTGGTTAAGCAGCTTAAGAAAAAGCCGGAACTTATCGGGGTAGAATTAGGAGAAGCTTTAACAGAACAGACTGATTTACTGGAAAGTTTTAACGTGGTAAAAGGTTTCCTGAATATTAAAATCAGAAATCAGTTTTTTGTAGACAATTTTACATCTGCTTATAATGATTTCGATACTGTAGAAAGTAAAAATGCTACGGTAATGGTAGAATATTCTTCTCCCAATACCAATAAGCCCCTTCACTTAGGACACGTAAGAAATAATTTATTAGGTTTTTCCGTTGCTCAGATCTTAAAAGAAGCGGGATATGATGTCATTAAAACGCAGATCATTAACGACAGAGGAATTCATATCTGTAAATCCATGTTGGCTTGGGAGAAATTCGGGAAGAACGAAACTCCGGAATCTACCAGTACAAAAGGAGATCATTTCGTAGGAAAATATTATGTGGAGTTTGATAAGGAATTGAAAAATCAGACCAATACTATCTTCAATGATTTCAGAATAAATAAATTTGATCAGTTTGACACTCCTAAAAAAGAGGAAGTTAAAACATTAAATGAGAAAATAGATACTCTTCAAGCTAAGAGAAAAGAATTGCTTCAGACAGTTGATCTCTCTGAACTTTCTGCATTGCATGAAAAGTTCGAAGAACAGTTCAAAGAAGCTTTAAATAATGATTCTTTGATTTCTGCTGTTCCTAAAAAAGTTGAGGAAATCATTTCCAAAAAGAATAAGGAAGAAAATATTTCAGACGAAAAAGAACTGGAAACCATTAAATCTCAGACCAAAGTTTTTCAGAGTATTTTTAAAGAAGTATTGGAAGTTGAAGGTAAACTTGAAGCTGAAAAGTCCAACCTGAAAGAGATCTGTAAACCGGTAACCGAAATCATGAAAGAAGCGCAACAAATGCTTCTGGATTGGGAAAACGGAGACGAAAAAGTAAGAAACCTCTGGAACGAGATGAATTCTTGGGTTTACAAAGGATTCAACGAAACATACAACAGATTGGGAGTGGATTTCGATCAGGTTCAGTATGAAAGCAATACCTATATTTTAGGAAAAGATTTGATTCAGGAAGGTCTGGAGAAAGGGGTGCTGTATCAGAAAGAAGATGGCTCGGTGTGGTGTGATCTTACCGATGAAGGTCTGGATCAGAAATTACTGCTTCGTTCAGACGGAACTTCCGTGTACATGACGCAGGATTTGGGAACTGCGGTAGAGCGTTTCAAGCAAAACGATATTCAGAAACTGATTTATACCGTTGGAAACGAGCAGGATTACCATTTCCAGGTTTTGTTTAAAATTTTAGGAAAATTAGGATATTCTTGGGCAGATCAGTTGTATCATTTGTCTTACGGAATGGTAGAACTTCCGAACGGAAAAATGAAATCCCGTGAAGGAACCGTAGTAGATGCAGATGATTTAATGCAGGAAATGTATAAGGAAGCTAAAGCAATTACTACTGAACTAGGAAAACTGGAAGGTCTTACCGACGAAGAAAAAGAAGCTTCTTACGAAATTATTGGGCAGGCTGCATTAAAATATTTCATGCTGAAAGTTGATCCTAAGAAAAAAATGCTGTTCAATCCGGATGAAAGTGTAGAATTTGCAGGAAATACAGGACCTTTCGTTTTATATACTTATGCACGTATTCAATCGGTATTATCTAAAGCTAATTTTGAATTTAAAATGACTTCAGATCTGGCTTTGAATGAATATGAAAAAGAACTTATTATGCTTTTGGCAAACTACAAAGGCACGGTAGAGAAAGCTGCCGAATTATTAAGTCCGGCATTCATTGCCAATTATGTGTATGATTTGGTTAAATCTTACAATTCATTCTATCAGAGCAACCCGATTATCAGTCAGGAAGACGAAAATCTGAAACAGTTCCGATTGAATTTATCAGATCTTACGGCAAAAACCATAAAAAAATCATTAGGCTTACTCGGAATAAAAACCGTAAACAGAATGTAAAAATAAAACCTTCAGAACGCTCTGGAGGTTTTTTATTTTATCATTTTAAGCTTTTTCAGAATTCATTTTCTCTTTTAGACTGTCTTCATACAATTTGGCATCACTCCATTTTGCGTGTTTCGATGGTAAAATCGTATATCCTTTTTTATAGGCGTAAACTTTCGTGTATTCCGCACCAAAGAAAATCAGCATACAGGAATAATTAATCCACATCATGATCAGAATCACGGTTCCTGCAGCTCCGAAAGCGGAAGTAGGTTTCGTAGTTCCAAAATAAAGACTGAGTAAAAATTTACCCAGAGTAAATAATATTGCCGTTAGAAAAGCTCCGTTCCACACCGGTTTCCAGCGCATTCTTACATCAGGAAGAATTTTAAACATCAAAGCAAAAAGGAACATGACAATGGCAAAACCGATTCCGAAATTCACCAACTGAACAATAAGATAAGTTTCCAGACCAAAATAATTCGTAATCCAGTTATTCAGAATACTGATCATGGAAGAAAGCACCATTGTAATCATCAGTAAAAAGCCGATAATCAAGATCATTCCTAAAGAGTTGGCTCTGTCCAGTAAAAATTTAACGAATGCTTTTTTAGGAGTTGCCTGAACATCCCACAAATTATTAAGCGAATGCTGAAGCTGAAAGAACAGGGTAGTGGAACCGAAAACCAACGAACCGACTCCCACAGCTTTCATAAAAATATTTTCTCGGTCAATTAAAGCTCCCGCAATCATATCCTGAATGCTTTTCGCAACATCTTTTCCCATGATTCCGCTGATCTGATTCGTGATTTCGCCGCGAATTGCCTCCTCTCCAAAGAAATATCCTGCAATCCAGATGATGATAATTAAAAGCCCGGGAATTGAAAAAATAGCGTAATAGGCAAGACTTGCGGCATCACTTGAAGCCGAAGAATTATTCCATTGTCTGAATGATTCTTTTAATGTTTCCCAGAAAAATTTTAATTGTTCGATCATTGATGGTTTGGTTTAGAAAGGATATCCGATGGCGATATTCAGAATAAGATTATCTTTTCTCCAGCTCGAATCTCCGAAATTAATTTTATCAAATGTCCATCTTTCACCCCTTTCATAATAAGGAACGCGCAATGGCATGGCTAGATCCAGTCTCAGGATCAGGATAGAGAAATCAAGTCTCAGACCAAAACCTGCGCCTACAGCTATTTCGCTTAAAAATTCTTTAGAAAATTTAGCTCCCGGTCTTTGAGGATCATCATTAATCAGCCATACATTTCCGGCATCGGCAAACAAGGCAACATTTAAAAATTTATAAAGATTAGCTCTGTATTCCGCATTCAGTTCCAGTTTTACATCTCCAGACTGATCAAAATAATAGCCGGGTTTAATGGTTCTCGGATCAAAACTTCCCGGTCCTAAAGTTCTTGCACGGAAGGCTCTCACACTGTTGCTTCCTCCGGAGAAAAACTGTCTGGAAAAAGGAATATACTCCGAATTTCCGTAAGGATAGGCAACTCCCGCAATAGCTCTTGTCGCCAGAGAAGTTTTTTCATTGAATTTATGATAGAACCTGAAATCATTTTCGATTTTCGCAAACTGACTGAACGGAACGCCGAAAATTTTTCTTTCTTTATCTTTTTCAACATTCGCTCCTGTAATCAAACCGGTTAAATTTCCTGCAAGATCCAAAGTTCCTTTATAATAAAAGGTATTCGGCTTCTGGAGCATCGTGTTGGTATACGTATAGGAATAAATCGGTCCGAATATCAACTGAGGTTTTACCACTCTGGCTAAAGCATCGTTATTTTGAGAAATCTCTCGATAAGCATCTGTAATATTTGCCGGAGAAACATAAGTGATGTCAAAAATCTTCAGATCATGCTCTTTTCTTGCATTTTCTTTCCAGTTGTACCCGAAAGATCCCGTAAAAGTATTGAGGGAATAATATTCTGTTCTGTTCTGGAATTCGTAGCCAACCGAAATATTGGTTCTCGGAACAAATGCGCTCGAAGAATTAAATCTGAAAGGCGCAACAATCCTCGGAATTGAAAGCTGCGCATTGGCTCCCGTTCTGAAAATATTTTTCGCATTTTCAGGACCTCCGATCTGGAAATCAAAAGCACCGTAAACAGAAGCTTTAAACTGTTCGGCGCCGCGGAAAAAATTACGGTGAGTCCAGTTAAGATTCACTTCACTTCCGGCGTAGTTTGCAGAATTGGTTCTTCCCAAAGCTTCCAGACGAAGCGACTGCAATTCTCTTGGAGTCAGAAGATAATATGTATCAAATTTATGCTGTAAAGAATCTGAAACAATAAATTCATTTTTCACAAATTTGAAAACACCAAGACTGATGAGTCTGTTCAGCGTAAGATTATGATTGGTTCTGTTGTACAGATCTCCTTTTTTAAAATATAATGCTCTGTCGAAAATTTTCGGTTTAAATTTATTCTGAGGATCGATAACATAAATGTCGCCGTGTTCATATTTTTGAAGCGAATCTGTGTTCATCGGGATCGAATATTTCCCTTGTTTTACATCCTGAATACTATAATTCGGGAAAACAATTACTTTATCAATGCTGAATTGTTGCGTAGATAGATCCGGAGTATTATCCTTCAGCTTCACATTCAGTTCCACCTTGTGATTTTTGCTTACCGTACTGTCTGCCTGAACAATAAGATTATCGGGATGAAAATAATAGAATCCTCTTTCTTTCAGACGGTTATCTATTCTTTCTCTTTCAGCTTTTATCACATCCAGATCGAAAGGATTTCCCTGCTTCAAAAGCGTGTTGTCTTTCAGATTCTGGATTTCCTGATTCACCAGTGAAGAATCTTTCTGGAATTTTACATTGCTGATCAGGTATCTTGCTCCCGGTTTCAAAGTATAAATTACTTTGGCTTTTTTATTTTTGGAAACCGTGTCATACGTAGCTCTTGCATTGAAATATCCTTTGTTTTCAGAATAATTAACAATGATGTCTTTATTGAATTCGCGGTCTACATCACCCAGCAAAACAGGTTTTTCTCCCACTTTATATTTCAGCCAGTAATTGAAGCCTTTTTCTTTTTTCGGTTCTTTCGCAATATTATAAAAATACAGTTTAGGTCTTAATCCTAAAAATGAAGAGTTTGGTTTAGGAGTCAGCTTATCCTGAAGCGCGCTTTGAAGATCTTTCTTTTCCTTTTTCGGCAAAGTGTCGTTTTCAATCTTCACTTCCGCACCCGTGTAAAGCATCTGTCCTTCCTTCAGAAATCTTGTATTGCTGCAGGAAAGCGTTGCAGAAGCCATTCCGCAGGTGATTAAAAATTTAAAATAGGTCTGATAACTTTTTTTCATTTACTTAAATTCTACCGCTTGGTTTTGTTGATTTTTTCTGGATTCCTTCTGTTTCCTGTTTTTAGATTTCTGGAAGATTTCCCGGAATTTGTCATAATCCAGTGTAATGATAAATCCTACACCTGTTTCTACGATCTGCCCCTGAAGCGCAACCTGATATTCATTCTTACGGTACGCTCTAAGCATATATCTGCCGTCTCTGGAAAGGCTGTAATCCACCGTTACATCTCCTGCAATATTCGTCATGTTTTCATTTTGCCGGGCTTCCCCTTCCAGTGCAAAATTACTTCCCACAGAAACTTTCAGACGGTCGTTCAGTAATTTTTTACTTAACCCTACATTCAGGTCTGTTCTCGTATTTTTAGATCCTGTAGAATAATCTTCAGAAGATTCAAGGTCAAAATTCAGATCCACTCCTTTAATGAGATCCGACGCAAGATTATTTAACTGCTGGGACAGAATTTTACTTACACTCTGTCTTGCCAGCATTTCTCCCGAAAGTCCAGCTCCGGATTCGAAAGGATTTTCTCCCACAAATCTGTTGAGAAGAAGAAGGGCAAAAACCTGTTTGTTCATTTCAGATTCCTGAGTTCTCAGCTGAGAAAGTTTCTGATCTACAATATCTGTAACCGTAGAAGAAACCGCATTATTTTTCTTATCGGTGGTTATATCAAAAGTGATTACCGGCTTCAGCAGTTCGCCTTTCATCTTCAGTAGTGTGCTGAAAGGAATTCTCTGCTTAAACTGATTGAGCGTAGAAGCCT
Source organism: Chryseobacterium sp. MMO-72 (assembly GCF_037146035.1). Classification (NCBI taxonomy): domain Bacteria; kingdom Pseudomonadati; phylum Bacteroidota; class Flavobacteriia; order Flavobacteriales; family Weeksellaceae; genus Chryseobacterium; species Chryseobacterium sp. MMO-72. The sequence continues at coordinate 353,639 of NZ_JBBCWG010000001.1, forward strand.
GTTCTCCGCTGATTTGCTGTTCCACAAGATCAATCGGTGCAGCTTCGGTTTTATAAACAGCGGTAATATCCAGATTTGCTGTTGTCGGTTCTCCGGTCCATGTAATCGTACTTCCTTTCTGGATATCAAATTTACGTTTCAGGATGCTTACCGTCATTTCATAACTTCCGGATTCCACTTCATAAACTCCGACAAGCGTGGTTTTTCCCGATGGATCGATTCCCCCTGTTAATTCTGCCTCCCCTTGAAGTTTTACAAAATCTCCGTTGGCTTTATCAATCAGTAAAGACATTTTTGCTTTTTTGCTGATCTCAATATTCACATTAACGTCCATTCCCTTAATTTTACTCTGGGAATTTAATGAATCTGCTTTTATAGTCTTATTTAAAACAACCTGATCCTGATCGATAAATTCTACAATTCCGTCTCTTTCCTGAAGCGTAGGAGAAGACTGCGGAAGCACAAAAGTAAAGTCGGTGTTGTCTGCAACAGCCAGTCTTCCGTCCACCTTTGGCAAATCTAAATTTCCGCGGATGTGTAATCCTGCATCAATAGAGAGAACACCATACATAATGGCATCGTTGGATTTTTCAGAATTCACTACTTTGAAATTCTGTGCATCTACATCGAGATTAAACGCAAAATCTCTGTATGTCTGCGTAAGAACCTGTCCGTCCACTCTAAGCGCGTTTCCGTCTTTATCGTTAATTTTAAAATTATCAAACTCAATTCCGCGGTTGGTAAAGCTGATTTCGTCATTCAGTTTTCTGAAATCGCTGCCTGTTTTTGCTATTTCCAGTCCTACATCATTGAATTTTACTTTACCTAAGATATTCGGTTTGGATGCTGTTCCTGTAATCTTCAGGTTTCCGGAAAGATATCCTTCCGTATTGGTAATTGCATTCATCGAGAATCCCTGTACAGATTTCATCTGAAGCTGATTGATCGCCATATTCATATCAAATGTGCTGGAAGAAGTATTGTAATCTCCCAGAATTTTCACATCATTGTTATTTCCGGAAAGTGCAATATCCGCATTCAGTAGATTCGGAGCATTATTATTGACTTTTATGGCAAGATTTCCGACAGGATTTCCGTAGACAATCAGATCCGAAACATTGAGATCTGAAGTGAAGGTCATGTTTTTGGTGATATTTTTAAGCTGAGCCGTTCCGTTGATGGTTCCTCTTGCCAAAACCGTATCTTTTTTAATTAATTCGGTAATGGTTTCAATTTTAAAATCCTTCAGAGAAACATTCAGCGGAGCGTTCGGAGTCTGGCTTTCGGATTGTAAGGCAATTTCGCTTCCGCCATTGGAAAGTCTGAAATTATCTGCCAAGATTCCATTTTTGCCGATCTGTATTTTATTTCCTTCAGAAACCGTCCAGTCAGAATAATTTAATTTTAAACCATTCGGATTTAAAGAAATTTCCGTGATGTCGTTCAGCGATTTTGCATTTCCGGCAATCAGGAACTGGGTAACCTCTTTCTGGTCTTTCGTGGTGATGTTATAATTGATGATATTATTGGCAACATCTCCTGTAATTCCGACTTTATTTAGCGCGAAGCTGGAACTTTTTAACCCTGCAACATAAAGATTATATTGTAAAGCCTGATTTTCGTTCGTTACTTTTATGGTGGCATTTTCAATAGAATTTTCCCCGTAAAGAAGCTGCGGAATCTGTCCGTCGATCTCAATTTTCTGAGAATCTGCATCGTAATTTCCATTTAAATTAATGGTTTCAAAACTTTTCAATTCCGGAACAAATTTTCTGATCAGATCATCATTTTTAATTTTTGCATTGAAGGTAAAAAACTGTCCTGCCTGAATTTTCTGTGCTTTTCCGGACTTTTGAAACTGATAATATTGGTTAATTGTATTCGATAAAGCTCCGAAAATCTGCGTCAGCTTATATTTTCCTTTTAATTCTACATCTGCAATCTGGGAATTGAAAATAATATTAGTGGAATCCGCAGTTGAAGACGCTTTTAAATTCATTTCCTGAATCGGGTATACTTCTTTGGTATCAGAAAAAGCAAAGTCTTTTAAATTCAGATAACCGTTCAGATTGTCGGGATCAAGATTAGAAAAATCTCCGTCAATTTTTCCGGCAAGAATCATCGGATCTTTATAGAATCCCAGTTTGTTAAGGTCTAGTTTGATGACTTCTCCGTTTACTTTTACCGTCGGATTTTTTTCGTTGTATACTCCGGAAGCGGTTAACATCAGGTTCGCATTCGGATCTTTTGAATTTAAAACAACGTTATACACACCGCGGCGGATTTTTCCGGTAAGGTTCATGTTCTGATAACGATAGCCTTTATAAACTGCGGAAGCAACCTGACCTTTAAGATCGGCATTGGCATTTTTAAAATCGAAACTTTCTCCTTTCGCGTAAATCTGTGCAGAAATGGCTCCGATCTCTTTATTCTGAATGATTTTCCCCAACTGAAGTCCCTGAAGATTGGCTTTTACATCATACAGTTCTCTGTTTTTTCTGCGCATATCCACATTTGCCTTAACGGAAGCATTTCCAAGCGTAGAGTAGAGGCTAAGGTCTGTTGCAACTACTTTCGTAGTTCCTTTTGCGATTCCTTTGATGCTGAAATTGGAAGGAAGCGAAATATTTTTCGGAATTGTATTTTTGGGAACTAAATTGTAAATGGTTTTTGCAGATGAAGATAATTCTGCTATTTTCAGATCGTAATACAACTGATCCGGATTTGTTGCATTTTTCACTCTTCCTGATGCGGCAACTCTTAGCTGATCGATACCTGAAATTTTCAGATTGTTAATCAATAAATCATTGACGCTTCCTTTTACATTGGCATTAATATTTAAAACCGCGTTGGGATATTTGTTGAAAGGTGTGGTATTTCTTAATGTCGGAACAATATTCAGAATATCCGAAAATCCGATCTTTGAATCTTTGATGTTGGCTGAAATCTGTACGGCTCCTAAATTAGAACTCAATTGTTCGATTGAATTGTAATTTAAAACCACCTCATCGCGAAGAATAGTTTTCGGAGTCTGCAGATAAAGATCTTTTAAATAAGCCTGTTTATCATTATACACAAAATCTGTATTGAATTTCTGAATATCCAGTCCTCTTGCTTCCTGAATTTCTGCCGAATTTACGTTTCCTGCAAAAGTGTTGTCCTGCATTTTAAAGCTTCTGACTTCAAGATTCAGCTTGGAAAAATTCAGATGATTGAAATCCATTCCCTGTTTTGTAGGAGCAATCGCGGTATTGTTGTAAGCAACTTTTACGTCATTTAAAACAAATTTTCCTAAAAGAAGACTGAGTGCTTTTTCTTTTTCCGAAGGTTTTGAAACTTCCGGCTCCGTTTTCGGATTGGCATTTTTCGCAGGAAGATATAAATTGGCGTTAATATCGGCTCCGGAAAGAAACACATTATCTACATTGTAGGCATTGTTTTCCAGATCGAGTTTATTCACTTTCGTGCTTAATTCTTTAAATAAAACTTTAGCGAAAGTTTTGGTATTGTTATCTCCGTAATCGATGTTGAAATTGGTGAGTTTAATTCCTCTTAAGCCAATCTGCATGGGCTTTTTGTTATTAAGAGAATCGACTTTTTTCTCTACTTTTTTGGAAACTTCTTCTACAAGATCCTGCTTCAGTTTCAGTTTTAAGCCGTCTAAATTGATGTCGTTTACTGCATAAGAATTCTTCTGAAGATCAAAGGTTTTTACGCTCGTATCAAAAGATTTAAAATAAAGCTGAATATCATTTCTGGATTGCTGATCGTTGAAGGTGACACCGATGTCTTTCAGATTGATTTTATCTAAAGAAATAATGAACGGTTTGGAGGCACTTTCTTCCTTATCGCTTGTTGCAAAAGCATCCAGAATATAATCGAAGTTGAATTTTCCGTCGGGTTTTCTCACCACGTTGGCTCTTGCTCCTTCCAGATCTACAGACGTAATATCTGCGGTGGAGTTGATGAGTTTAAGCATATTTAAACCGACATCCAGTTTTTTTACCGCCAAAAGAGTGTCGATATCCTGACCTTTCAGATAAAGGTTTTCCATTACAAGACTGTTCGGGAAACCGACGTAGACTCTTTCGAGACTAACTTTTGTTTTGATTTTTTTCTCCAGATAAACCACCAGTTTGTCTTTTATAAAATTCTGAACAACAGGAAGTCTCAGGCTGAGTATTAGTAACGAAAAAAATACCAGTATAGATATAATGGTAATTGCAAAACGCTTAAAGAGTTTTCTTTTATTGATTTTCAGTTTCAAAAGTGATCGGGTTTAAACAAATATAACAATACTTATCGTACTGTTACTATGTTGTGGTACACTTTTGTGAATACAAAAACCCTGCCTTGACTGCCAATTATGGAATTTAGTTTAGTTAATTGTCAAGTGAATAGTTGAAAATGGCAGTCAAGGCTCGGGTTTGGTTTTCTAAAAAGCCCCCTTTTTAATCATTTTTCTGTTGAAAAGGTTTAGCAAAAATGAATATTCAAAATATTATGTTAGGTTTATGGATAGGGGGCTTGGCATGGTTTAAGTGTTGAGATAATTATTTTTTATTCGTTTCCGTTTTCCCATTTCACCAGCTCACCCTGTGGTGCAGCACCGCCCTGAGCCGGAGTAATAGGAGGAGTTTCCTGATTGATATGGTAAATATAGGCTGCAATTTTTTCTGCGTCTCTTCCGGTAATGGTTCCTTCTTTAATTAAAGGTCTCATCGTAGGATTGTTGGGAGAACCGTTTTCCAGCATCCAGATTACGTTTTTAAACAGGCTTTTCTGTTTTACATTAATCCAGTGTGTGTCTGTAAGGTTAGGACCAATTCCGCCTTTTCCGTTTTCTCCGTGGCAGGTTACGCAGTTTGTTTTAAATAATTCCTGACCTTCCGCGATGTTGTCTGCACTGTATTTTGCATTTTCCAGTGTTACCTGCGGAGCTGTTTTTTCAAATTCTGCAATGGAAGCCAGCATTGTCTTGGTTTCTGCATTCAGTTCTGCATCCGGATGCGCATAATCTGTGAAGGCAAAAGCGGTAAGATATACGGCGCAGAAAATACACCCGAAGTAAAATAAGCCGATCCACCATTTTGGAAGAGAATTGTCCAGTTCGGTAATTCCATCGAATCCATGATCGATAAGAATATCTTTTTCCTCTGTTGCAGACTGTTTTTTGAATGCCGAATTCCAGAGTTTCTGAAAGTAAGGCGTATTTTTATCTTTAATATAGGCTGCTTTTTCTTCGTCAGATAATTTCTTAAAATTTTCACCTTCAATTAAATCTCCAATGGAATTCATGATGAGAAGAAGAATAATGGCAATAAGCATTAATCCCCAGAAAAAGGGTGAAGAAAAATATCCTGAATCGTGCGCGAACATTTCGAACGCCATAATTGTTAAACCTACTGTTACGAGAATGTAGATTGAAATCGGGGTTCTTGTTTTCATGTCAATTTAATTTAAATTATTCTGCACTTGCAGTTTTAATCTGAGTGGTTTTAATATCGGTTCCCAATCTTTGCAGATAAGCGATCATGGCTACGATTTCTCTTTTTTCCAGAGGAACGAATGAAGCACCTTTTGCCGCACGGTCTTTTTCCACCTGATCTTTTACGTCTTTCGCTTCAGAATAAATTCTTTTTACGATAGCACCAGCCTGATTGTCTGCCCATTGGTTTGCGGAATCTATTTCTGCCTTTGAATAAGGAACGTCAAAGTAATTTTTCATTAATTTCATCTTGTCTACCGTCTTTGTTCTGTCCAGTGTATTGCTGATCAGCCAAGGGAAACGCGGCATGATAGAACCCGCTGAGGTAATTCTTGGATTATACATGTGTTTAAAATGCCATGAATCCGGGTTTCTTCCACCTTCTCTCTGCAGATCTGGTCCTGTTCTTTTAGATCCCCAAAGGAATGGTCTGTCGTAAACAAATTCTCCTGCTTTGGAATACTGTCCGTTTTTGCCTTCAAATCTTACAATTTCATCACGGAAAGGGCGGATCATCTGAGAGTGACAGGCGTTACAGCCTTCGCGGATGTATAAATCTCTTCCTTCCAGTTCCAATGGTGAGTAAGGTTTTACTGCGGTAATGGTAGGAACACTCTGTTTTAAGGTTAATGTCGGAATAATTTCTACCAAACCTCCGATGGCTACTGTAATGAAAGCCAATATTGCCATAACTCTCGGAGTTCTTTCGATCCATAAGTGAATTCCTTCGCCTTCTTTTCTTGCAGATCCGATATTTGCCAGTGCCGGAGCTTCTGCCGGAACGTTTTTCTGGAAAGATCCTGCTTTGATGGTTTTAATAACATTCACCACCATTAAAATGGCTCCTGAAATATAGAACAGACCTCCTAAGAATCTCATTTTATAGTAAGGAATAATTGCAGTTACGGTATCCAGCCAGTTTTTCCAAACTAAAGTTCCGTCCGGATTGAACTGTTTCCACATTAATCCCTGAGTAAATCCTGAAATATACATCGGAACCGCGTAGAAGATAATTCCTAAAGTTCCCAGCCAGAAATGCCAGTTGGCTAGTTTTCTGGACCAAAGCTGGGTTCTCCACATTACAGGAATCAGATAATAAACGATACCGAAAGCCATGAAACCATTCCATCCTAATGCTCCGATGTGTACGTGACCGATTACCCAGTCTGTATAGTGGCCAATTTTATTTAAAGATTTTGTTGCTAAAAGCGGGCCTTCAAAGGTTGCCATACCGTAGCATGTTACCGCAACAACAAAGAATTTTAAGATAGGATTTTCTCTTACTTTATCCCATGCTCCTCTAAGAGTCAGTAATCCGTTCAGCATACCTCCCCAGGATGGAGCGATCAGCATGATGGAAAAACCTGTGCCCACTGCCTGTGCCCAAGCCGGAAGCGCAGTGTATTGTAAATGGTGTGGTCCTGCCCAAAGGTAAACGAAGATCAGAGACCAGAAGTGAATGATGGATAATTTGTATGAAAATACAGGTCGGTCTGCCGCTTTTGGTAAGAAATAATACATTAAACCTAGAACTGGAGTTGTCAGTACGAACGCTACCGCGTTATGACCGTACCACCACTGAACCAACGCATCTTTAGCTCCTGCGTAGATAGAATAAGATTTCCATGTGGTAAAAGATAACGGAACTTCAAGATTATTAAAGATATGAAGCATTGCTACGGCAAGCCACGTTCCCATGTAAAACCAGATGGCTACATAAAGATGTCTCACTCTTCTTTTGGCAATGGTTCCGAACATATTGATCCCAAAAATCACCCATGAAATGGTAATTAAAATATCAATCGGCCATTCGTGTTCTGCATATTCTTTTGAGGTGTTAATTCCCATTAAGAAAGTAATTACCACAGAAACAATCATGATCTGCCATGTCCAGAAGTGAATCCATGACAATGTATCACTGTACATTCTAGTTTTAAGAAGTCTCTGCATACTGTAATACGCACCGCAGAAAAAGGAATTACAGACAAATGCGAAAATCACAGCACTCGTATGAAGCATTCTGATTCTCCCGAAACCTAAAGCTCCCTGAGTATTAATAAGCCCCTGAATATTACCGGATGCTAAACTTTTAATCGTTGTATCATCGGTTCCGAATAAAAATTCCGGAAGTTCAGGATAAAAAAGCATCAGCGCAGCAGTAAGCCCGAGTAAAAAACCCACCAAACCGAATGCGATTGTAGCATAGAGGAATGCTCTGACAATATTATTGTCATAATTAAATTTTTGCGTCTCCATAATTCCTATTGTGTTGTACTGAAGTTGATATTTTTCTATTAAAGCTTAATTTCACAAACAAATTTTAAGGTAATATTAAATATCATGTAGTGTAATAATGTTTTGACAAAGGTATTTACTAACTTTGTGTAAGTCTAATAGATATACTTCTAAAATATACCGAAAACTACTAAAACCGGAAGACATGAAAATATGTGGACAAAATATCAGAAAAATAAGACGGAGTAAGGATTTTACTCAGGAATATATGGCTTTTGAGATGGGGATTTCTCAGAAAGCATATTCCGATATTGAAAATTCCAAAGTAAAGATCAATCTCGATATTCTTACCAGAATTTCAGATATTTTAGAAATTAAGCCTTCTGATATATGCAGTATTTCAGATAAGTGCGGTAATGGCTATGAAGATAAATATAATGATCTGGTAGAGTATATGAAGAAAAACGGAATTGAAGTTCCTAAAGAATATTTATAGTATTGTTAGATATAAAATCGGAAAGGCTGCTTATTTTGAGGCAGTCTTTTATTTTTTAAAACGAATTAAGCTTGAAGAAAATAAAAATTTATTAAAATAAGTAGACCGGAATTCTTAAAAACAGAAACAAAAAACCACCCTTGAAAAAGGATGGTTTTTGTAGACTCACAGGGATTCGAACCCCAGATGACTGAACCAAAATCAGTAGTGTTACCGCTACACCATGAGTCTCTGTTTGTTTTAGTGGTGCAAATTTACAGCTTTTTTTATTACATACAAGAAAATGTTAAACTTTTTTTTAAATTTACTGTATATTTTATTCTCGGAAATGATGCAGATCGACTTCAATAATCTCAATATTAATCAATTATCTTTTGAAACAGAATTCGAAATCAAGGTGAAGAATTTTCTGGAAGAATGGTTCTCGGATTCTGGTACCGTAAAAGTACAGACTTCCGGTTCTACGGGAACTCCCAAAGTTTTTGATATTGAAAAAAGCAGAATGATGAATTCCGCAGAGATGACCTGTGATTTTTTGAGATTGAAAAAAGGAAATACGGCTTTAATCTGTCTTCCTGTCGAATATATTTCCGGGAAAATGATGGTCGTTCGTTCAATGATGAGAAAATTAAAATTAATTGTTGTCGATCCTTCGATTAACCCTGCTGAAACATTGAATCAGAAAATCGATTTCTGCGCCATGACGCCGCTTCAGGTTGAAAATTCTTTAGATAAACTGTATCTGATTAGAAATCTGATTATTGGCGGAGCCGCAGTTTCCGAAGACCTGAAAAAAAAGATGAAGGAAGCTTTGAAAAACTCAGACTCTGAAACCTTTATTTTCGAAACTTACGGAATGTCTGAAACGCTTTCTCACATTGGATTAAAACAGATTTTGCCAAACCCTGAAGAATATTTTACGGTTTTTGAAAATGTAGAAATATCTTTGGACGAAAGAAACTGCGTGAGAATTTTTGCCCCCAAATTAAATCCCGAAATTCTTCAAACGAATGATTTAGTTGAAATAAAAAACGAGAAGCAGTTTAAATTCTTGGGAAGAATTGACAATGTAATCAATTCGGGCGGTGCAAAAATATTTCCGGAGCAATTGGAAGCTCTGGTAAAAAAAGAAATTCCGAATGAAGTGGTTTTCTTAGGTGTTGATGATGCAAGTCTGGGACAGAAATTGATTGCAGTACTTGAAGGCGGAAAATCGGACGATTTAATCAAAAAAGTAAGAGAGATTCAGTTTGAAAAAAGTTTTCACAAGCCGAAAGAAATTATTTTTGTTGAAAAAATTCCGAGAACGCCCAATGGGAAAATTAATAGAATTGAACTGAAAAAACTTTTAAATAACACCATTTAGAAAATGAAAGATTTTACCAAAGAACTAAGTTATAAGACTTCCCGCAGCAACGGAGCAGGAGGACAGAATGTGAATAAGGTGGAAACTTCCGTAACGGTTCTTTGGAATGTGCAGGAATCCGGATTTTTTAATGAATTTCAGAAAAACTTAATTCAGGAAAAACTCAGGAACAGGATTAATGCAGAAGGATTTTTATTTTTAACTGTTTCAGAAAGCAGAACGCAGCTTGCCAATAAAAATAAAGCGACGGATAAGATCCTTGAAATCGTGAATAAAGCTTTGGTTGTACCTAAAAAGCGTCTTGCCACAAAACCTTCAAAAGCTCAGAAGCAAAAAAGATTAGACACGAAAAAGAAATTATCGGATAAAAAAGAAAACAGAAAGTTTAAATATTAGACGAATTTCATTATTACGGTTGATTTTTTAAATGTTAAACTTTATTTTCTTTGACATCAATTCACATATTCGTTTTATTTTTGCGGCAAATTTTTTAAACTAATGATCAAAAAACTATTCGCATTGGGTTTATTCTCAATCTCAGTATTTTCTTTTGCGCAAAAAGTTTCTATTTCTCCATCGGTAGGTTATGCGTGGAGACTGGCAAAAACTCCGGACAACATTCCGAGAGATCAGAAAGAATACATTAAAGGAATAAAAAGTGGTCTTAATTTCGACGTTGCATTGCGTTACGAAGTGAAAAGAGGACTTCTTATCGGTTTCAAATATTCCAACTATAGTGCTTCTACAAGCGGAAGATTAAGTGTGACGGACAATACGGGAAATATTGTTTCGGCAAATGTAAGTACAAAAGACCAGATTAATTTTTACGGTCCGGAACTTACGTTAACCAATGATGCTCACGAAACAAAGCACAAACTGTTTATGGATGTCGCTTTAGGAGCAATGACTTACACCACAAAAACAGGAACGGTAAAAGGAAAAGGAACAACATTCGGAGCGGAACTGGATTTTGCCTATCAGTACGAAGTAAGTAAGAACTTTTTAATCGGTCCGAAAATCGGACTTTCCGGAGGAACCCTTAGCAAAATGAGCTTTAACGGGCAGTCGGTAGAATTCGGAGAAGACCAAAAAGAAGGTTTAACGAGACTTTCTTTAAGTGCAGCCGCTACATTCCGTTTTTAAGTTTTATCTTTGCAAAAATTATAAAAAATGAGCAAACCGATAACTGAGTTCATAGAAAAGTACTACCTGCACTTCAACGCAGCTGCATTGGTGGATGCTTCTAAGGGATATGTTGCACATCTTAAGGATGGCGGAAAAATGATGATTACTCTTGCCGGAGCAATGTCTACTGCGGAGTTGGGAAAAATTCTTGCAGAGATGATCCGTCAGGACAAAGTAGATTTCATTTCTTGTACAGGGGCAAACCTTGAAGAAGATTTAATGAATCTTGTAGCACATTCTCACTATGAAAGAGTTCCTCACTACAGAGATCTTACGCCACAGGAAGAATGGGATCTTCTGGAAAGAGGTCTGAACAGAGTTACAGATACCTGTATTCCAGAAGAAGAAGCTTTCAGAAGATTGCAGAAACATATCTATGAAATCTGGAAAGATGCAGATGATAAAGGTGAAAGATATTTCCCGCACGAATACATGTACAAAATGATCCTTTCCGGAGTTTTGGAACAGTATTATGAAATCCCGAGAGAAAACTCATGGATGATCGCTGCTGCGGAGAAAAATTTACCAATTGTCGTTCCGGGATGGGAAGATTCTACAATGGGTAATATTTTCGCATCTTACTGCATCAAAGGAGAACTTAAATTCTCTACGATGAAATCAGGGATCGAGTATATGGCTTATTTAGCAGACTGGTACACTAAAAATTCAGCAGGAAAAGGAGTTGGTTTCTTCCAGATTGGTGGAGGTATTGCCGGAGATTTCCCGATCTGTGTGGTTCCAATGCTGTATCAGGATATGGAAATGCATGATATTCCGTTCTGGTCTTATTTCTGTCAGATTTCAGATTCAACGACTTCTTACGGTTCTTATTCCGGAGCAGTTCCGAACGAGAAAATTACCTGGGGTAAACTGGATATCACAACACCGAAATTTATCGTTGAAAGTGATGCTACCATTTGTGCACCATTGATGTTTTCTTATATCCTTGAAAACTAATTGTGTAAATTTCAATTAATTATATTTAAAAGGCTTATTTATTAAGCCTTTTTTTGTATCATACTTTTAATTTAACCGCAAAAGACTCAAAAGAACTCATTGAAAAAGATAGAAATTCAAAAGTTTGCAAAATGTGACTTTGTTAATTTTTTCATGTTTTGTAACCTTTTGAAATACTCTTTACATTCAAAATTCTTTTGTTTCTTTTGTGGTTTAAAAACTAAATAACTTTTACTGTTATAAAACTTGGAAGCTTTTCAGAAAAATAAATTCGATGCTCTTACAGGAATGCGTGCTGTTGCGGCGATTATGGTATTTGTATATCATAACCGTAAATACTGGCGTAATGATCTTCCGTTTGAAATCATGCGTTTCATCAGCGAATGGCATATCGGAGTAACCGTTTTCTTTGTCCTGAGCGGATTTTTACTCGCTTATCGATACGAAGAAAAACCTCTGGAATCCAAAAAGTCTTATTTAAAATACATTTTACTGCGGATCGCAAGAATTTTTCCATTGTACTGGATTTTACTGAGCGCTTTTTTTCTGGATGTAAAATATTCCAAAGATGTAGATACCTATTTTTTACAGTACTCGCTTTTTTACTCTTTATTTGAAAAATATTCTGTCTCAGGAATCGTTCAGGCTTGGTCGCTTACGGTAGAATTTTTCTTTTATCTTCTCGCTCCGTTTTTATTTCTTTTGCTTAAAAAAAACTGGAGCTACTGTATTATTTTTTTAGCCGGATTTTTTCTTTTAGGTTGGGGAATCGGTTATGGATTGTATGAATATAACGGAAATCCGGAAGGCTTTTTATATCCTCTGAAATTCATGACAGGAAGCACGTTTTTCGGGAGAAGCTTTGAATTTTTCTTCGGAATGTTGCTTGCTTATGTAATGAAGAAAGAGAAAGGTATTCAGTTTTTAAAAAAATTAAAACGGTCTACTTTGTTGGGCGGTATTTCAATTATTCTCTTGACCATTGCCATTGCATTTTTTGCACGGAATAACTTTGTGCATGGAGTAGAACGATGGGAAGGAAGACTGATTCACGAATTTTTGCTTCCGGTCGCGATTATCACTTTCTTTTGGGGACTGATGTCTGAAAAAACATGGGTTTCAAAAGTTCTTTCTTCAAAACTATTGATTCTTCTGGGAAATGCCTCATTTGTGTTTTACCTGATCCATTTGAGTTATTTCAATATGAAACTCAAATCCTACGTTTATCTTCCCGACAAAAATTTTGTCCTGTTGTGGATTTGTTCAATCATTATTTATCTGCTCATCGAGAAACCTCTGTACGAAAAATGCAGAAAATTAATTGCTAAGATTAAATAAAACAATTTCCATTTAATCCATCGAATTTATCAGGACAAAATAGCGGTAGGCGAGAATTCCTTTCTGAATTTTTGTCAGTTTGCTTGGATCTTTATCACTTAATTTGGGTAAAATTGCCTTATTTATTTTATTCAAAAAGCGGAAAAACGATTTTTTCATAACTTTATATTTTACAGATTGAATTTCAATGGTCAATTCAAAAATAATGCAAAACAAAAATGGACGAAATATTTAAAAAGCAGGTTTGGGAAATCACTAAGTTAGTTCCGAAAGGCAGAGTAACGAGTTACGGAGCAATTGCCAAAGCAGTGGGTTATCCCAATCATTCCCGCCACGTTGGAAAAGCAATGGGAGGTTGCCCGAAAGATGTTCCAGCCCATCGTGTGATTTCAAGTTCAGGAACTTTATCGGTTCCGGAATTTCAGGAAAGGCTGGAAGCGGAAGGAATTACTGTGGAAAATTTCAGGATTAAAAATTTCAAAAACCTGTTCTGGAATCCGCTGGAAGAGCTGTAAAAAGAGAATATTTACCATTCAGAATACAAAAATTACGGCTGAGTCTGTTTTTTTTGGCGAAAGACTTTTGTAAAGGCTAGTTTTGCTTCATAAATAATACGCTATGAAAACAAAACTTCTATTCTCCGCACTTTTTTTAATGACAGTTTGCTTTTTTAAAGCACAGATGGATGATAATTTCTACAAGCCGGGCAAGACACTTCGTCCTGTAGAAAATCTGGTTTACGAAGATTTTTCCATTCCGGTGGAAAAAGATACGATTACAGGAATTATTTTAATGCCAAAATCGGTAAAAGCCAAAGGAACAGTTCTGTTTTTTCACGGAGCAGGAGGAAATGTAACTTCTTATCTCTTCATGACGAAACCTTTGGTTGAAAATAATTTTCAGGTAGTAATGGTCGATTTTCGAGGTTATGGAAAGTCAACAGGAAAACCAACTCACCTTAACATCGCATCAGACGGACAGATTTTCTTTGATAAAATGATGCAAAGACCTGAAATTGCCGATACCAAAATTATTCTGTACGGAGCTTCTATGGGATCGCAGATTGCGGCTCATTTAGCAAAAAATAATAAAACCAAAATTGCAGGACTGGTAATGGACGGAAGCCTTTCTTCTTTCACGGATATTGCGATGTATTACAAACCTGAACTCAAGGATGTCATTTCCCGATACGTTATTTCTCCTTATTCTGCTAAAGAGGATTTACAGGATACGGAAGGTCTTCCCAAACTTTTTATCCACAGTAAAGACGATAAGGATGTTCCTTACGAAGAAGGATCTGAGAATTATGCCAAGGCTTCTTTGCCGAAAGAGTTTTTGGAATATTCAGGAAAACATCTGGAAGCAATGAATACACAGGCTGGAAAAATTGTTTCGGCTATTGATAAGATGCTGAATAAATAAAGAGGTTTGGGTTTCGGCGGCTTCGCCGCCGAAACCCAAACAAAAAATCCGGCGGAGCTTTGCTCCGCCGGATTCCATATAAAAATAGTCAATTTACTTTTCCAGTTGCTTATAACTTCTCTGGATGAAGTCTGTAAGTTCTTTTCCTTTCAATAAATTCTGCGAAAGTTTGGCGAGATCCAAAGCATATTTAATCAAATCTGATTTCGCTTCTGTACTTTCCGTTTTTAAAATCTGACCCGCAAGTTCGCTGTTGGAATTTACCACCAGATTATACATTTCCGGAAATCCTCCCATTCCGAACATTCCGCCGCCTCCGGTTGCCTGCATATCTTTCATTCTTCTCATAAATTCAGGCTGGGTAATCGTGAAAGGTGCATCATTGCTGTCTAAATCTTCAAGCTGAACGGTAAATTTGGTATCATTGATTGATTCTTCAACGTTTTTCTTTAAAGATTCCTTTTCAGTCTCTGTTAATTTTGAAATTACAGGCTCATCTTTTTTAATCAGATTGTTGATGTGATCTGCATCTACTCTTGCAAAAGAAATTTTATCTTTGGATGTTTCTAGTTTTTGAATCACGTGAGGAATAATCGGAGAATCCAGAAGAAGAACTTCGTATCCTTTATCTTTTGCAGACTGGATGTAAGAGTGCTGTTCATCTGCGTTGGACGCATAAAGAACGACCAGTTTTCCATCTTTATCGGTCTGAGTAGGCTTAATCTTTTCTTCCAGTTCATTCCAAAGGAAATATTTTCCGTCAGTGGTTGGATAAAGAGTGAATTTATCAGCTTTTTCTGCAAACTTTTCTTCGGTAACAATTCCGTATTCGATCACTACTTTAATGTCGTTCCATTTTTTCTCGTAATCTTCACGGTTTTCGTTAATTAAAGATGCCATTTTGTCGGCAACTTTTTTCGTGATGTATGAGGAAATTTTCTTCACGGCTCCGTCTGCCTGAAGATAAGAACGGGAAACGTTCAATGGAATATCCGGAGAATCGATCACACCGCGCAGAAGCATTAAGAAATCCGGTACAATTCCTTTCACTTCATCCGTTACAAAAACCTGATTCTGATACAACTGAATCTTATCTTTTTCGATATTTAAATTATTGTTCAGTTTCGGGAAGAATAAAATCCCCGTTAAATTGAACGGATAATCTACATTCAGGTGAATATTAAACAAAGGTTCCTCAAACTGCATGGGATACAATTCGTGGTAGAACTTCATATAATCTTCATTCGTCAGTTCGCTCGGCGCGATAGTCCATGCCGGAGTCGGGTTGTTGATAATATTGTCAACTTCTTCCGTTTCTGCAACCGCATCTTCAGGAGCATCTTCCGGTAAAGGAAGCGTATGGGTTTTTGTCCCGAATTTAATAGGAACAGGCATAAATTTGTTATACTTCAACAGCAGTCCACGGATTTTTCCTTCTTCCAGAAACTCTGTAGAATCTTCTGCAATGTGAAGAATAATTTCAGTTCCTCTGTCTGTTTTATCCGTAGTTTCCTCTAAAGTAAATTCAGGGCTTCCGTCACAGATCCAACGAACTGCAGGTTCATCTTTGTAAGATTTGGTAAGGATTTCTACTTTTTCTGCAACCATGAAGGCAGAGTAAAATCCAAGTCCGAAATGTCCGATAATTCCTGAATCTTTTGCCGTGTCTTTGTATTTTTCCAGAAATTCTTCAGCACCTGAAAAAGCAACCTGATTGATGTATTTTTCAACTTCTTCACCCGTCATCCCGATTCCTTGATCGATGATGTGAAGTTTTTTGTTTTCTTTATCTACTTTTACTTCAATCTTCGGATTTCCGTATTCCACTTTTGCTTCACCGATGCCTGTTAAATGTTTTAGTTTTAACGTAGCATCCGTTGCGTTGGAAATTAACTCTCTTAAGAATATTTCGTGGTCACTGTAAAGAAATTTTTTAATAAGCGGGAAAATATTTTCCACAGATACATTAATATTTCCTTTAGTCATAATAATTTTGGTTTTTTAATTTTCTATACTTTCTCAAAAAAAATACCGTTTCCAAGAAAGTGACATTTTGACATTTTTTCAGAATTTCTTTTAAGTGAATTTAAATTCAACTACAAAAATCATAAAGACAATTGTAAATCATTTATTGGAATATTTAGACTTTTAAGCAGAACAGATAGAATCTTTTGCCATTTTGTGGTTAAATAGTTTATCCTGAAAATACCTCTATAATGCAGATTTATTCGCAAAAAGCCTTATTTTTAGTTCTTAAAATATTTAATAATGAATTTGAAAAGTGCAGTTTTGCTTCTGCTTCTCATGGCTTCGTATGTCTATGGGCAGAAAAAACCGTTGGATCATTCGGTTTACGATAATTGGCAGAATATCGGAGCCAGAAAAATATCCAATGACGGAAAATGGGTAGGATATTCAGTAGATGTGCAGGAAGGAAATCCCGATCTTTACTTACATTCTGTAAAAAATAAAAGCACAAAGAAATTTCCGAGAGCCACAAAAATGGAATTTACCAGCGATTCCAGATTTGCAGTTTTCCAGATCCGTCCTTTTTACAAGGATATAAAAGCCGTAAAAGATAAAAAATTAAAACAGAATAAACTGACCAAAGACACCCTCGCTGTTTTTGATTTCTCTAAAGGAACGACAGAGAAAATTCCTAATGTAAAAGGATTCAAAATTCCGGAAAAGGGAGGCTCTTTCGTGGCTTATCTGCTGGAAAATATGAAAGACAAATCTTCCGACAGTGCTTCAGACAAAGATGATGACGACGAAAACAAAGATGATGATACAAAGGCAAAACCATTACAGTTGGTGATTAGAAATCTTTTGGACGGAAAAAGTACAACCTATGATAATGTGGTTCGCTATCAGTTCAGCAAAAATGGAAAACAGCTTGTTTTCGTTACAAAAAAACCGGAAGAAAAACCTAAAAAAGGGAAGGAAGAGAAAAAAGATTCAATAGAAGATAAATCTTTGGCTAAAAAAGAAACAGATAAATCCAAACCGAAAAAATATACGCTTCAGACAGTTCAGGTTGTTGATCTTAAAACCGGAAATGTCAATAGAATCTCAGAAATGGAGGGAGATTTCTCACAGCTTGCATTTGATGAAGAAGGAAATCAGTTAGCTTTTGTTGGAACCTCTTCTGCACAGAATGATCTCGTAAAACTTTACCAATTGTATTATTTTAATTTTAAAGTAAATAAAAATAAAACGGTAACCAACGATCATTCTCAAATGAAGAAAAACTGGGTAGTTTCAGAAAACCGTTTGCCTATATTCAGTAAAAACGGAAAACAGTTGTATTTCGGGGTGGCTCCGAAACCTGTTGCAAAAGACACGACATTGATTGCAAACGATCATGCTGTGCTCGATATCTGGAATTATAAGGATGATTATCTGCAAACGGTTCAGTTAAAAGAATTGAGAAATGATCTTAAAAAATCTTACGCTGCAGTAATGCAGACCGACAAACCGGAACTTTTCACCAATATCGATGGCGAAGATCTCGATACTTTGCGATTGGTAAATGAAGGAAATGCAGAATTTGTATTGGGAATTACCAGTATGAATAACCGCATTTCTTCACAATGGGAAGGTTCTGAAAAGAAGACTTATTTTATTATCGACAATAAAACAGGCGAAAGAACAGAAATCATTAAAAACCTGAATGGCTCAGTTGCCGTTTCTCCGTTGGGAAAATTTGTTGTGATTTTCGACAGAGAAAAAGGACAATGGCTGAGTTATAATGTAAAAACAAAACAGACAGTACCGCTCAATAAAGATTTGTCCGTTTCTTTTGTAGATGAAGAATTCGACATGCCGGATTTTCCTAGCGCATATGGAATCGCATCATGGACGGATAATGATGAATCCGTCATCATCAAAGACCGATACGATCTTTGGGAGTTTTTTCCGGACGGCTCTAAAAAGCCTAGAAATATCACCAACGGATTCGGGCGCAAAAACAAAATTACTTTTGATACATATGATTTAGACAAAGACATTAAAAGTGTAAACCGGAAGAATTCTATTTATTTATCAGCGTTTGATAATGTTTACAAAGCCAACGGGATTTTTAAAACGACCATTCAGTCCGGTTCTGATCCTGTGAAAATTCAGATGGAAAATGTTTGGGGATATCGAAGTCTTCAGAAAGCGAAGAATGCAGAAGATTATATTTTAGTAAAAGAATCCTACACCGATTCTCCAAATATTTTTACGACTTCCGATTTTAAAAATCAGGAAAAACTAAGCAGCACTAATCCTCAGCAAAGTCTTTACAATTGGGGAACAAGTGAATTGGTTAACTGGAAAACTCCGAAAGGAAATTCGTCGACAGGCGTTCTCTACAAACCTGAAAATTTCGATCCGAACAAAAAATATCCGATGATTGTTTATTTCTACGAAAAACTATCGGATAATCTGAACCGTTACGTAGCACCGTCTCCGACTCCTTCAAGATTAAATATCTCTTATTTTGTAAGCAACGGATATCTTGTTTTTACACCCGATATTTCGTATGTAGATGGCTTTCCGGGAGAATCGGCAATGGAATATATCAATTCGGGTGTTGAAAAACTAAAAGAAAATTCATGGGTGAATGGCTCAAAAATAGGAATTCAGGGACAAAGCTGGGGTGGTTATCAGGTTGCGTATCTCATTGCCCACACAAATATGTACGCCGCAGCATGGAGTGGTGCTCCTGTCGTAAACATGACTTCTGCATATGGCGGAATAAGATGGTCTTCAGGAATGAACCGACAGTTTCAGTACGAAAAATCGCAAAGCAGATTAGGGAAAAATCTTTGGGAAGCTCCTGAACTGTATATTAAAAATTCACCGCTTTTTACCATTGATCAAGTGAAAACTCCGGTGGTGATTATGAGTAACGACAAAGACGGAGCTGTTCCGTGGTATCAGGGAATTGAGATGTTTACCGCATTGCGCCGTTTAGGAAAACCGGCTTGGCTGTTAAATTATAATGGTGACGACCATAATCTAATAAAACGCCAGAACCGAAAAGATATTCAGATCCGTGAACAGCAGTTTTTCGATTATTATCTTAAAGATGCAAAAGCGCCGGTCTGGATGACGAAAGGGATTCCTGCAACCCAAAAGGGAAAAGACTGGGGATTTGAATTAACCGATGAAAAGCCTTAATGTATAAACAACAAATCGGCGGAGCTGAAAGCTCCGCCGATTCATTTTATCGCGTTATCAAAAAACTTATTTATTCTTAAGTTCCTCTTTAATTTTGTTTTCCAGTTCTTCTGCAAGTTCGGGATTGTCTTTTAAAACATCCTTTACTGCATCACGACCTTGTCCAAGCTTTGTTTCTTCGTAGCTGAACCATGAACCGCTTTTCTTTACGATTCCCTGTTCTACAGCCTGATCCAGAATTTCTCCTGTTTTAGAAACGCCTTCACCATACATGATGTCGAATTCTGCCTGTTTGAAAGGCGGGGCAACTTTGTTCTTAACAATTTTCACTTTCACACGGCTTCCGATCGCTTCATCACCCTGTTTGATAGGCGCACTTGCCTTTCTGATGTCAACTCTTACCGAAGCATAGAATTTCAAAGCGTTACCACCCGTTGTCGTTTCAGGATTTCCGAACATAACTCCGATCTTCTCTCTCAACTGGTTGATGAAAATAACCGTACATTTTGTTCTTGAAATGGTTGCCGTTAATTTTCTTAAAGCCTGAGACATTAATCTCGCATGAAGACCCATTTTAGAATCTCCCATTTCCCCTTCGATCTCTGCTTTTGGCGTAAGCGCAGCAACCGAGTCAATTACCACGATATCAATCGCTCCCGAACGAATCAGGTTATCAGCAATTTCCAGTGCCTGTTCTCCGTTGTCCGGCTGAGAAATAATAAGGTTTTCAAGATCGATTCCCAATTTTGCGGCATAAGTTCTGTCGAAAGCGTGCTCTGCGTCAATAAACGCTGCAATACCTCCTGCTTTCTGAGCTTCTGCAATGGCGTGAAGCGTTAACGTTGTTTTACCGGAAGATTCCGGACCATAGATCTCAATGATTCTTCCTCTCGGATAACCACCCACTCCAAGAGCGATGTCCAATCCCAAAGATCCTGAAGGAATTACCTCAATTGTACTGTCTACGGAATTTTCTCCCAAGGTCATTACCGTTCCCTTTCCGTATGTTTTATCTAGTTTGTCCAGCACTAAAGCCAGTGCTTTTTTCTTATCGTCTATGTTACTCATCTGATGTTTAAATAATTTATCAAAAATACAAAAATTTACGCTCAAAAACTAATCTTTCCTACCACTAAAAGTTGTTTTTATAGTTAAAAAAACATAAAATTCAGATGCACATCAAAAAGAAAAATAGAATCTTTAAAACTTTTGTTTTACCTTTTATTAGGAGCTTTTTCGCACTTTCCGCTGCAATCTTTTTTTTCAAAAAAGGATTTTCGCTGCAATCACGGCTAGGGTAGAAGTCATCAAATAAATTGCAGTCTTTGCAGTAGATTTTAATGAAAATTAGAATTTTGGGTGATGCTGAGATAATCACTCAAGACTTTCATCTGATCTTTATTCCCTTTTTTTATTCTGGCTTCACGGCTCACGAGTCGGTCAGCAATTTTGGTAATCATTCTTTTCGTTACAGGAAAAGCCTTTCTGTTGGAAACTTCCGGAATTTTCAGTCTTTTGCACACTTCATCATCCAGTAAAAACCATGTACAGCAGATGTGGAGATAGCGAAGATTCTTTCTCTGAAAGTTGTATTTCAGGATCGGGTTTTCCAGCGATTCATTCAGAAGAGAATGAGCCAGCAAAACAGAATCTGCATCTGCAGAAGGCTGAACCGAAGTCCACAAATAGAAATACTGCGTTGCCTGTACTTTATCATTCGGTAAAAGATCTTCCGGAATTCCCAGAAGATAACCTACATATTTCCAAAGGTGGAAAAGCCCTTTTTCTTCCTCTTCAGAAAACGTGTTTCCCAGTTTGTGCAGACTGTGCATAAAGACGAGACTGAAACCAATATACGTTGCCATCATATCCCATGAATTAATGGGTTCTCCCCAGTTTTTCGTGTCCCATTCTTTATAATATTTCTTAATGGAAACTCTTGCGTAAGAATGGATCAGGCGGGTTTTTATGGCAAATTCATATCCTTTTTTATGAACTTCCAAAGCATCATATCGGGTAACATTTACCCAAAAATCAAGCGTTTCAGAAAGTCTTTTTACAGCGCCTTTTTTTAAGGCTTCCGTTGCAATAAGGGGTTTGTTGAGGTAAGCATAATCATAACCTCCGATCAGGCAGTAATCACGAAGAGAGATCAGAGAATCCACATTGCTTCTCATGCAGAGTTCTGCACCGCTTTTAATCAGATCATAATCCAGCCAGTCAGGAATTTTCTGAGTTTGCAGGAAAAGCTGTTTCACACTTTCCGGAACATCATCATTCTCAGAAACTCCATTTCGGATGTAACCTTCAATTTCTCTCGAAGCTTCATGAAATTTTTGAGTCAGATAAACATCTTTTACAACCCGATCGCCGACTTCATCCACATCATAAAAATAAGATGCAAACTTTTCAAAATCTTTAAAACCGACTTCTGCTCCTGAAAAATCAAGAAGCTGCTTTCCGTTGCCTTTTGTCCAGAAATCCTTAAAATGCTGCGAATCTTTAAAGCGTGGCTGTAAAATTGTTTTCTCCATTGAAGGCTAAAGTTACAAGTTTTGCGCCGCAATTGCAGAGTGAGATTTATCAGGAAAACTCTTGTTAATAAACTGATTATTCACAATTAACTATTCACTATTCACATTTGACATTTTATATCAATCCCCATTCAAACGCCTTTTTCAACAGTTCTTTGCTGTTTCTGGAGTTTGTTTTGGCTAAGATATTCTTTCTGTGAGTACGAACTGTATGTTCTGATAAAATCAGCATTTTTGAAATTTCCGGTCCGGAATATCCTTTGGCAATAAGCGAAAGAATTTCAGTTTCTCTTTTGGTTAAATTGATTTCCAGATCTTTTTTTAAAGAAGAATTTTCAATTTTAATCTGAATAAAATCTTTCCGATGGCCGATTCCTGTCATGAGAACCGTATACGGATTCTGCTTTGTAATATGATGGATATTGGTATGAATATTAATAGACTGTACCAGGTTTTTATCCTCATCTTCCCACGTAAGAACCGCCTGATGATGAAAAAGCTCGTAATTTCCCGAAGCGGTTTTCATTCGGAAACAGTAACTGGGTTTAAGAAAAAGCTGATGTTCTTTACCAATTTTCATTAAAATTTCCACCACTTTCTGTTCGGCTTTGGTAATAAACTCAATATCATCGGGATGAACCAGGTCAATCACATCTTTTAGATTCTGCGGATATTCTTGTAACCCATGAATTTTTAAAATATCAGGATGATGGTTAGAAATTACACTGTTGGTAAGATTTAATACGTAATAATAAAATTCTCCTATCGCAAACATTTCACCAATGATACGCTCAATCGGAGGGATATTGGAAATATGTTTCTCCTGTCTTCCTACGCCTGAATAGGAATTCCAGACTTCAACCAAGGGGTGTTTTTTTTCCGAATTATCCATATAAAAGATTTGTAACTAAAATAGTTAAAGTTTCTTTAAAATACCACAAAAGGGGGATTTTTTTATATCAATAAAATTTGAAAATTTGTATACACCAATAATCATGAAAACTCATTCTAAATTTTTTTCCGTTTTTTCGGATAATGTTTTCATATTTTCTTTAAAAAAACAAAATTTACATAATATCATTAATATGTCAGAAATAGTTTAGAATTTTCTGTTAGCTGTTTGAAAATGATAAACTGGAATCCTCTGCAATTTTGCAGGGGATTCATTATTTTGCTCGCCTGTGTACATTATTACTTAACAAAAGTTATCTGTCCGGTCCACGATAACCGAATAATTCATAAATATAAAATCCTAAAATGAGAGCATAAAATACTGAAGCTACGGTAAGAATAAGAACAACAATATTATTTTTACTTTGCTTGGTAAAAAATTTAATAAATCCATACGATATTATTACCAAGCCGACCGCAAAAAGATAAAATATATGTCCTGAATATATCATTTGTAAGCCCCATAAAATTCCCCCAATAGTTCCGCCAAGAATTCCTCCGAGAATACTTCCGATGTATGTACTTGTTTTTATTTCTACGTCTTTTTTCTCAGCTTCTATTCTGCTGCTCACAATTTCTGTAATCTCATGAATTTCTTCTGTGGACAGTATTTCAGAATATAGGGTTGAATTAATGTCGTTTTTGGTATTTCCTTTTTTATAGAGCTGATTTGCCTCATGATGAACTCTTCTCTTTTCCTCTTCTTTTTCAACCAGTTTATAATATCTTTCCTTCAGAGCACTGAATCCGCCTCTTTCTTCTACCACTGTTTCAAGCGCTTTTTTCGCGTCTTCGGTATATCCGTTTGAATTCAGATAGACATTCATAAGCTCAGAATCGGAATATTTAGAATATCTTTCAATAAGTTCATCAAGCATGTTTATTAATTTTAAGCGGTTAAATTAAACAAAAAAACCTTCCCATCAGGAAGGTTTTCATATTTTAAGCTGATGCTTTATTAGTTAGATAAAGAAGCAGCGTGGATCAGCATATCTACTAACTTGTTAGAATATCCCATTTCGTTGTCATACCAAGAAACAAGTTTTACGAAGTTTGGAGAAAGCATAATTCCTGCATCTTTATCGAAGATTGAAGTTCTCTTATCTCCTACGAAGTCCTGAGAAACTACAGCATCTTCAGTGTATCCAAGAATACCTTTCAATTCACCTTCAGAAGCCGCTTTAATAGCTGCACAGATTTCATCGTAAGAAGTCGCTTTTTCTAATCTTACGGTAAGGTCAACTACAGAAACGTCAACAGTGGGTACTCTGAAAGACATCCCTGTTAATTTTCCGTTCAATGAAGGGATTACTTTTCCTACTGCTTTTGCAGCACCTGTAGAAGAAGGGATGATGTTGTTTAAAGCAGCTCTACCACCTCTCCAGTCTTTCATTGAAGGACCGTCAACCGTTTTCTGAGTAGCCGTTGTAGCGTGTACCGTAGTCATTAAACCTTCTACGATTCCGAAGTTATCGTGGATCACTTTTGCTAATGGAGCCAGACAGTTGGTTGTACAAGAAGCGTTTGATAAGATTTTGATATCGTCTGTAAGTTCTGTGTGGTTTACACCCATTACAAACATTGGCGTATCATCTTTAGAAGGAGCAGAAAGAATTACTTTTTTTGCACCTGCAGCAATATGTTTTGCAGCACTGTCTTTATCTAAAAATAAACCTGTA
Organism: Chryseobacterium sp. MMO-72; assembly: GCF_037146035.1. Lineage (NCBI taxonomy): Bacteria > Pseudomonadati > Bacteroidota > Flavobacteriia > Flavobacteriales > Weeksellaceae > Chryseobacterium > Chryseobacterium sp. MMO-72. Next base: position 378,456 of record NZ_JBBCWG010000001.1, read on the forward strand.
GATTCTACAACGTAATCTGCACCTACTTCGTTCCATTTCAAATTGCTTGGATCTTTCTCAGCAGTTACTCTGATTCTTTTTCCGTTTACCACAAGGTCATTACCTTCTACAGAAACCTCACCCGGAAAAATTCCGTGTACAGAATCGTATTTAAGCATATAAGCCATGTATGTAGCATCGATAAGGTCATTGATTCCTACTACTTCGATGTTATCTCTTTCAGTCATTGCTCTGAAAACAAGACGTCCAATTCTACCAAACCCGTTGATACCTACTTTAATTGTTGACATAATAGTTTGTTTTAAATTATATTAAAATATTAGATTGCTAAAATTTCTGAAATCAGTAAAAGATCTTTATTGATTTCGTTGTGTTTTTTAATGGCTTCTTCAATCGGAGTGTATACCAAATCATTGGAACGCATTCCTGCCATTACGTTGGTTTGTCCTTCCATTAATCCTGTTACGGCTCCAAACCCCAGTCTGCTTGCTAAAACTCTGTCTGCACAACTCGGAGAACCTCCTCTTTGCATGTGACCCAAAATTGCAACACGAATATCGTAGTCCGGGAATTCTTTCTTTGTTTTTTCTGCAAGTTCATACACGTTGGCTAATTTCTCACCCTCTGCAACGACAACTATGCTTGAAGCTTTTCCTGTCTTTTCTGCACTTCTGAAATTAGCAAAAAGTTCATCGATGCTGTCTTTTTTCTCAGGAATCAAAATATCCAGAGCACCGGTTGCCAGTCCGCTGTTCAAAGCGATAAAACCTGCATCACGACCCATTACTTCCACAAAGAAAACTCTGTTGTGGGAAGTTGCCGTATCACGGATTTTATCAATCGCTTCCATTGCTGTATTTAAAGCAGTATCATAACCAATGGTGTTGTCCGTTCCGAAAATATCATTATCAATCGTTCCCGGAACACCAATTACACGGATGCCGAACTCCTCGTTGAAGATTTTTGCTCCTGTGAAAGTTCCGTCTCCCCCAATACAGACCAAACCGTCAATGCCATATTTTACACAATTGTCATAGGCTTTCTGACGGCCTTCTTTGGTTCTAAATTCCTGGGATCTGGCAGATTTCAGAATAGTTCCGCCCTGGTTGATTATATTTTTTACGGAACGAGGTCCCATTTTAAGGAAATCATCGTTGATCAAGCCATTATAACCTTCTCTTACTCCGTAACATTCTATTTTATAATAATTTGCGGTTCTTACTACCGCCCTTAATGCTGCATTCATACCCGGAGAATCTCCTCCTGAAGTAAGAACTGCAATTTTTTTTACAGCACTCTCTTTCATCTAGTAAAAAATTTCGAACACAAATTTACAAAAACAAGTTCAGATAATCGCAGTAACTTAAGAAGAGTTTTGCATATAAATGATTAAACCTGAATAAAATTTATCGGTTTACAAAAAAATATTAATGTTTTTGAATGAAAATTATCGAGATGAAAATTAATTTAATGCTTTTCGGTAAGATATTTCCAGTATCTTCTCGGAACGTGCTGAATATGAAGCTTCATATTTTTTCTCTCCACGATATTAGTCTTCGTGAAATATCTTTGCCAAAGCGTCTGGTAATTTTTTTCTTCATCGTGAAACTTCTGCTGATAACGGTTCAGATCTATTTTTTCATCGGGATAAAAAAAGTCGCAGGTTTCAAGATCGTATAGAATTCCGTAATTTCTTCTCAAATCATAAATCATCCATTTCTGATCCTGATAACGGTCTTTGAAATGTTTCCGGATTAAAGGGAGTACATTGAAATCAGGATCTATTTTGGCGAAGAAAACACCGTCCTGCATTTTTTCAAAACGGACAAAGGCCGTCATTCTGTGTCTTTCCCGACTGACGGATTTACAGATTTTTGAGATCTTCAGAATGTCATTATCGGCATAGTTTTTCAGAATATTTTCATCGGGATGTTTTACAGATTGCTTTACAGCAGACAAAATAAGCTGTTCCAGTTCCGGATCTTCAGATAAGAAAACTTTTAACAGCTCGTGAATTCCGGCTTTTCCGATATTCTGTTCTAATTTGTTTAAAACCCTTTCAGATTTATCATTTTGAGTAATGACTTCATGAATTTCCGCAAAGATATTTTCCTGATGAAATCTTTCTTTACTTACAATTTCCACGTCCTTATATTTATATTCAAAAACTTCGAATACAGCCGTTAAAAGCCCGTCGAAACTGCCGTCGTAGAGTAGGGTAGTCATCTGAGTTGGAAGGGAGTGTTTTAGTGTTTTAGAGTTTGTGATCTTGTGTTATTATGTTGCTGTTATTTCAGTATTTATAATATTTTGCTACAGGAAAAATTTCGGAATATCTCTGCTTCCGTGCAAAACTCTCACAATTCTGATATGATGATCTAAAATCCTGTAAAAAATAACGTGATTGTCTTTCGGAAAGCTATATAAACCTTTTTTTATTTCATCTCGCTTTTTGCCTAAATGTGGATTTAAAAATAAATTTTGAAAAATTTCTTCAATTTCCAAAAGATATGTTTCTGCTTGATTAAATCCAAATTCATTCAAAGTATAATCAAAAATATCCTCCAGATCTTTATCAGCAATTTCCGATAAGATATAGGTTTTCTTAGACATTGCTGATTCTGTTCTTTTTAGCCTGAATAATATCCTTTACAGAACGAGAGCTTTCAACATCATTCCAGCCTTTTTCTATTTCAGCTTTTAAATCCTGAATCACACGGTGCCGATAAACTTCATGAAGCCGCAATGCATCACGCACAACTTCACTGGCATTCTGAAAGTCACCGGATTCTATTTGCTTTGAAATATATTCTTCCTGCTTTTTTGTGAAACTGACATTCATAATAAATTCTTTCTTCGAAGTTATAAATTATATCCAAATTTAGCAAATATGGATATTGGAAATTATTTTCTCTGTTTTAAGATAAGATCAAAGGATTGAATTTAAAACAACGTCAATTGCTGCGAAAACTGATTATGAAATTTCGAAGAACTTCCGCCAATCAGCAGTTTTTTCAGATTTTGATTCGTCAGATATTTTAAAAAGGCATTTCCTGCGTTAAAATCAATGAAATATTTAGCGCGGTTCACTGCAGCTCCCAACTTTTTCAGATGATCCATATTCAGAACCTGAAAACGTCTTGCGCTTACAATTTTCTGTGCTGTTTTTACTCCAATTCCCGGAATTCTCAAAATCATCTGATAATCCGCAGTTTGAAGATTAACAGGAAACTGATCTAAATGCCGCAAAGCCCAACTTAGTTTAGGATCGACTTCAAGATCTAAAAATGGCATATTCGGATCCAGTATTTCTTCAGCTTTAAAACCGTAAAAACGCATCAGCCAATCCGACTGATACAAACGGTTTTCACGAAGCATCGGAACTTCAGTGGTAAGAGCGGGCAGTCTTTTATCTTCCAAAACCGGAACATATCCGGAATAATACACTCTTTTCAGACTGAAATTTTTATAAAAATGATCGGCAACTTTAATGATCTGTAAATCATTTTCATTCGTAGCACCTACAATCATTTGCGTAGATTGTCCTGCAGGAGCAAATTTTGGCGTTTTCCTGAACAGTTTTTTCTCATCTTTATATTGTGCAATCCCGTTCTGGATATACTTCATCGGATTAAGCATATCCTGTCTGTTTTTTTCAGGAGCCAGCAATTTCAGTCCGCTTTCGGTTGGGATTTCAAGATTGACGGATAAACGGTCGGCGTACAAAGCAGCTTCCTGCATCAGTTCATCACTTGCTCCGGGAATCGATTTTAAATGAATGTAACCATTAAAGTTTTCTTCAAGACGCAGTTTTTTTGCCACACGAACCAGACGTTCCATAGTCGTATCTGCATTTTTAAAAATTCCTGAACTTAAAAATAAGCCTTCAATATAATTTCTGCGGTAAAAATTGATCGTTAAATCTACCACTTCCTCCACAGTAAAAGCAGCTCTTTTAATATCATTTGAACTTCTGGAAACACAATAAGCGCAATCGTAAATGCAATGATTGGTCAATAGAATTTTGAGAAGAGAAACACATCGTCCATCTTCCGTATAAGTATGGCAGATTCCGCTTGCGGAGCTGTCTCCCAAAGCACCTTTTTTATTCTTTCTCGAACCACCGCTTGATGAGCAGGAAACATCATATTTCGCTGCATCGGCAAGGATCTCAAGTTTTTCTTTCAGGCGGTCAAAATTCATTTCACATTCTTTTTTTGCTGATTTCTATTATCACATTAGATTTCAAGAAAACATTCAGATTTAATTAAAAATCTTTGATTTTTAAAACTGCTGTGTTCTTTTTTTTAGTTCATTTAATTCTAATATGACTTTTGTGTAAAAATTAACTCTATTAAGTTTAAAAGATTAATTTTTCTGTTCAAATTTAATTCCAAAATTGATAAAAGTCAATCTTTTTTGATAGAAGTTATCAACCGTTTAAAGTGACAAATTTAGTATATTTACGCTCATTAAATTTATGTTATGAATCATAAACCCGTTGAAGGTTTTTCCAAATTAACAAAACAGGGGAAAATCGACTGGCTCGTAAATGAGTATCTTGAAGGAAACGAAGAATACCAAAATATATTAAACCAATACTGGAACGAAAATGCTGATTTGCAGAAACTTCACGACGAATTTTCTGAAAATACCATTTCCAATTTCTATATGCCTTACGGAATTGCTCCGAATTTCCTAATCGACGGAAAACTGTTTGCGCTTCCGATGGCAGTGGAAGAAAGTTCTGTAGTTGCAGCAGCTTCAAAAGCTGCGAAATTTTGGATCGATAAAGGCGGTTTTAAAACAACGATCATTAACAACGAAAAACTGGGACATACCCACTTTATTTTTAATGTTGAATCTCATAAGCTGCTTCATTTTTTTAATTTTAAACTGAAGAAAAAATTACTGGAATCGACGGAAGACATTACGGCGAATATGAGAAAACGCGGTGGCGGAATTTTAGACATCAAATTGGTTGATAAAACGTCTGAAATGGCGAATTATTATCAGTTGAAAGCAAGTTTCGACACCGTAGATTCGATGGGAGCCAACTTTATCAATTCCTGTCTGGAACAGTTCGGAAAAACATTGAAGCAGGAAGTGGCTGCAAGCGAGGATTTTTCTCAGGAAGAAAAGAATTCTCTGCAGATCGTAATGAATATTCTGTCCAATTTTACTCCGGATTGTATCGTAAGAGCTGAGGTTTCCTGCAAAATCGAAGATCTGAAAGACGACAGCGGAATTTCCAATGAAGAATTTGCATGGAAATTCAAACAGGCGGTAACGATTGCTGAAATTGAGCCTTTCCGTGCGACCACTCACAATAAAGGAATTATGAATGGAGTAGATGCGGTTGTTATTGCAACAGGAAACGATTTTCGTGCAACGGAAGCCTGTGCTCACGCCTACGCAGCGAGAAATGGGAGATATTCTTCTCTTACGCACTGTACAACAGACAACGGAATTTTCAGATTCTGGATTGATCTTCCGATTTCTGTTGGTGTTGTTGGTGGTTTAACGAATCTTCATCCTTTGGTAAAATTCTCTTTAGCGCTTCTTGGAAAACCTTCTGCTCAGGAACTGATGAGTATTTTGGCGGTTTCCGGATTAGCTCAGAATTTTGGAGCGTTACGATCTTTGGTGACGACTGGAATTCAAAAAGGGCATATGAAAATGCATCTGCTGAATATTTTAAACCAGTTAGGCGCGACAGAAGAAGAAAAGCAGCACTTTGTGACATATTTCAAGGACAAAACCGTGAGTCATCATGAAGTGATCAATGAGTTTAACAGAATGAGAGAACAGTAATGTTTGGAATTATTGTAGCTGCTTTTATGCTGGCTTTCGGAATTTTTCTGAAACTGACCAAAAATCCGGGGTTCGCTCAGAATAAAAAATTCGCATGGATTTTTATCGGAATCGGACTCGTATCATTAATATTCAAGATTTTAAATTATAAATGAAAACAATAACATTAATTTTCGGTGCTGTTTACGGGATGCTTTCCGTTATTCTGGGAGCTTTCGGAGCACACGCTTTAAAGAAAATATTGTCTGTAGAAAGACTGGAAAGTTTTGAAACGGGAGTGAGATACCAAATGTATGCTGCTTTTTTTCTTTTAATTGCAGGCTATATTTTAAAATTTGAAACCAAAACAGAAAACTGGATTTCGTGGTTTATGATTTTCGGAACGATGCTTTTCTCATTCAGTATTTACGGATTGAGTATGCAGGATTATTTCGGGATGAATCTGAAATTTCTCGGACCAATTACTCCGCTTGGAGGATTACTGATGATTCTGAGCTGGGCTTTGCTGATCTTTTACTTCGTGAAGATGAAAGCTTAAAAATAAAGAAACTTCAGTTTGAGATAAAATTTAATGAATCGCAAGGTTAGACAAGGGGTCTAATTCTTCATTTTTCAGATATTTAAGTTAAAAGAAGGCGTAAAACTTATCAAAGAAATACAAACTTTGTATTTCATTACTAAACGAAGTGCCTTTGTTTTTCTTAAAATAATTTCCAAAAAATGAAACTTTTTTGTATTCATTTGCGGCAAATTAATAAACACAATCAATCAAAAACATAGAAATCATTTTATCTTAAAATAAATTAAAAAAGGAATTCTGACCGCAGAATTCCTTTTTTATTACTTCAAAAAGTTCTCATTCAGCCATTTCAGCTTGTTGTAGCTTTTCAGGAATTTAGCTTTCAGTTCAATGTTTTTTTCTCTCGCATCCAATAATTTATTTTCTCTGGAATTGATCAGGAACAAAGAACTTTCCCCATTGCTGAACCTCGTTTCTTCCGCATTCAGAAGTCTTTGGTAATTATTCAGATTTTTTGTGGAAATATCAATCTGGGTGAAATAATTATTCACTTCATTTTTATAGGTTTCAATTTTCGTGCTCAGTTCGCGGGTTTTAAGCTGAGAATCCTGCTGGTTTTGAGAAATTTTCAGCTTGGCAATTTCATAATCTGCTCTTGCTTGTCTCTGAAATATGGGAATCTCCAGTTTCAGTCCGTATTGGAAATTATTATCAAACAAAGGAAGAAAATCGGCACGGTAATTTTCTTTATTAAAAAAATTATATGTGAAATCCAGTTTCGGAAGGAAGCTTTGCCATTTCAGTCTTTTTTCACTTTCGAGGATATTCTGCTTCTGAAAATAATATTCCAGTGAAGCGTGATTCTGTAGCTGTTTCGATTCTAAATTCTGTACCAGAAATTCATAATCGGAATATCCGGAATGCTCGTCAAGATTCGAAGACGGAAAAATAAGCTTTGAAATTTCATAAAACTCCTGATTTTCTTTCCAGAGATACATCTGAAGTTCCTGCGTACTTTTCACAAAACTTAAATAAGCGTCTCTTTCCTGAAGTTCAAAACTCTGCAATTGCGATGAAGCTTCCACCGTATCTATTGCCGGTCTTTCTCCAAACTCGTACGTCTTTTTGGTAAGTTCGAGCCTTTTTCGGTTAATTTCTACCGTAGATTTCTGCAATTTGTAGATCTCATAATTTTTCACCCATTCCCAATACGTATTTTCAGCATCCAAAAGAAGTTCATTGGTGAGAACGGTCTGTTCTGCTTCTGTCATTTTCAAGCCGAATTTTGCCTGATCCAGCATGGCTCTTCTTTTATCATACAGAAGGTTTTTTGCCAAAGGAATCGTAACTCCGAATTGGTATAAACCTCCTTTCGTTTCGCTGCTGTTCAGTTTTTCGCCATCCAGATAATTGTAACTTCCGGTAATGTCGATTCCGTACCAGGTTGGAATGCCAAGTTCTACATTTCTCTGTTCGTAATATTTTGTTCCGTCAATATTTTTCTCCCCCAGTTTTCCTGCGAGTACCGGATCAAAATTTCCTCTCGCCTTGTTAATTTCAGCATTGGCAATTTTATTCTGAAGCTGATATTTAAAAGCTAACGGATGATAATTTTTTACAATATTCAGAAATTCCTGATGCGAAATTTTCAGAGAATCCTGCGCAAACGAAAACTGAACACACAACAGAATGAGAAGTGTGGTAACTATTTTTTTAGCATAAGCAACATTCATATTTCTATTTATTTGGGCAGCTATTCCGCCCTCCGTTCCCGCTTTTTGCTCGTCGTTCCTCCTCACAAAAGAGCTCCACTCAGGTCGGGCTGCACCAGTATTGTGGAAAAAATACTCAAAAATAAATTGTAAGTAATTCATAAACAAAGTTTTATTATGAGTTTTGCGTTGTTTTTAAATTTTATTTTTAATAAAAAAGGCTTTCCTTCGTCAGGCTCAGGATAAACTAAGCTCAGCCTGACAGTATTTAAATAAATCAGTTAGTATCAGAAATGTCATCCTGAGCTTGTCGAAGAATCTATGAACTAAACTTCCTCTACTGTTACAGTTTATACAAATTAGTAAAATTTGAAATGATCAATAGGATTGGGCTTTAGCCCATTCACAAATAGAACGATTTAGTTGGCTTTAGCCAAAGCCTGTTTTAAATTTCGGCTAAAGCCTGTGTAAAACGTCCCTGTTGATATCGGGCTAAAGCCCGACGCTATTGAAAAAAAATAATAACTTGTATAAACTCCATTTATTGATTTCTGAATATTGCCTGTAACGATAAGTCAGATTATTTTTTAGCCTTTTCATCTTTTGCAGATTTTTCGGTTTTTACTTCATAATAATCCGGCGGGAATCCGTTGATGTTTCGCCATAATTCGTACCAGACCGGAACGTCATTAAGAATCGCAATTCCCTGAACTCCGGTTCCCATTTTAATTTTCGGAGGCCATTGTTTTTCATTTTTATCCTGAATCACCAAAGCTTTGAACATTCCGTTTGCGCTGATGTTATTTTCTACCGCAATTACTTTTCCTGCAAAGGTTCCATAGCTGGAATTCGGCCAACCGGAAAAGACAATCGCCGGAAAACCATCAAAAATACACATTACACGCTGTCCTTCTTTTACCAGAGGCAAATCGACAGGTTTAATGTAAATTTCTACGGCGTAATCTACTTTTTCCGGAACAATGATTCCGATGCTTTCACCGTCTTTCAGAATTTCTCCGATTCCCGCTTTATTGATCTGCACAACCTGTCCGTCCTGAGAAGCGATCACGAAATACAATCCCTGTCTTGCTTTGTAATTGGCAACCTGATTTTCGAGTTTGGCAATATCACCGTCGCTTCCTTCAATCTGTCCCATACTTTGGAAACGTTCTCCTTCCGTTTTGCTCAGTTTCTCGTTGTAATCCTGAATCGTAGCATTCTGTTCGATGCTTACATTCACGATTTCCTGTCGGGTTTGTGCCAGTTTATTTTCGGTTGCCATTTTTTTGGCTAAAGCATTCTGATAAGAAACACTTCTCTGCTGGAATTGCGTGAGCGAAACCAAACCTTCATCATACATTTTCTTCTGTCTTTCGTACTGGTCGGAAGTCATTCTCAGCTCGTTTTTCACTGCTTCCAATTCGGCTTCTTCTCCTGCTAATTTATTATTGAGCTGACTGATTTTCACTTTAAGCTGACTCAATTTTAAATCTCTTGCAGAATTTAAAGCCTGCAACTGACTATTGGTGGTTCCAACTTTGGCTTCGTAATAGTCTCTTACTCCTTTTTTTGCTTCTACCTGCATTTCGGTTCTTTTCACCAAAAGCGGATCAAGGTAATCTTCTTTTACTTCGGAAAGCTGAAGCAAAGTGTCGCCTTTTTTTACATAATCCCCGTTTTTCACGTACCATTTGATGATTTTTCCAGGAATCGGCGAGTTTAGTTGTTGCGGACGCTGTTCCTGATAAAGCGTACTCACATTTCCCATTACCTTGATATTCTGTGTCCAAGGTAAAAACAGAGTGATAATTCCGCCAATTAGGATGAAAAGAAACCATCTTTTAACCCTTGATTTTCTGTGGATGTGGTATATTTTATTGACTGACTTCAGTTCCATCTCTTTTAGTTTTTGTTAAATAATTTTTTCACATTTCCGTTTTCTACCTGAAGATGCTGATCGGCTTCCAGAATAAGATTTTTATCTTCTGAAACAATGATAATGGAGGTTTTTTCTTTTAGTTTTAAAAGATATTCCGTCATTTTAGTTTTAAATATATCATTCATTCCGTCTAAAGGATCTTCAAGGATCAATAATCTTCTTTCACCTGCCAAAGCTCTCAGGAGAAGAATTTTCTTTTTAGAGCTGAATGAAATTTCCGTATCGGTTTCGCTGACGTTGGTGAAAAATCCGTTGCTGAACTGGCTGGAGAAATCTTCGATGCCAATTTCTTCTGCAATTTCCAGAATCTGTTCTGCGGAGGTTTCATTTTGTCCGAGAGTGATGTTTTCGTAAACCGTTCCTTTAATGATCGTCATGTCTTCCAGATACATCCCGATCTGGCTTCTTAGTGATACTTTATCAATATTTTTCAAAGGGATTTTATCAAATAAAATACTTCCGGAAGTCGGATCATAAAATCCGGTCATCATATTCAGCAGTAAAGATTTTCCTGCGCCGAGCTGCCCTGAAATAACAGTTAAACTATTTTCCGAAATCTTAAAATTGATGTTTTCCAGAATCCTGTGATGATCATTAAAAGCAAAATTTACGTCTTTAAATTCAACTTCAAAGCCGTCATTGTTTTGATCGAAAGTAATTTCCCCGAATTTCTCTTCCTGAAGTGTCGTTACTTTATTCAGTTTTGCCAAAGCTGCAATCACGTCATAATAACTTTCAAGACTTATGATAAGCTTTTCCACAGCCGCCATAATGCTCAGAACAACGATTTCCGTTGCGATAAACGCTCCGATGTTAAGTTGCTGATTCACCAAAAGGTAAGTCCCGATCACAAGCATAACCAAAGTAATGATAACTTTAAAAGCGATAATGGTTTTGTACTGGAAAACCAGAACGCGAAAGTGCGAAGTTCGGTCATCGAGATATTTTACCACTCTTTCATCGGTTCCTGAAAGATGTGCTTCTGTTTTGGAATTCAGTTTAAATGTTTTGATAGACGCAGCAATATCTTCAATCCAGGAAGCCACTTCATACTTTTTATCGCTTTCTTCAATGCTGGATTTAATTCCGCTTTCCATGGTAAATCTGAAAATAATAACCACACAAATCACTACCAAAGCTCCGAACACCAAAAACCACGGATGGTAAAAGGAAAGAAGAAGGATTCCGAATAGAATCTGGATGAGCGCGGTCGGAATTTCAAGTAAAATTTTAGAAATTCCTTTCTGGAGATTCTGGGTATCGAAAAAACGATTAACCAGCTCAGGAAGATAATATTTTCGCGTGGCTGAAAGATTCACTTTCGGAAGTTTTTCGGCAAAAGCAAGGGAAAATTCAACAAAAATTTTCTGCTGAATTTTTTCAATGATCTGCATTACTTTCAGCCTGAAATAGCCTACAAGCCAGGTTCCCAGAACCACAAAAGCGATCAGAATATAAATAGAAGTTGCCATTGTAGCTCCCATCACAAAACTGACGATTGATTGTATTCCCAACGGAACGCTCAACTGGACAAGACCATTCAGGATGGCGTAAAAATAAATGTTGGTGACATCTTTCTTTTCCTTCGTGACGTATTTGAAAAGATTGTAACCGTGCTGTTTAGGAGAAGTTTCCATTTGAGTCTTATTATTTTATAAGGTTGAAAGTGATAAAACGCAGATAATCTAAAACATACTTTTTGTGATCTATCTTATCCGTATGATTGTCGGTAAGTTTCGGAAGATGTTCGCTGAAAAACTGCTGATCGTGAGCGGTTTCCAGTAAAGTGCTTGCAAATGATTTCGGATAAGGGAAATCCGGTTTTGCTTCTGCAATGATGTCTCCGATAAATGCGCAAAGACTTTTTAAAGGACTGAAAACCATTTCTTTATTGATTTCGTCCACTTCTTTTACCAAATAAGCTTTGCTGCTTTCTGCAATAACAATATTGTGAAGTTTTGGAAGATCGTAATCTTCTATTTTATCATCGGTTTCATCATTATGTGTGATGATTTCGAGGATTTTTTCCATTTTTTGCTGAGGTTCTTTGATTTCCTGAAGCCTCAGTTTGGAAATGAATTCGATGTAAGACCAATACCAATTGAGAATATAGGTAAGAAGTTTATGCTTTGAAGAAAAATACCGGTAAACCGTTGCCTCTGTAGAGTTGATCTTTTGGGCTAATTTTTTAAAAGTAAAACTTTCAAAACCGGTCTCGTAGATCAGTTCAATTGAATTTTTGACAATGGCACGTCCGATCTCGCTGTTTTCGGGATCTTTAAGATAAAGGTGTTCGTTGACTTTAAATTTTACCTGAAATTCCATGATGTATTAAATAACTATATTTTTTGATAGCAAAATATATACCGAAAAATGTTTTAATATTATTTATAATAGTAATACTATCATATTATAATTTCTATGAAATGGATTCTCCATAGAAAAATTCAATGATCTCTCATTAAAAATTATCTTTGTGATAAATTATAAACGATGTACAGACTTTTGCTAATTGTTATGGTTGCTCTATTTTCCGTAGTTCAGGCGCAGATTCCGAAAGTGAGCAGCGGAAAGATTGAAAGAATATCGGATTTTAAATCTCAGTTTGTAACACCGAGAAACATCGATGTATGGCTTCCTGAAAATTATTCAGCATCTAAGAAATATGGAGTTCTGTATATGCAGGACGGACAAATGCTTTACGATTCTGATCTCACGTGGAACAGACAATCCTGGAACGTGGATGAAACTGTTGCGGAACTTATTAAATCCAAAAAAATACAGAATACCATTGTTGTAGGAGTGTGGAATGATTCCAAAATGAGACATTTCGATTATTTTCCGCAGAAACCTTTTGAAAGTTTATCCGCAGTGGAAAAAGATACCGTTAATCATCAATTGAAAAAAGCAGGAAGAGCGAATGAAAAGTTTTCTCCCAATTCAGACAATTATTTAAAGTTTTTAGTGAAGGAGCTGAAACCTCTGATTGATAAAAAATATTCAACTTTTAAGGACATATCTCATACATTTATTGCCGGAAGCAGCATGGGCGGACTGATCTCCATGTATGCCATCTGCGAATATCCTCAGATTTTTGGCGGAGCAGCTTGTCTTTCAACCCACTGGACAGGAACTTTTACCAATGAAAACAATCCTTTTCCGGCGTCTGCTTTACGCTATTTAGATAAAAATTTACCAGATTCTAAAACTCACAAAATCTATTTCGACTGCGGGGATCAGACTCTGGATGCGCTGTATCCTGAAATTCAGAAAAAAGCAGATGCAATTATCAGAAAACACGGTTACTCTGAAAAGAACTGGAAAACCTTATACTTTCCCGGCGAAAATCACAGCGAGGAAGCATGGGCAAAAAGACTTTCGAAGCCTTTGGAGTTTCTTTTGAATAGATAATCAGCATAAAAGAATCGTTTAGAATTCTTATTTTTTGCGGGCTTAAAGACTATTTTCCTTACCTGGACAATTATCTTCACATATTCAAAGTGAGAAAAATGGTGAATAATAGGCAGATTTAATAGATATGTTAAAAATCAAGTCCGTTGTGGTTTAAATTTTAAGTCAATAAACTTGAACTTCCGTGTCTTTTTATTAAATTTGTCAACCTTTAACTATTAAAATAAAATAATAAAAATAATATGAATCTTCACGAGTATCAATCAAAAGAGATTTTATCAAAGTATGGAGTAGCTATCCAACGTGGTTTCGTTGCAAACAACGTAGATGAAGCTGTAGCTGCTGCTGAAAAACTAACTGCTGAAACAGGCGCACAGGGATGGGTTGTAAAAGCTCAGATCCACGCAGGTGGCCGTGGTAAAGGGGGTGGTGTAAAGTTCTCTCCAAACATGGATAAACTTAAAGAAAACGCTCAGAACATCATCGGAATGCAGTTGGTAACTCCACAAACTTCTGCTGAAGGTAAAAAAGTAAATTCTGTTTTGGTTGCAGAGGATGTATATTATCCGGGAGAAACGGAAACTAAAGAATTTTATGTTTCTATTCTTTTAGACAGAGCTGAAGGTAAAAATACAATCGTATATTCTACTGAAGGGGGTATGGATATTGAGCACGTTGCTGAAGTAACGCCTCATTTGATTCACAAAGAAATCATTGATCCTGCTTTAGGACTTCAGGGATTCCAGGCTAGAAAAATTGCTTTCAACTTAGGTCTTGAAGGGAATGCTTTCAAAGAATTCGTAAAATTCATCGGTTCTCTATACAATGCGTATACGGGAATTGATGCTTCTCTTTTCGAAATCAACCCTGTGTTGAAAACTTCTGATAACAAAATTATCGCAGTAGATGCTAAAGTAACTTTGGATGATAACTCATTGTTCCGTCACAAAGATTTAGCTGAGCTTAGAGATACAAGAGAAGAAGATCCAATGGATGTAGAAGCTGGTGAAGCGGGTCTTAATTTCGTAAAATTAGACGGTAACGTTGCTTGTATGGTAAACGGAGCAGGTCTTGCAATGGCAACAATGGATATCATCAAATTATCAGGTGGTAACCCTGCAAACTTCCTTGACGTAGGTGGTACTGCAGATGCACAGAGGGTACAGACTGCTTTCGGAATCATCTTAAGAGATCCTAACGTAAAAGCAATCTTAATCAATATCTTCGGAGGTATCGTAAGATGCGACAGAGTTGCTCAGGGAGTTGTAGACGCTTACAAAGCAATGGGCAGCCTTCCGGTTCCATTGATCGTAAGATTACAGGGAACTAACGCGGTTGAAGCTAAAAAATTAATTGATGAGTCTGGTCTTCCGGTTCACTCTGCAATTACTTTGGAAGAAGCTGCAAACAAAGTAAAAGAAGTTTTAGCATAAGACTGAAATTTTTAAAATACATTAAAACCGTTTCATTTTTTTGGAACGGTTTTTTCTTTTTTCATCAAATTAAAAATCTTTTGTAATTTGTCGCTGAAAAACTTAATATGCCATGAAAAATATACAAATTCCGAAACCGTGTTCAGAAAACTGGGAAATGATGTCTCTGCAGGAAAAAGGACGATTCTGTTCCGTCTGTAATAAATGTGTGATTGATTTTACACAGAAACAGCCCAACGAAATTCTAGAAATCATTGATGAAAAGAAAGATGAAGAAATCTGCGGAAGATTTTATGATCATCAGTTGAATACTGCTAATCCATCTGAAAAGATAAGAGTTCAATTCTTTAAACATATTCCTGCTCATTTTCAAAATAGCAGAGTCGTATTAACTCTTCTTTCCGTTATTTTATTTTTAATGGGCTGCTCAAAACAGAAGGAAGAATCTTACGCAACGACAGGTCTTCTGAGGATGGAAGAAGATTCTATCCCTGAAAATAAAAATTATGTCATAGGCGAGGCTAAAATAAACGAAAGCGATTCCTGTGCGAAAATTTCGAAAAAGGATAGTTTAATAATGAAAGACACATCTTCAAAAAAATAGATAACTCAAAATAAAGAAAGTGAAGTAATTAAATAAGTTATTCATTTTAAAATTGTTATCTTTACAGGAAAGGCTTAAAAATGAGACTGCGTTTATCCTTTTTTCTCTTTTTATTTCTTACTTGTCAATCTCAAATTGTCAGCCATTATTTCCTGTCTCACGGAAAAGAAATTCAGTTCGAAGATAAAAACCATTATCCTTTTTCTTTAATTCAGAAAGATTTTTTTGTGATTAATTCTCAGAAAAAGATGGATGAAATTTTTAAAATTATTCATCAGAAAAATACAGGAAACAGATTTTCACCTGTTCCTTCCATCACCGAAGATGAAACGTATATTATTGTAAAACCTCAGTTAAAAAGCTCCAATGATATTTTAATTGAAGCCATTACTTTTGATAAAAATATCCTCTGCATAAAAGCGAAAGAATTCAGCAATCCGGATTTTGATGAACAAAGCAGAATTCCGCCTGATATCTTATTAAAGCTAAAAGAAAATTTGCTTATTAAAAAAGTCACCATTCAATACTAATATATAAAATTACTGTCATGAAAACTAGAACCTTTATCGTCTCGTGCCTTTTGATTGCGGCACAGGTTTTTGGTCAGCAGAACTACTGGTCGAAACTACAAGAAACAAAAATAGAACGGGAAAATCTGAACCCGAGATGGACGACTCCCAATAATTTTTCTTTATATCAAGTTGATCTGGGAAAAATTAAATCCGATCTTAAAAAAGCACCCCAACGTTTTTCGGGAGATGAAAGCCTTGTGATTAAATTTCCGGATTCTGAAGGGAAAATAAGAGATTACATCGTTCAGGAAGCTTCTGTAATGGAGCCGGAACTACAGGCGAAATTCCCTGAAATACGTTCTTACACAGGCTGGCAAAAAGAGCATCCCGAAAATACAATCCGTTTCAGTGTTACCCCCTCTACAGGAATCAGTGTGATGTATTTTGATAACTGGGAAATCAGTTATCTCGACAGTTACACAAAAGACAATTCTGCATTTATCTTATACAAGAGAAAAGATCTTCCGAAAAACGACCGGCTTTTTGAATGTCATGTCAAAAACGAACTGGATAACTTAAAAAATAACGGAACAGCCAATAAAGCTCCTCTGGTTTCGGACGGGCAGTTCAGAAAATACAGACTCGCTCTCTCTGCGACAGGAGAATATACCACGTTTCATGGCGGAACAGTTGCTCTGGCAATGGCAGCAATGGCAACAACAATGACCAGAGTAAACGGAATTTATGAAAAAACGATCTCTACAACCATGATGATGATCGCGAACAATAATCTGTTGATTTATACCAATGCGACAACAGATCCTTTTACTAATGGAAACCCAAGCAGTATGATAAACGAAAACCAGACCAATACAACGGCGGTCATCGGAACTGCGAACTACGATATTGGGCATGTTTTCGGAACAAACAGCGGCGGTTTGGCAGGATTGGGAGTGGTATGTGTTTCAGGCAGTAAAGCTAGAGGCGTTACAGGTTCCGGAGCTCCGATTGGAGATCCTTTCGATATCGATTATGTTGCGCACGAAATGGGACATCAGTTTGGAGCAAACCACACATTCAGAGCGGCAACTTCTTCATGTGCCGGTAACTTCAATAACGCGACTGCTTTCGAACCGGGAAGCGGATCTACGATTATGGCTTATGCAGGGATCTGCGGAGCAACCAATAATGTTCAGAATAACAGTGATGCTTACTTTCATGCGGCAAGCGTTTTGGAAATGTACGCTGTTTTGCAGAGAGCTTCAGACTGCGCCGTAAAAAATTCTAATAGCAATGGAGTTCCTACCGCTGATGCCGGAGCAGATTATACCATTCCGCAGGGAACTGCTTTTGTTTTAACGGGAACAGGAACAGATCCGGATGGAGATCCTTTAACCTACCTTTGGGAACAGTATGACAATACAAGCAATACGCAGCCTCCGGTTTCCACAGGAACAGCCGGACCGGTCTATCGTTCTTTAACTCCTACTGTTTCTCCGTCAAGATATTTTCCTGTGCTGAGTTCGGTTGTAGCGAATAATCTTATCCCGAAATGGGAAGTTACTCCAGGTGTTGCAAGAACTCTTAATTTTTCTCTTTTGGTAAACGATAATAAAGCAACAGGAAATCAGGCAGCAAGAGATGTTATGGTGGTTACCGTAACGAATGACGGGCCGTTTAAAGTAACTTCTCAGGCTACGACAGGAATAAATTATAATGGAAATACTTCCGTTCCGGTAACATGGAATGTAGCAGGAACAAGTACAGGAGCAATTAGTACACAGAACGTATCTATTTTACTTTCTAAAGACGGTGGCTTAACGTTCCCGACTGTTTTGGCAGCAAGTGTTCCGAATAATGGTTCCGCTAATGTTACGATGCCAAATGAAAATGTTTCGTCTGCGAGAATTATGGTAAAAGCGGTGGGAAATATTTATTATGCACTCAATACATCAAGTTTCTCTATTACTCAGACTGTTCTTACAACGGCTGAAACTAACGTGAGAAACTTCTCGATTTATCCGAATCCTTCTCATGATGTTGTCAATATCAGACTTAAAAATTCATCACAAAAAGCAGATTATACGCTTTACGATGCTTCAGGCAGATTAATTAAAGTCGGAAATTTCAAGGGTGAAACTCAGGTAAAAGTTAATGATCTGATGAACGGAAATTATGTGATCTCTCTGGTTTTTGAAAATGGGGGGAAAATAACAGAAAAATTAATCATTAAAAAATAAATTACTGATTCATAAAAACAGAAAAGCAACCACTATTCGGTTGCTTTTTTTATTTAGTCCTGATTTTCGTTGATTAAATGATCTCCATTCGTAATACTGATACTTGTAGGAGTAACGAGCTGAATTCCGTCCTCATCAAGACGCTGTTTGATCTTTAAATAAGCTTCGCTTTTGAGCTGAACCATATTCGCGCCCACCTTCATCCAGAATTTAGCCTGAATATTGAAAACACCCTGTTTCAGATCTGTAAAAATAACTTCTGCAGTATCCAGTTTATCCACATTTTCGAGATTTTTAATAATGTCGAGCATTCCTTTCTGTGCTTTTGAAATATCTTCATCGGCAGGAATTTCGAAATTTAAAATAATTCTTCGCTGAGGTGATGCGGTAATGTTGTAAAATGGGGCATTAAAAACCACCTGATTTGGGATGTAAGCTTTCTTTCCGTCGTCTGTAATAATTTTAGTCGTTAAAAAACCAATTTCCTGTACCGTTCCGGAGTGGGTTCCTATCGTAATATAATCTCCTACTTTAAAGGCTTTATCTATTCCGATCAGCATTCCTGAAAATATGCTGGACACCAGATCTTTTAATGCAACCCCTGCAATAACCCCCGCAACTCCTAAACTTCCGATGAATTTCCAGAGAAAACCGCTGAAACCCATAATTTCCAGTGCAATGAAAGTTCCCATCACCATAATCAGGAATCTGAATACGCTGATTAACGTGACCAGTGAACTTTCTTTTTTGCTTTTCGGAAAAAATTTGTGGAAAAGTTTTACGGCGCCCTGACTGAGATATTTACTGGTGAATAAAAAGAAAGAAAATACAAGAATTCCCACAATAAGTTTTGGGGTAAGTTCTGCAAATTTCAGATACCAGTTCTGTATTACATTATATACAACATCAATATAGCCTAGACCACTTTTCTCCATGAATAAAAAAATTTTAGTTAAAGATATAATTTTTAAACAAAAATTTTGCCAGTTCCAAAAACTCTACTAAATTTGTAGACTAATAAGAACAAAATATTATGTCAATTAAACTAGGAGATACCGCACCCGATTTTCAGGCAGAAACTTCAGCCGGAGATATTAATTTCTATCAGTATTTAGGAGATTCCTGGGGAATTCTGTTTTCGCATCCCGCAGATTATACTCCGGTCTGTACTACAGAACTTGGGTATACTTCGAAATTGAAGGAGGAATTTGATAAGCGCGGAACCCAAGTAATTGCGCTGAGTGTGGATGGAGTAGAAGATCATCAGAACTGGATTAAAGATATTAATGAAACACAGAATACGGAAGTTCAGTTTCCGATTATCGCAGACAAGGACAGAAAAATTTCTGAACTGTACGATTTTATTCATCCGAACGCTTCTGCAACGGCAACCGTTCGTTCTTTACTGATTATCGATCCGGAAAAGAAAGTAAGGCTTATTATAACTTATCCGGCTTCTACCGGAAGAAATTTTGATGAAATTCTTAGAGTTCTGGATTCTCTTCAGCTTGTAGATTCCCATAAAATTGCTACTCCTGTTAACTGGAAAGACGGAGATGATGTCATTGTTCCGCCTGCGATTTCCACGGAAGATGCCAGAAAGATTTTTCCGAAAGGGGTGAAAGTGATAAAACCCTATTTAAGATATACACCACAACCGAATACATGATTTATTTGATTTTTTATAGTTTAGTTTTAATTTGTACGAAAATCGCCTCGAAAACTCGAGGCGATTTCAATTGTAGTGTATAGTGAATGTGAAGTGATTGGATCGTAATCTTACTTTACATCATTTGCGATTTGTTTTGCTTTGGATGTAGGAAGGTAAATACTGAAACCTAGATTGAAAGTAAGGTTTGAGTTTAAACCTTCACTGCCAAATCCTGCTCTTCCTCTGTATTTTACCAGACCTTCAAGACCGATGTTCGGGGTAATGAAGTAAGAATAACCAGGACCTACTCCGAAATCGAAACCTGTAGTAGAATCTGCATTTTCAACAGATCTTCCTCCGATTCCTGCGTTACCTTCTAAGAACCAACGTCCGTGGTTTAGTAAGTTATCTACTCCTTTTTCTCCCGGAGAAAGATAATAACGTCCTAAAGCACCAACTCCGTACGTAAATTCTGTAGGAGAACCATTAGTTACTTTGTTGAATCCTAAATCTACATAACCCCCGACAGCAACGTTGTCTTCAATAAAGTATGCTCCTTTAGGCTGAATAGCAATATTATAACCACCACCGGTGTTTAAACCGAAATTACTTGATATTAAACTACTACCCACTAACCAGTTTCCCTTCTGGATCTGCGCATTCATTGTTGCAGCCAAACCCGTTACTGCCATTATTCCTGTAAAAATTAGCTTTTTCATAATTTATTATTTAATATTTTAATGTTGTATCATTTGTGATTTCAGAAAATCAATAAATGTGCCATTCTACTCAATACGTAGTGAAATCATTATCATATTAATCAATGGTATGGTCTTATGAAATGCCGATCATCAGGAGTTTTTATCCTAATAAAATTTACAATAAAAGCAGAATAATTGAAACCACAAGTCCTGCCACCGTGAAAACCATACCTCTTTTGAATGCTTTGCTTTTAGGATTGAACATCCAGAAACTCGAAATTACAAAAAAGAACAGGGAAATTCCGAAGAAAGTATTTAACGGGGAAAGAGTGTCTTTAGATTGAGATTTGTGAAGTTTTGTCATTTTATCCAGTACAAATGGCAGTTCCTTTTTAGTGTACTTTGCCTGTCCCGTTGCGGAATCGTAAGTTCCCTGTTTAAAGGTAAGAACAGTACCTTCTGTTTTTTCAACCTCAAGACCTTTAATTCTTAATTCTTTTCCCAGTGCTTTTTCATCAAGATTTTTTTCTACGACTTTATCGTACTTTTTTTCTTTTTTCAGAAAATCGGTGTCTCTGTAAATTAGCAAAACACCACTTACAGCGTAAACAGCCATTATTCCGGCAAGGAAATAGCCCAGATAACGGTGCGTGATTCTCATAAAACTTCTTGTGTCTTTAATCTTATCCATATATATTGTTTTTGTTTTTTAATCTCAAAAGTGGAAACTGCAAAATTGCAATTCCCACTTTAAATGAAGAAATTATTGTGATTCTTTTTTACAGTTTATACGTTAATGTAACATAGTAATTTCTCGGTGTGATCGGATTCACGGAATAATTTTCGTGAACGGTGTAATTTTCTACATCAAACAGGTTTCCGACTTTCCCCTGAATCGAGAATTTCTTCCAGTCGTAGCCAACTGATAGAGAAACCGTTGTGTAATCTTTTAATTCGAAAATTCTGCTTACCCCATTTCTCTGCTGCAGACTGTTGGCTCCTGTTTTGGTATCATTCCATCCGGCAAGTCTGTCCCCAATGTAATATACTCCGGCTCCCACTTTCAAGCCGGGAACCAATTTTGTGAATTTATAAAATACCGAAGCATTCGCAGTAGTTGCAGGAGTTCTTACCAGTCTTTGGTTTTCTACATATCCGAAAGCTTCCGGAGTATTTAAATACACAGAATTGTTATAAGAGAAACCTCCGATAATGGATAAATTTTCTGTTGGATTTCCTGTAATATCAAGCTCAACTCCGCGGCTTCTCATTTTTCCTGCAAAATCTTTGGTAAGTCCTGCCGGATCTACAGGATTTCCTTTATCGTCTAATGCATTCTGATAATAATTTCTGTACAGAATCTGGTAAACCGTTAGATTAACTGCCAAAGCATTGTTCCAGAAATTCTTTTTCGCACCCACTTCGTACTGATCGATGTTGGTTGGCGTTAAAGCTTCTCCGTCTCTTAATCTTCCCACATTGGCAACAAAAGAGTTTGTATAGGTTGCAAATGCTGAAAAATTATCATTCGGCATGTAAACAAAACCTAATTTCGGAGATATTGCCTGATCGGATGACGAAGAATTATTAACCAGCGATTTTCCTGTGGTAGAATTCAGATTCACTAAACCGCTTGTAACCGTTTTAAATTTAGTGTTGATCGTTGGCATATTTTCAATATAAGACCAACGCAATCCAGCAATAACTTTAAATTCTTTGGTTAAACTGATGAAATCCTGAGCATACACTCCGATTCTTCTTGTATTAATTCTGTTTTTCTCTAATCTTTCAGCAGCCGGAATACTTCCGCTTGCCCAGGAATCAGGATTGTCCAGATAAAGAATACCATTGCTGTTTCCGTTGGTTCCATACAGATAGCTGTTTCCGTAAGCAAGTCTGTTGGTTGGATTATAGTAAGTGTACGCATCTGCAACTCCATAATCTGCATCTGCCCCGAATAACACTTTATGGTTTATTTTTCCTGTATTGAATTCACCATTTAAATTCACCTGTGCCGAAGTATAGTTCTGTTCGTTATACGTCCTGTTCAAAGGTCTTCTCCAGAAAAGTCTGTCGGTTGATTTTTCGTAACCCCACTGAACTCTTTCCGTAGAAAAATAATCTTTCGTATAATTCTGGTAAGATGCCGTAGCGTTTAAAGACCATCTTTCATTAAACTGATGATTGAAGGTAACATTTGTTGAAACCTGCTCCACATTCTGATATTGCCAGTCAGCTCCTAAAAAAGCATTTCTCGGAAGAAGATTATTCATCTGGTAAGTATATCCGTCACGCTGCGTGATAGACCCGATTCCGAAATCCGGAGTAAAATCATTTTTAAGATAATCTGCCTCAACGATGATCTGTGATCTGTCGCTTAAATTAAATAAAAATGAAGGATTGAAATAATACTTTTTAGACTGCACCACGTCTCTGAAACTTTCCGCATACTCATACGCTCCGTTCACACGGAAAGCAATATTTTTTGAAAGCGGACCATAAAGATCTACTGTCGGTTTATAAGAATTCCAGCTTCCCGCATTCATCCCCACGCTTCCGCCAAAGTTGAATTTAGGCTTTTTTGTAATCATGTTGATCACACCACCTGCAGCCGTATTTCCGTACAGCATTGCATTCGCACCTTTAAGGACTTCCACTCTTTCCAATCCGCTTACTTCAGGAAAAACTCCGCTGTTAATTCTGGAGCCGTTCTTGAAAATATTGTCATTTCCCAGAATGAAACCACGTCCTCCGAAACTGTCCTGAGAATTTCCTCTAGAAGAAGTTACATAAATTCCGTTTACGTTTTGCAGAACATCACTCAGTTGTTTTGCCTGTTGCTGCTCAATAATTTCGTGAGTAACAATCGCAATCGGCTGAGGTGTTTCCATCATCGTAAGATTAGACTTGGTAGATAATGGTCTTGCCTTGTTGGGATTTCCGGTTTTATGAAGATTAACGTCTTCAATAGTCTGGATTCTAATGGTATCAGCTTCAACATATTTCATCTGCGCGTCCAAAGAAAGGGCTGCGAATACTAATCCTATTGTGGCTAGCTGCTTTTTCATGATAGTCTATTGTTATTTAGAGTGGTTTTAAATAAAGTGCAAATGTATATTATTATTTAGAATTAATAAAAATTATAAACTGATTTTTGTCAGTAATCTTTAATTTAGAAATTGTGTTTTCCCTTATTTTAGTAGGGATGAGAACTTTAGATTAAATATCTTTGTTAAAAAATAAATCTATGCAGTTAGTAAAAGTCGGACTTTGTGCGTTCGGAATGAGCGGAAAAGTTTTTCATGCCCCGTTTTTGAAAGAACATCCGGGATTTTTTATTTCCGCAATTGTGGAAAGAAGTAAAGAAGAATCTAAAGAAAAATATCCTAAAGCAGAAATTTACCGTTCCGTAGAAGAAATGCTGGAAAACGCCGATATCGAACTCGTGGTTGTCAATACTCCGGTTCAGACGCATTTTGAGTATGCAAAAAAAGCACTGGAAGCAGGGAAAAATGTAGTGGTTGAAAAACCTTTTACCGTAAATGTTGCTGAAGCAGAAGAACTGGCAAAACTGGCGGAAGAGAAAAAATTATTTGTAAGCGTTTACCAAAACAGAAGATTCGACCGCGATTATCTTCAGGTACAGAAAATCATCAATGAAGGAAAACTGGGAAATATCAAGGAGGCGGAAATCCGTTTCGACAGAT
Organism: Chryseobacterium sp. MMO-72; assembly: GCF_037146035.1. Taxonomy (NCBI): domain Bacteria; kingdom Pseudomonadati; phylum Bacteroidota; class Flavobacteriia; order Flavobacteriales; family Weeksellaceae; genus Chryseobacterium; species Chryseobacterium sp. MMO-72. Next base: position 402,700 of record NZ_JBBCWG010000001.1, read on the forward strand.
TCCGTACCGAACCAAGCGGAAAAGCGCATAAGGAAAATCCTGAAGCTGTAGGTTCCGGTTCTCTGCACGATTTGGGGTCGCATCTGGTGGACCAGGCAGTTCAGTATTTCGGGTTTCCCGAAAAACTCTTTGCTGATGTTTTTTCCATGAAAGGAAAAGAATTTGCCAACGATTATTTTGAAATTATTTTATTTTATCCGAATGATTTAAGGGTAAGGCTGAAATCTTCGGTATTCACCAAAGAAGCGCATTTTGCTTATGCTATTCACGGAGAAAAAGGAAGTTTTTTGCAGGAAAGAACCGATCATCAGGAAAATGAACTCGTTGCAGGAGCCATTCCGGAATATGGTGAAGAATGGACAAAACCTTTAACGGAAACCGATGGGATTCTGAATTATCTAAATGAAAATAAAGAAACCGAAAGAATCCTTACTTCAAGCGAACCGGGAAATTACATGAATTATTATCAGCAGATCTACGAATTTATCGTTTTCGGATACGCATTGCCTTCACCTGCGGAAGAAATCATCAAAAATATGAAAATCATCGATGCGGCCGTGGAAAGTTCTAGACAGGAGAAAGTGATTTACTTGTAGAGTCTTTAAGGTGAGAGAGTTTTAGAGTCTTAGAGTTTGAGGGTGTGAGAGTCTTAGAGTTTTAGGGTGTGAGTGTGAGAGAGTTTGAGAGTTTGAGGGTTTTAGAGTTTGGGAGTTTTATTGCAGTTTAGAGTTATGAATCTTAAAGCAGGATTTTTAGAGTAAGAAAATTTAATATGAATTAAAATATAACGCTCCCATACTCTCAAACACTCTCACACTCAAACCCTCAAACTCTCAAACCCTCACACCCAACTACGCTTCACCTAAAATCTCCTGAAGTTCAAGCCATCTCATTTCATGGTTTTCCAAAGTTCCAGAGATAGATTCCAGATCGGCGGAAAGTTTGGATATTTTCTCGTAATCTGCTTCATTATTAAGCTGATCTAATATTTTCGCTCTTTTTTCTTCTAATTCCGGCATTTCTTTCTCGATGGTTTCGAGTTCACGCTGTTCTTTAAAGGAAAGTCTTTTCTTTTTTACGTTTGTATTGTTTACAGCCGGAACAGTTTCTTTTACAGGTTCAGATTTTACGGAAACAGATTTCTCCAAAGCATCTTCTTTGCTTTTCGCTTCGCGGTATTCGGAAAAATTGCCCGTAAAATCACGAATTTTGCCTTCGCCTTCAAAAGCAAGAATATGATCTACGATTCTGTCCATAAAATACCTGTCGTGCGACACAATGATTAATGAACCCTGAAACTGCTGCAAAAAGTTTTCAAGAACCGTTAAAGTCGGAAGATCAAGATCATTGGTAGGCTCATCAAAAATCAAAAAGTTCGGATTCTGGTATAAAATATACATCAGATGAAGTCTTCTTTTTTCACCACCCGAAAGCTTAGAAATAGGAGAGTACTGCGTCTGATCATCAAATAAAAACAATCTTAAAAACTGGGAGGCAGAAAGACTTTTTCCGTTGGCTAAAGGGTAAAATTCGGCAACTTCTTTAATGAAGTCGATTACTCTTTCATCTTCTTTATACGTAAGACCTTTTTGCGAAAAATATCCGAAATGGATGGTTTCTCCGGTTTCAATTTCTCCTTTATCAGCCTTTTCAAACCCCTGAATAATATTTAACAAAGTAGATTTTCCAGCTCCGTTTTTCCCTACAATTCCTACTTTTTCACCTCTCTGGAAAGAATAGCTGAAATCTTTCAGCAACAATTTACTTCCAAAACTTTTGTCAATATTTTTAAGCTCAAGAATTTTATTTCCAAGCCTTTTCATTTCAAAATCAAGCTCTAATCCCTGTTTTCTCGTGTCTGTTTTGGCGACTTTTTCTGTTTCGTAGAAAGCATCAATTCTGGATTTGGATTTTGTAGTTCTTGCTTTCGGCTGCCTTCTCATCCATTCCAGTTCCTTTCGGTAAAGGTTGTTGGCTTTATCAATCGTCGCATTCATATTATCTTCGCGGATCATCTTATTTTCAAGATACGTCGCGTAAGAACCGTTATGAATGTAAAGATTTCTGTCTTCCATTTCCCAGATCGTATCGCAAACGCTGTCGAGGAAATACCGGTCGTGCGTTACCAATAGTAAAGTTATTTTTGCCTTACTCAGATAACTTTCCAGCCATTCCACCATTTCCACATCGAGGTGGTTGGTCGGCTCATCCATAATTAATAAAGTATGGCGGTGTTCGGCTCTGGTTTCCGTTAACAGTTTTGCCAAAGCAACGCGCTTGATCTGTCCGCCGGAAAGTGTTCCCATTTTAGCTTCCAGATCGGTGATTTTTAGCTGCGAAAGAATCTGCTTCATTTCATTTTCCAGATCCCACGCTTTATGCGCTTCCATTTCAAGAAGAGCTTTTTCAATGAAATCATTGTCTGTGGAATGCAGAGACTGATGATAATTTTTCAGCGCCATAATCGGAGCCGAATCTAAAGTCATCATAAATTCATCAATGGTAAGATTCGGGTCAAAATCTATTTCCTGATCAAACAGCACTACCTGAATATCTTTATTGATGATTACCGTTCCGCTGTCTGCAATTTCTTTTCCCATCAGGATTTTAAGAAGAGTGGATTTTCCGCTTCCGTTTTTGGCAACAATAGCAATTTTATCCCCTTCGTTGATATGAAAAGTAATATTTTCAAATAAAACTTTTATTCCGTAGGATTTGGTAAGATTTTCGGCAGAAACGTAATTCATTATAGTCTGATGGTTAGATTTTGAAACTTAAACTGAGCCGCAAAAGTACGAAAATGTATCAGAAAAGCGGAGGTCAAGTTCAAAGGGATTCAGATTGTTTTCTTAGTATAGAATAATGATTAATTAATCGTATGTGTTGATTGTTGTTTTATTTAATTGTGTTTTGTTTGATGAATTTTAGTTAAAATTAGATATTTTTTTGAATTTAATGTATTTTGAATTGATTTTTAATGTAGATTTATATTCCTAAGATTATTAAAAATTAAAACTATGATGCAAATCAACTATTGGGCTGTTTTTGCAGCCGCACTTGTCCCTTTAATAATGGGATTTATCTGGTATCATCCTAAAGTTTTCGGAAAAGCATGGATGAAAGAAGTCGGTTTAACCGAAGATAAAATGAAGGGTTCCATGATCGGAGTTTTTATTTTTTCCATCATGTTATCAGCTTTAATGGCTTTGTTCTTACAGTTTGTAACCATTCATCAGTTTGGCGCGCTCGGAATGGTCGGCGGAGATGAAATGAACGCCAATCCTTCTTATCATGCCTTCATGAAAGATTACGGAATGGCTTACAGATCCTTTGGCCACGGTGCACTGCATTCTTCCATGACGGGATTTTTATTTGTACTTCCCATGATTGCCATCAATGCGATGTTTGAAAGAAAATCGTGGAAATATACATTAATTAACGCTGCTTTTTGGACGGTCTGCATTACCATTATGGGCGGAATTATCTGCGGCTGGTATGCTCCGGACGGTTTTCACTGGGCAACACAAAAATAAATGTAATGTTTTAAAAAGTTAAGGCTACTTTTGCGTAGCCTTTTTTATGTCATATAATTTAAAAATTTATCACTCAGCTGCCGATTTGCCGGAAGAGTGGAATATGGTGATCGGAAATCATAATATCCTGCTTTCCGAAGAATACTTCTGTGCTTTAGAACATTCCCGACCTCAGAATATGGAATGTTTTTTTGTTGGTTTTTTCAAAGAAAATGATCTGATTGGCGGTGCTTTGTTTCAATATCTAGATTTTATTCAGCATAAAACATTTCAGAAAAATGAAGTGTTCTGTACCATCAGGAATTTTATGGCAAAACAATTCGGTAAAGATGTGATGATTTTAGGAAATAATATGCTTACCGGACAGAACGGATTTTATTTTGATCCTTCAAAAATTACTGCTCAAGAATTTATTTTGCTGCTCAATGAAGCGGTGATAAAAATGCAGAACGAAATAAGAAAAACATCTCTGGTGATTTATAAAGATTACCAGTCGAATTTTCTGAAATACTTTGAAGGAGAAAAGCATCGGAAATACTTCAGATTTTCCGTTCAGCCGAATATGATTCTTCGGATAAGAGAAAACTGGAAGAATTTTGAGGATTATATCAATGATTTTTCGAAAAAATACAGGGCAAGAGCCAAAACTGCCAAAAAGAAACTGGAAGGAATCGTTAAGAAAGAATTTAGCTTAGACATGATCAAAAAATATCAGTCTGAAATGAATGTTCTTTATCAGAATGTCGCAGAAAACGCGCCTTTCAATACTTTTTTTCTCAGAGAAAATCATTTTGAAAGCATGAAAGAAAATCTAGGAGAAAATTTCAGAGTCTTCGGATATCTTTCAGAAAATCAACTTATCGGCTTTTATACGATGATTATCAACAATAAAGATGTCGATACCTACTTTTTAGGCTACAAAAAAGACTGTCAGAAAGAAAAGCAGATCTATCTTAATATGCTTTTGGATATGGTGAAATTTGGAATTGACAATCGGTCTGAAAGAATTATTCTAGGAAGAACGGCTTTAGAGATAAAATCAACGATCGGCGCGGAACCGACTGAAATTTTTGGTTTAATAAAGCATAAAAACTTCATGATTAATCCTTTCCTGAAAACTATTTTTCCTTCTGTTTCTCCAAAAACCGAATGGATTCAAAGAAAGCCGTTTAAATAGTTTTATACAGAATTCACACAGGTTTTAGTTTGATGTTTTCATCAATAGAAACAGGCTTCAGCCCGTTAACAATATCAGGTTTTTCGATTGGCTTTAGCCAAAATTTAAAATATGCAAAATCACCGGAAAAAAAATTAATCCAGAGTCAGTCTCTTCAAGGACCACGAACTTCCGTTGTAAATATCCAGATCTACTTTGGTGTTAATTCCGTGCACGATTCCGTTTTCTGTAAACTGCCAGAAATTCCAGTCTGCATCGGGAGAAGGAGCCGGAACATCATTGTAATTCGCAAGCCAGAGCGGATAATCATCAAATTCGCCCTTCAGGAAATCTTTGTAGTAATGATAATAGGTGTAAATGATTGGTTTTTCGCCGTAGGTTTCCTCAACAATTTTGCACCACACTTTAAGGTCTTCAACCAGTTTTTTATTCGTTTTGCGCTTCGGAATTTTCTCAATATCCAAAATCGGAGGAAGATCTCCGCTTTCAAGCTTTACATTTTCAAGAAAATTATTTGCCTGAATAACAGGGTCTTCATCTGCCCTGTAAAAATGGTATGCTCCGCGGATTAAATTCTGTTTTTTAGCCTGCTCCCAGAAATCTGAAAAATGTTTGTCGGCATTTAGGTTTCCCATCGTTGCACGCATCACCACAAACTCCAGCGGAATAGTTTTGTTTCCGATAGTAAGGCTGTCCCATTTGATATCTTCTTTATTCTGATAATGCGACACATCAAACCCATAAGTTTTATCTAAATTATTAGAAAGGATTTTTTGAATTCTCAGCGTTTCCGTTTCACTGTTGTGAAGCTTTCTGTGAGTAAATTTATTGAAATATAAAGCGTAATAATAACTTATGGATTGTCTTAAATACAACCCTGTTCCGATAAGCGCAACAATTAAAATAGCCAGTACGATTTTTCTTCGTAAAAGATATTTTTTCCGGCGGTTTTTATGAATCTTTTTGGCGGTTTTTTTGCTGTACATCGTTTGTGAATAAAGATTTACAAAACTAGCTTTTTTCACTTCTAAATGCTAAATAAAATCAGTAAATTTGTGTACTATGGAAACACGCGAAAAGATCATCATCATAGGAGGAGGTTTTGCGGGGCTGCAGCTTGCGAAAACGTTGAATAACAGGAACAAAAAAGTTATTGTTCTGGATCGGGTAAACCATCATATGTTTCAGCCGCTTTTCTATCAGGTCGCATGCGGAAGGATTGAGCCTTCCAATATTTCTTTTCCTTTCAGAAAAATTTTTCAGCGTTCCAGAAATACCCAGTTTCGCCTCACGGAAGTTAAGGAAATCGATACTGCAAATAATAAAGTCATTACCGATGAAGCAGAATTTACCTACGATAAATTAATTATCGCTACAGGATGCAAAACCAATTTTTTTGGAAATAAAGATCTTGAAGGGAAAGCTTTCGGGATGAAAAATACTCAGGAAGCGATCAGCATCCGAAATCATGTTTTAATGACTTTTGAAAAGCTGATTCTTGAAAAAAGCCGTAGCGATGACGGAAACTGGAACATCGTAATTGTAGGAAGCGGACCAACCGGAGTAGAATTAGCCGGAGCTTTCTCGGAAATGAAAAAAGAAATTCTGCCGCGAGATTATCCTTACATGAATTTTGATCACCTGAAAATTATTCTGGTAAGTTCTACAGAAAAGCCTTTGGCGGTAATGAGTCCTGAAGCACAGCAGAAATCTGAAGAATATTTAAAAGATTTAGGCGTTACATTTTTAAGTCAGGAATACGTTACGGATTATGATGGTGATAAAGTGTATATGAAAAGCGGAAAAACCATTCCTTCCAATAATGTAATCTGGGCAGCCGGAGTTACAGGAAACGTTGTAGATGGTTTTCCTGCCGAAAAATTGGTCAAAAACAGATATATTACAGACAGATACAATAAAATAAAAGGCTACGATAATGTTTTTGCAATCGGAGATATTGCCTATATGGAAACTCCGAAATATCCGCAGGGTCATCCACAGGTGGCAAACGTAGCAATTAATCAGGCAAAAAATTTAGGAAAGAACCTTTTAAAGAAAAATCCAAATGAATGGGTTGAGTATGAGTATGATGACAAAGGTTCTCTCGCTACCATCGGAAAACACAGAGCAGTTGTAGATTTACCATTTATTAAATTTCAGGGGTTTCTTGCGTGGTATTTCTGGATGTTTTTACATTTAATGCTTATTTTAAGTGTAAGAAACAAGCTTGCCGTGTTCTTTAACTGGATGTGGAGCTATTTTAATAAAGATTCTTCTTTAAGATTGATAATTTTGCCAAATAAGAAAAACGAAACAGTACAATGAGAATTGATATAATAAGCGTACTTCCGGAACTGATGGAAAGTCCGTTTAAAACTTCTATTTTAAGAAGAGCGATTGATAAAGGTTTGGCAGAAGTGCATTTTCATCACTTGAGAGATTGGGGAATCAACAAAAAAAAACAGATTGATGATGAACCTTACGGCGGCGGTGCAGGAATGGTGATGATGGTGGAACCTTTGGACAACTGTATTTCAGAATTAAAATCCCAGAGAGAATACGATGAGGTGATTTATCTTACGCCGGATGGAGTTACTCTGAACCAGAAAATTGCGAATACACTTTCCATTAAAAATAATCTGATTTTCTTATGCGGCCATTATAAAGGCATTGATCAGCGTGTAAGAGATCTGCACATCACGAAAGAAATTTCAATCGGCGATTATGTACTTACCGGCGGAGAATTGGCAGCCTGTGTTCTTGCAGATTCTGTAATCCGTTTGCTTCCGGGTGTTCTGAATGATGAACAAAGTGCTTTAACGGACAGTTTTCAGGACGATCTTTTATCTCCTCCGATTTATACAAGACCGGAAATTTACAAAGGTCTGGAAGTTCCAAAAGTTTTACTGAGCGGAAATTTTGCCAAAATTGAAGAATGGAGGCACGATGAAGCGGTAAGAATCACCACAGAAAAACGTCCTGATCTTCTTTAAAATAGATAAAACCTATCGTTGTCCTAAATTTGCAACTGATTTTTTTATAAATTTTTACAGCAGCAAACAATAGTTGTTGTTTAAAAATGGTTGAAAAAATTCTTATTACCTAGCTGTTCATAGAATTTCTTCTACAGAAAAATTAAATTTAAAAATACCGTTTTATTTTGGGTATAAAGCATATGTTAGATTGTGCATAATATTTTTAATTAAATTTATCTATTTGATTTAAATAATTCTTTTAAATGCTTATATTTGAATAATAAATTAATTTTGCAAATTTGTTAAAATTATTAACGATATATTAAATAAAATAATAAATTTACATATTCATTTTAAATAAAAAAAGGTAATTGTTTGAAATCAGAAAATGTGCTAATGGAGTTGTTTAGTTTTTACAACGTTGAAAACTTATTTTTACCGGATCCGAAACCAATGCACAAGTTGGACCCAACTATATCGGGACTCAGGAACTGGGATGAGGGAAGATACCGGAACAAACTTTCAAAAATTGCACATGTTTTCAGGCTCATGAAGGAAGAGAATGGAGTATTGCCTTTTATAATCGGTCTTTCCGAAGTTTCCGGAAGGAAAGTTCTGGAGGATCTTGTGAAGATGGAACCTTTTAATTCAGAGTATGGAATTGTGCATTACAATTCTATGGATGAAAGAAGGGTAGATGTTGCCTTATTATATGATAAAAACAAAGTGGAAATAATAGATTCTGAAGCTATTACATTCTTCTTTGAAATTATAAACAGAAGCACAGAAAATTACGATACAACAAGAGATATTCTTTATTCGAAAGTAAGATATAAAGGAGAGATTATTAATATTTTTATTGCACACCTTCCCTCTAAGCGCGAAAAAGATATTAATAAGCCCAAAAGAGCCTTTATACTTTCTGAGATCCGTGAAAGAATTTTAAATGTTGTAAACAATAGCAAAGAAAATGTAATTCTGTGCGGTGATTTTAATGAAAACCCAGATGATGAAAATTTAGTAAAAATTCTTTTTGACGATGCAGGAGTAAAAATATTGGAAAATCCTTTCCAGCATCTGTTTTCCACAAGAAATTATTCTACTTTTCATTATAAATCGGGACTGCTGTACGATCAGATCATTTTATCGAAGTCGTTCTTTAATGATGATCATGTTCTTGAATTTCAGGAGGCAAAAATATTCAATTCTGAAAAACTCAGCAGCCGCGACAGAAAGTTTGCAGGCAGACCTTACCGAACGTATGCGGGAACAAGGTATTTGGGAGGCTACAGCGATCATTTTCCGGTTTTTATAAAATTAGGGATTTGTAAACAGATGTAAAAACATAAATAAAGTAGAAAGAATGAAAAATTCAAACAACACGAGTTATCAGTTAGATTCAATTGACAAGGAAATAATTTATATGCTGATGGATAATGCCAAATCATCATTAGCTCATATTTCAAAAAATGTAGGAATCTCCACGACGGCGGTTCACCAAAGAATAAAAAAACTTGAACAGGCAGGGGTTATAGAAAACTCCATATCCTTTCTGAATCCTAAAAAGATAGGATACAAAGTAATTTCTTACATTGGTGTATTTCTGGATCAGCCGAGCCATTATCCGGATATGGTAAAATCCCTGAAAGATATTAATGAAGTGGTAGAAGCGCATTATACCACAGGAAATTATACCATTTTTCTTAAAGTTCTTTGTAAAGACAACGATCATCTAATGCAGATTCTTAGTAAACTTCAGCAATTGAAAGGCGTTATAAGAACAGAAACTTTCATATCTTTGGAGCAGGGTATTTACAGACAACTGAAAGTATAATAGATTATGAATATTGCACAATATCTGGATTCAACATATTTGAAAACACCTGCACAGTCAGGACTTTCACAGGAAGAAACTTTACAGAAAGATATCGAACTTACACAGGAAGCGATCGATCATGGTATTTTTGCCGTAATGATCCGTCCGGATTATGTTTCTGAGATTAAAAAGTATATTCAGGAAAAGAATTCAGATGTTGTCGTTGGAACGGTGATCGGGTTTCATGAAGGAACGTGCTCTGTAGATGAAAAACTTGCAGAAGCTGAAAAAGCAATTGCTGACGGAGCAGATGAACTGGATTTTGTGATCAATTACAGTGCTTATCTGAAAGGTGATCTTGAGCTTGTAAAAAATGAGTTTGTAAAATGCACCAGGCTTAGTCTGGAACATCACAAAATTGCAAAATGGATCATTGAGATTGCAGCTTTAACCAATGAGCAAATTGCTGATCTTACCAAAAATATTTCTGATTGGGCAGAAGAGAATTTTTCCGAAAATGATTTATCTAAAATTTTTGTGAAATCTTCCACAGGCTTTTACGAAACAAAAGAAGGAAAGCCAAATGGAGCAACATTTGAAGGAATAAAAATCATGCTCGATAATGCAGGAAAACTTCCTGTAAAAGCTGCGGGCGGAGTAAGAACTCCGGAAGATGCAGAAAAAATGATTAATCTTGGAGTAAAAAGAATCGGGACTTCTTCGGCATTGGCTTTAATTAAAAATCAAACGTCTTCAGAAGGATACTAGATAAAAACTAAACAATGAAAATAAAAAACCATCAACTTACTATTGATGGTTTCATTTTTTATGCCTGTTGTGCTAAATATTCTGTATAAAACTCCTGTGTTTCTTTAATCAGCACATCCATTTCTTCTAAAGTGAATACTTCTAAAAATTTCTTTCTGAAATCTTTAAAGTGAGGAACTCCACGGAAATAATTGCTGTAATGCTGTCTCATTTCCACCAGTCCTAATCTTTCGCCTTTCCATTCTGCACTCCATTCTGCATGCTGACGAACCGCCAGTAAACGGTCTTCAATGGCAGGAGCCGGTAAATGCTCTCCGGTTTTAAAGAAATGCTTGATTTCGTTAAAAATCCAGGGATAGCCAATCGCTGCACGACCGATCATAATTCCGTCGCACGCATATTTCTGTTTGTATTCTAACGCTTTCTCAGGAGAGTCGATATCTCCGTTTCCGAAAATCGGAATTTCTATATTAGGATTTTGCTTAATTCTTGAAATATGTTCCCAGTCAGCTTCCCCTTTGTACATCTGCGCACGGGTTCTCGCGTGAATGGTTAATGCTTTGATGCCTGTTTCCTGAAGACGTTCTGCCACTTCATCTATATTAATGGAAGTACTGTCCCAACCCAAACGCGTTTTTACCGTTACAGGAAGGCTTGTAGAACGTACAACAGCTTTGGTAAGACGAACCATAAGATCAATATCCTTCAAAACTCCTGCTCCTGCTCCTTTACAGACCACTTTTTTTACAGGGCATCCGAAATTGATATCAACCAGATCCGGATTTACCGTTTCCACAATTCTTGCAGACATTGCCATTGCTTCTTCGTCACCTCCAAAAATCTGAATTCCGACAGGTCTTTCGTAATCGAAAATATCAAGCTTTTTTCTGCTCTTGATAGCATCACGAATTAACCCTTCCGAAGAGATAAACTCCGAATACATTAAATCTGCTCCGTGCATTTTGCAGAGTCTTCTGAACGGCGGATCACTCACATCTTCCATCGGTGCAAGCAAAAGCGGAAATTCCGGCAGTTCTATATTGCCAATTTTTATCATGGTGCAAATTTACGAATTTCTGAGCATTTCAGAATTTGATAATTTCTATTAATGTAATTGCTGTCAATAAGAAGTGTAGAAAACGAAAATCTCAGGTAAATTATAATACTAAGCAAGAAATCTAAAACACTCCAACCCTCCAACACAAAAACTCTCCAACTCAAAAACCTCCGGCTTTAGAAACTCGCTTTCACCTGCATACTTCCGATATGAATCGTACGGTCTCCGGAATTTCTGCCTTCATAATTTAAATTTAGCTGAAGGAAAGAATTAATTGCCTGCTGAATGAAAACACTCCAAACCTGATTTTTCCCCGGTTTTAATCCATCCAACATCTGGTTTCCGACAATGCTGAAATTATTGCCGTTGAAATTATTATTGATGAATGAGAAATTTCCTCTGATAGAGGTTTTTCTGCGTTCCCACTGAATCGTTCCCGTAACATCAAAAGCTTTGAGGAATTCTTCTCCATCCACTCTCTGTTTCTGGCGGAATGCCGAAGAAAGTTCTGCCTGAATGGCATCGGTAAACTTATAGGTTGCTTTTGGTTTTGTTTCAAAATTATTCAGACGGTAATCTCTTGTAGAAAATAACTGTGAAGAATTTTGAATATCATGAACCGAATTTTCCCAGTCGATACGGAATTCTTTATTAAACCAATAGCCGATATTCAGGAAATGCGAAACCTGTTCGCGCTCCTCATTACTGAAATTCGCATTGATGAGGTTATCATTGGAGATGAAACGGTAATTTCCGTTCCAGCCGGATTTGTCAGTCGGACTGAACTGTGCGGAAGCCAGAATATTCTGATTTTTAAGAATCATGTCATCACTCTTCTCAAAAGGATTCAAAACCAGAACTTTATCTTTTTTGAAGAATGAATTTTGTGAGTTTAATGAAATATTGAAATTCCAGCGTTTTAAAAATTTATTCTCAGAATTAAAAACAATCGATGGATTCACAAATAAAGCGAGCTGAATTTTATTTTTATTGGAAGGGATATAACGCACGGAATTCGTGTAAATTCTGATGTATTGCGCCAAATCGGAATATTCGGCAATTTCAAATTCATCAAGCTGCTGAACGCCATCTCCGTTGTAATCCGTCCATTTGTAAATTCCCTGTCCGTCCGTCACTTTAATATACTGAAATTCCCTTTGTGCTTCCTGTCCGTTCCCAAGTTCATAGAAAGCCTGCAAACGCATTCCGTTCTTGAAAAGCTGCTGATTGTAAAGGATATTTCCTACTACAAAATCATTGTTTCTGGAAAGATCCACATCCTGATTCTGGTAAAAGAATTTTCTGTAGTGGAGTAGTGCATTCAGCGTTGTTTTCTCTGTTTTAATGATCTGGCTTTCTGCCATAATTCCCAGAATATTATTCATATTCTGAAGTCGGTTATCTCTCACAGAATCATTGTCGCGCATATAAACTTTCGCCAATAGTTTGGTTCTTGTGCTGTCTCCGATTTTTTTCTGAACAAAAAGTTCTTTCCAGCTGAAACTGGTAACATCCATCAGTTGCGTATCATTGTACTTCTTTTCGTTGTGTTCCATGCTTCCGCCAATCGCCCAGCTTCCTTTTTTACCGGTAAACTCTGTTGAAGCACCACCTCGGATGAATTTTGTGTCCTGAAGTACAGCATTGGTATTCAGATAAGATAAATTTCCTTTTGTAAAAAATTTACCGCTGATCCATCCAAAATCCAGATCATTCTTTATGCCTTTATAGGTTTCCTGTTCGTCAAGATAATTGATTCTGTAATTTAAGGTAGATTTATTGTTCCATTTATTCAAAAAGCTGAAAATAAATCTGTTCTGTGTTCTTCCGCTGAATTCCTGTGCAAGGTTGAAATCTCTGGAGAATTCCACATCATTAATGCGGTCTAAAATGTGGAACTGCTTGTCAATATATTGATATTCGAAATTCGGAGTTCCTTTCCAGTTATTTTTGGTGAAGGTTTTGTTTCCGAAAACTCTCCATGCATATCCTATATTCTGCTGAGAATCTTTTGATGAAAATAAATTGACATCATAATTGCTCAAAGATATATCGGCTCCTATTTTTCCGTCTTTCAATAAATATTCCGAATTTACAGAATACACCTGTGATTTTTCCGGTGAAGGAAGTTTTCTTACGGCACGATAATCTCCCATGTTAGGACCAACGTATGCGAAAACACGTCCGTTGTTGGTGGTCTGTGTAATTTTGTAATCTCCTAAATTAGCTCCGAAATAGGTGTAAGAAACACTGTACAAAGTTTGTGTGGCATCGGTTGAAAACTCATAATAATTTCCTCCCGAACCCTGAACCAGCTTATACAAAATCTTATTGACATCATATTCTGTAACCACTCCGGAAGGAGCATACATTAAATTTGGATTGTTTCCGGCTTCTGCAAGGATATGCTGATCTTCCTGTGAAAGATTTAAAGACAACGGTGCGTTTTTATTGTCGTTTTCCATAAACCAGTTCAGTCCGAGCTTAAGCTTTTCCCTTTTATGCTCAACTTTTCCGGTAAATAAATATCTGGAATAATTTCTGTTGGTATAGTTATACGATATGGTAATGAAATTCTGCTGGAAAATCGGTCGGAAACTGGTAAAAGTAACTTCTCCGGTGTTGTAATTGATGATGTAATCCTGATTTTCACCACGCTTCATGAGAATACCATCGATGAAAACCTGTTCAGAACCCGAAATTAAGGTGATAAACTGTTCGCCATTTTTTCCGGTTAAACGGTAAGGTCCCTGATTTCCTTCCACCCCCTGAAAACGGATTCTGTGAAACTCACTTCGCGCAACCCCCATCGAAACATCCACAAATGTTTTGTTTTCTTTCCCGAATTCCGTCTGAAATTCGAGTCCCATACTTCTTCGCTGATATTTAGCGAAATAATTTTTAGCTTCAACCAAATCCAGATGTCCCGCTCTCAATATCGATTTATCCTTGATATTGAGCTGCATATAAATTTTGTCGAATTCCTCAAGCGTTTGTGTATATCCATCCGCCTGAATCGGGAGATTATGATCCGAAATACTCGCAAGAATAGTCACATCCTTTGAAAGTCTTCCGGAAATCTGTAAATCCATAGAACTTTGTACAGACTGTCCCTGATTGTTACCAAATGTAATTCCGCGAATGATAGATCCTTTGGAGTTTAATTCTCCTAAAAATCTTTTTTTATCATTTTTTGCAAGAACACCTTCATCTACAAGAATTCTGTTATTGGTTTTTATAAAATCCAGCGTATCTTTTGCGAAAATATCCTGCTCAAATCTGGCTGCGAGAATGCTGTCCTGTTTAAGACTGTCATTTTTAAGATTAGATTGCGGAAGATTGGGATTTTTCCATGTAAATATCTGGGCATTTCCCGAAAACATGCCCACGAACAACAATACGAATATCAGAATAAAATTTCGCAAATCTTAAAAATAATGCGTAAAAATACTTAAAAATACTTTATGGAAAGGGTTTTAGTATTATTAACAGAAAATTAACCTAATTATTGCATTACTAAAAAAAAATGGCGTAATTTTGGCTTGTAAATTATTAATAATTAAAATTTTTAAGTCATGAAAAAACTTTATTTCCTAGCTCTATTAGGTTTTGCTACTCTTGGATTTTCTCAAACTACACTTTTATCTGAAAATTTTGGCACAACCACTACATTACCTGCCGGATGGACAAGTACAAGTACTACTGCCGGATGGAATGCTAATACAGCTTCTGTTTCAAGTGGATATACCGGAGCATCGGGAGGTAGTAATGCTGTATTTGCGGGAACAGGTACAAACGGAGTAACTCATACATTAACTTATTCTAATTTATCGACTGTAGGTTACAACAACATCAATATTATTTGGGGTGGAAGAGGAACAACTGCATTTGCTCAGAATGTCGATTTTCAGTGGAGTACTGATGGTACCACTTGGAATAATGTTACTTATACCTATACTAAAAATGGAAATAGCTGGGCTCTGGTTAATGGAGGAGTGGCTATTCAGTTACCTGTACAGACTGAAAATGTAGCAACCTTAAGTCTTAGATGGTCTTCAGTTACAAGTAATACTGGAAATTACAGAATTGATGACGTTAAAGTTGTAGGTACTTCAAGTGGTTCATTAGCAACTAATGAAACGAGAACAAATAAAAATTTATTTGTTAAAAATACTTTGGTAGATTCTGAAATAAATTTTGGAATGACCGGAAATGTGAGTATTTATAATCTTTTAGGACAAGTAGTGAAAACATTTTCAGTAAAAGAAAATCAGGCAGTAGATGTATCTGATTTATCAAAAGGTAACTATATCGTTACAGGTTTGGTTAACGGAAAGAATATTTCACAAAAAGTTATAAAGAAGTAACTTTAATAATATGTTAAATACATACCATCATTTTATATAAATGGTGGTTTTTTTGTAACTTTGTTCATGTAAATTATTAATAATTAAAGTTTTAAATTTATGAAAAAGATTTTTACTGTTTTGAGTATTATTGGAGTATCAGCTCTAAGCAACGCCCAAATTGTAATTAATGAAATCTATGGCGGCGGCGGAAATAGCGGTTCTACTTATAAGAATGATTTTATTGAATTAAAGAATATAGGATCAACAACTATAACATTAAGCGGAGCAACCTTACAGTATGGATCGGCTGCGAATCCTCTTGCGCAGTATCATACTCTACCCGATATTACTTTAGCACCCGGGAAGACTTACCTGGTTCAGGAAGCCTTAGGTAACGCAGGAACAACAAATCTTCCGACTCCGGATTATATTGCTCCTATTCCAACAAATTTCGGAACTGGGACTAATACTACTGCTGGTTTTGCAATGTCGGCAACAGCAGGAAAAGTTGCTTTGGCTAGTAATGCAACGCAGGTTACTTCACCTACCGATAGTAATGTACTTGATTTTGTTGGATTTGGAGCGACAGCAAGTCAGTATGAAGGTGCAGGACCAGCTCCGGCCCCTTCAAATACCAATTCTGTAGCAAGAATTTCAGGCGATACCAATAATAATAATGTAGATTTTGCAGCTGGAGCTCCTACTCCTCAAAATACAGCAGGAACTTTAGCCGTTACAGATTTATCCACAGTAAAAGGGGGTAACTTCGTTAAAAACACTTTCGTTAAGAATGATGAAATTACTTTCGGATCTGCAGCTAAAGATGTAAAAGTATACAATATGTTAGGACAAATTGTTAAAACAGCTTCAGTAAAAGAAAATGAGTCTGTAAGCGTTGCTGAATTACAAAAAGGAAATTACATTGTAACAGGTACTGTAAACAATAAATCAGTTTCTCAAAAAATCCTGAAAGACTAATTTAGCTCTTAAGCATTAAAATAATAAAAGCCTCAGATTTCAAATCTGAGGCTTTTTTATGAAGTAATTTCAGTTATTTTTTAATACCAACCTCTTCTTGCTGCATTAATAATAGAACTCAGATTAAGAATTAAAGTATATCTTATTCTTTTTCCGTAATCTTTAAAGCCGGGTTCAAAACCCAAAGAAGATTGCACAGGAAGATAAATTTCAAGGAAATCCGGAATAATTCTTACTTTTACGCCACTGTCCCAGATAAATTTCGTCGATTGGTTTTTGTTGTCGTAGACTCCTGCATCTGCATAGACGTGGAAAATTTTCCATACACTCGTATCTACATTTACCGAAGTAATCCATTTATTTACACTTCCGGGAATAAAAGATTTAAATCCTCCGTCTGCCAAAACATACTGTTGGGAAAGAATTCCGCCTGTCGCACTTTGTCCGAGTAAATTATAGGAAAAAGAATAGTCTGAAACTCTGGAAATCCCGTAATTGAAAGTATTATTTCTTGTATTGTTTTTAATAAAATATCCTGCGAATAAACGTACACTCAATTTTTGTCTTGGTGCAAATTCCCATCGGTAAAAGCCTTCTGCGGTTACTTTATGAAAATCTTCCATCCATTGCGTACTTACGCCCAAACTTTTTTCATGAATACTCTGGCTGTCATTATAACCATATCCAACACTCCAGAGACTGTACTGGTCATAGTCCTTATTGGCAATCATCAAGGCGTTAAGATCTCTTTCAAAATAATTATAAGAAACGCCTAAACTTCTGTTCACCGTACTTCTCGGGTTTTTTCGGAAATTTAAATTCGAATAAATGGAAGCTTTTCGGTAGGCAAGATCATAATCATAATGAAAATAAGATCCGGAAACTCCGAAAGTCAGGCTTCGGATAATACTTTCAGCGGGAAGAAATGAGTAAGCAATAGCTCCTGAACCTGTCAGTTTTCCTGTTCCGGTACTGTAAGTCGGAGTAAGTGAATAAAGAAACTTCTGATCAAAAAACGACTGGTTTTTAAAATTAAATCCTATCAGGAATTTATCATACGTATTGCTGAAACGTACTCTTGGATTGATATAGATCTCATTGAATTCAGGATTCGGAATATCTTTAATCAGTTTAAGCTTTATTTTCCGCATGTTTGAAAAGAAACCTTTTGCATACAGAAAATTATCTCTGTAATTTGCTTCAGGGAAAATATAATCGTCATTCAGCGTTATTTTATAGGTGTCTAAAGCAGGAATAGAAAAGTTTTTTGACTTTTGATTTTCCTCTGTTTCAACCCAATATTCTGTGGTTTTACCATTTTTTGACGTTGTCTGCAATTTCACCGGAATGTTTGCAGCAGTATTTTTCTGGATGGTTACATTCAGCGAATCACCTTCTCTTTTAAATTTTCTCAGCTTAAAATTTACCCTGTTTTTATGCTCAAGAAATTCCGGGAGGTAGGCTGTTCTCTTATCTTTTTCTGCCAATTCTTTTAAGAAATCAGCAGGATTAATCTCTTTGTCGGTATTTTTAGCAATGAAATCTTTTACAAGAGTTTCAAAATTTCCGTAACCCATTTTGTCGGCGGAATAATTGAAAAGGGTTCCTGTTTCAAAATTACTGATCGCCATATCGTTAAAATTACTCAGGTCAGAATAATTTTCATCAATTTTCTGATCCAGATTCTGAGACATGATGTATTGATATGCCAAACCATATCTTTCGGTCAGTTTTACATCCGAAGCATGAAATAATTTTAAAGGTTTTACCCCGAAAATTTTCGTTTCAGGAAAATTTCCCAGCAATTTGGTGTTGGCGTAGAATTTTTTTAGGTACTGAATTTCCAGATAAGATTTCAGTCCGTTTCGGAACCAGTGATGATCCTGTTGGTCGGTAATGATAATTTCATCCAAAACTTTTTTGGCAACAATTCCGAAATAATCAAGATCTGTTTTTTCAGCATCGGTAAAAAGCTGAAATCTGAATTTCCAGAAGGTAATGTCATTATTTCCGAAAAAATCTTCTTTACTCCTGAATTTATCCGAAATAAAAATTCTTTCAGGAATTGATCCTATTCTTTCTTTGATAAATTTTAAATGAAGAGGAAGGTAAAATTCCAGACTTTCTTTTTCTTCAGGCTTTAAATTATAACCGAATTTAATTTCTGTATGAATATCATTTGTATTAATATTAATGGATGGATACTCATTTTGAGAAATCAGAAACTCAGGATCGGAATCCAAATAACCGTTGAAGGAATTGATCTGTCTCTGTAAAAGATTACTTTCTGCAAAATAATTAACCGGAAGATCTAAGTTTACCGTCCAGAATGTATTATAACTTACGGTTTCTTCGATGTCGGCGTAATCTCTTTTGGAAATATTGTCCGGATCAAAGCGATCCGGAACAATAAAGAAATATTTTAACGCTACGTTGGTATCAGAAGTTCCGTATCCTGTAAATTTCTTATCAGGAAGCTGAATCTGATATTGAAGCTGAAGTTTTACTTTTTCTCCGGGTTTCAGAGTTTCTTTCAAAGGAAGAAAAATATTTTCCTCTGAAGTTTCTCCTACAGGAATTTCTTCGCCTGAATTTTTAACCTGTAAATTAAGCAGCTTACCAAGCTCATTTTTTTTAGCAAAATGAAGATCGGTATTTCTGTCTTCCAGTTTTCGGTAGACCAGAGAAGTTCCGCGCCTGTTGTAAGCGGCGACCCAATTCAAAAGCTTAATGGTGTTGAGATCTTTCTCCGAATTGTTGAAATACACAATTTCTTCGGTCACATCAAGCTTCTTTTTATCCTGAGATAATTTAGCCCCAATGTAAATACTATCTTTCTGTGCAGAAACTTCTGCAACACCCAAAAACAAAATAAGACAAATACTGATTCTTTTCAAAATTCCTGATAAAGTATCAAATATAACTTATTTTGCAGAGATTCCGCAAAGATTTTACTGCTGAACTGCTTTTTTTTCTAAAGAATTTAAATATGCTTTCCAGCCTTCGTTTTTATAAGTCTGCGCTGCCTGTTCTGCATTTTCAGCTTTGTAAATTCCTCTTCCTACAATAATGAAATCTGTATGAAGTGTTTTGAAAACGTGTTCCGGAGTATTGTACTGCTGTCCTTTTCCGTCTCCCGAATCGGCTAAATTTACACCCGGCGTGAATAATAACATTTCCTCAGGAAGTGCATTTTGAGATACTCCTCCGATAACATTCGGGTGCGATGAAGCTATTTTTAACGCTTCTTCACGATACGCACTTGTAGTTAACGCTCCTTTCGAAGACATTCCGATGATGGCTACAACGCCTACATTTTTGAAACAGTCTAAAGATTCAAAACCTCCGATCACCTGTGACGTTACAAAATCTGCCCAGTCTGTAATTTTAAAAACACCGCTTGTAAACTGAAGTTCCTGCGTGTTTCCGATGTCTGCAAATTTTCTGTCTTCCATTAAAAGGAAATTGTGTTTTGCAGCAAGAGCTTTTAACGGAGTAATGGTTTTTTCGTATTCGAAATCCGAAATAATATCGATGTGAGTTTTTAAAGCAATAACGTGTGGTCCCACTTTTTCAGCTAAATCTAATAATTCCTGAGTGGTGGTAACATCTGCTGAAGCGATTAAATTAGATTGTTTTGCTAAAGCAGTTTCCAGTAATTTTTTGGAAACGGAATGCTGTGCGGCTTCTAATTTCTGTTCGTAAGAAGGTCTTATTTTTTCTTCAAACTGAATGTGGTTTCCCTGTAAAAAATCCTGAATTCTCTTTACTTCATCATCCGTAAGCTCACCGTTTTCACGAAGAATGGTGCAGACTTCAGAAATATTGAACAGTGTATGAACTCTGTAACCACGGCTTTCCAGAAGCTCTTTTCCGCCCTGTTCTCTGTCTAAAACCACAACAATGTCTGCAACTTTGATGTCTTCCTGCTCAACTTCTGCAATGGTTTCAATTAAAGATTTTCCGGAGGTGATCACGTCTTCCACCAAAAGACAGTTTTGCCCTTTCTGGTAAATTCCTTCGATCAGTTTTTTAGTTCCGTAGTTTTTCGCTTCCTTTCTTTTAATAATTAACGGAATGTAGCTTTCCAGAGACATTGCTGTAGCCATCGGAAGTGCTGCATAAGGAACTCCGCAGATCAGATCAAAATTATCCAGAGGAAGCATATCCAGTAAATAATTGGCTAAATTTTTTAAAATTTTCGGATCTGAAGCCAAAGGTCTTAAATCTACATAAAAAGGGCTTTCGATTCCGCTTTTCAGGGTAAATCTTCCGAATTTAATGATGCCCAGTTTGTAGCACTCCAAAAAGAATTCTTTTTTACTTTCCATTATTTTTTATTAGATGTTGCAAATTTAAGGAAATGATGTTAAATGTCAATTGTGAATTTTGCTCTGTTTTTTTAACACGAATGACACGAATGTTTTCACGGATAACACAAAAATTAAAAATATAGACATCTTTGAAATCAATAAAATCTGCGAGATTAAAAATTACGATTCACTTTTAACATTTCTCCATAAAAAAACCACTCGTATAACGAATGGCTTTTAATTATTATTTTAAAATTATTTTACAATTTCGGCATCAATTATTTTCGTGGTGCCCGAATTATATTTTTGCTCGGTTTCCCAAAGAAGGAATTTATCTACCTCTTTAATCAGCTTTGGAATTGCCAGTGATAAAACAGCAAGATCATCCAAAACGCCGATCACTGGGACGGCAACTTCCGGCAGAAGATCAATCGGGGAGATCACGTATAACAGTCCCAACAACGGCAGAATAATATCAAGAGATCTCATCGGATATTCTCCTTTTCTCCACATTTTTATCATTCTGAAAATATCAGGAATTTTTTTCACGAAACCTTTATGGTTGATCGCTTCTTTTGCCAGATTCAGTTTAGAATACTTCATTTTGTGTTTAGGTTTAAATAATTTTTTTTAACTCTGTAAATTTCGCAAATTCTGTACCAATAATTTACAAAATTTAGTTAAAATTATTTAATAATATTATCTATAAACTGATGGGTAGATTCTGTGTTCCAGTCTCTTGAAGCATCTTCCTTAATTAAAATTCGTCCGTCTTTATCCAGCAAATAGGTTGTAGGAAACACTTTCGGAAGTATTTTCTCGGAAATCGGACTTTGCGCAATGTATACAGGAACGTTGTAATTATTTTCTTTCAGAAATTTTCTTACAGCATCCTCTTTATCTTCCATGGCGATTAAAACAAAATTTACATGATCTTTTCTGGTGTCATACAGTTTCTGGATCGAAGGCCATTCTTTTCTACACGGAGCACACCATGTTCCCCAGAAATTAAGGAAAACCGCCTTGTCTTTAAAAGCTTTAAGATTGGTATCGGGAACATTAATTCCTTTCAGATCAATATCATAATCTTCTTCGCTGATGTGTACCGCATTTTCAATCGTTGCTACCGGAAAAAATGCTTCCTGCAGTTTCTCCTTTACTCCCGGAATAAATGCGATAACGCCAATAACTGCAATCAGTACAATGTAAATTATATTTTTTTTCATTAAATCTATATTATTTATTTTGTCCCAATATATTGAAAGTAATTATTATTAAGCTGGTAAACCAGAAATTTTTTTGAAACAACACCGTCTTTATTAACAATTGGAATATACAATTTGTTTTTATCAAATGTAATCAGTTTCAGCGGACGTTCCGGTCTGTCAACAACGCTGAAAAAGTCAAAATCAACCTGAATTTTATTGAGAGTTGTTGTTTTTGTTTTAAAAATCTTATCAGAATCAATTAACTGATCTTTTCGGATTGTAAATGCCTGAATTGCCTGAGCCATATCTTTCGTAGAAAAAATTCCGTTAGAAATAACAAGATAATACATCTGATTATTAAGAGGAACTTTTATAATTTCCGAAATAAAATAAGGAGTATCAGATTGTTCTTTATTATAAATGGTTTTTACTTTTCCATTTGAGGAATATTGAATGATCTGATCGAAGCTTTTCATCGTTCCTCCCAATTCTGTATCCCAAACATAAAATCTGAGTTTTTTATCTTCGGAGGTAATGACGTTTACTTTATTATTCAGATTTTTAAAGTTATACGAGAGTGTTTCAGGATTTTCGGAAATGAATTTTTTGAATTCTGCAGAAAAATGTAAAGACTGAGATTCTTTACCATCGTAGTCGTCATTCTGAGAAAATTTTTCATATTCTTTTGAGAAAAATAATTCTTTATTTTCAAGCTTTGAATTTTGAGCATTCAAAAAACTCGAAATGCATAGAATTACAGCAAAAAATCTGAAAAATTTCGACATATTACAACAGTTCTAAAATTTCCTGA
This sequence comes from Chryseobacterium sp. MMO-72, assembly GCF_037146035.1. NCBI lineage: Bacteria > Pseudomonadati > Bacteroidota > Flavobacteriia > Flavobacteriales > Weeksellaceae > Chryseobacterium > Chryseobacterium sp. MMO-72. The sequence continues at coordinate 425,685 of NZ_JBBCWG010000001.1, forward strand.
ACGGCATCTTTTCCTCTGTTCTTCGCATAATACACCTGAAGATCGTTATAGAAATGATCTTTAGTATATACTTCAGGATCAGCCTTGTATTTCATCAGAAGTTCTGTTCCGAATTTCGGACGCGGTCCCCAGGAATTTTTAACATTAAAATCTTTATCCAGAATAATTACTTTCGGAATCGATTCAGTTCCGTTCGTTAAAAACTGACTGATTAAACTCTTATCGCTGTCTCTCAGAAAAATACGAACCTCATTTTTACCTTCGAAAAATTTAACCAAAGCCGGAACGGTCGCACTTGCATCACCACACCAAACCTCAGAAATAATTAAAATTTTACCGTCGAAATTTTTAGATTCTAACTGTTTTAGCTGTTCTTCATCCGCCACATACTTTTTTAACGTTCTGTCGATTCTCTGAAGTCCAAGTTCGTAATAAGGTTTATAATCTGCTTCCTGCTGATCGGAAGGGTTTTCTAATCTCTGTTTTCCGATTTCCACATACTCTTCGAAAGAGATGCCTTTATCCCAGTAATTTTTCACTGCTAAAATTATGATGTTTAAAAATTATTGATGTTTCTTGTTTTGTTGATGAGGAATAAATCTGCCAGAACAAACGCCGCCAGACTTTCCACCACCGGAACGGCTCTCGGAAGAACACATGGATCATGACGTCCTTTTCCTTCTACAATTGCCGGATTTCCGTATTTATCCACACTTTCCTGAGGTCTTAAAATGGTTGCTACAGGTTTGAAAGCCACACGGAAATAAATATCCATTCCGTTGGAAATTCCCCCCTGAATTCCACCTGAAAGATTGGATTTTGTGGTAAAATCTTCATTGAAAAGGTCATTGTGTTCTTTCCCCGTCATTTTGGCACCGCAGAAACCGCTTCCGTATTCAAAACCTTTTGCCGCATTAATATTCAGCATGGCTTTTCCTAATTCAGCCTGAAGTTTTGAGAAAACCGGTTCGCCGATTCCTACAGGAACATTTTTAACCACGCAGGTAATTGTTCCGCCAATCGTGTTTCCTTCTTTTTTAATTTCCTTGATTCTTTCGATCATTTTTTCTGCCGTTTCCGCATCCGGACAACGTACTTCATTGGTTTCGGTTTTCGAAAAATCCAAAGCCTGATAAGGTTTTTCACAGAAAATTTCCCCTACGGAAGAAACGTAAGCGTTGATCTCGATATCCGATAAAAACTGTTTTGCTAAAGCTCCGGCAACCACCCAGTTGATGGTTTCTCTTGCAGAAGATTTTCCGCCGCCGCGATAATCTCTCAATCCGTATTTCTGATCATAAGTAAAATCTGCGTGGCTCGGACGATAAGATTCTGCAATATGATCATAATCTTTTGATTTCTGATTTTCGTTTTCGATGATGAATCCGATAGGAGTTCCTGTTGTTTTTCCTTCAAAAATTCCTGAAAGAAATTTCACCGTATCACTTTCTTTTCTTTGGGTTACGATGGCAGACTGCCCCGGTTTTCTGCGATCCAATTCGTACTGAATTTTATCGAAATCTACCGTTAAACCTGCCGGAAAATTATTGATGATTCCACCGTAAGCCAGACCATGACTCTCTCCAAATGTTGTAAGACTGAGAAGATTACCTAAAGTATTTAACATACTACAAATTTAAGGCTTTTTCTTCAGATAAAAAGGCTCGTGAGATATGATCTATTTACCACGAGGATTGATAGTATAAATAACAGATTTTGCCTGTTTTCCTTCCTCATTATTTAATTTTTTCCAGACGAATCCTTTTTTCAGGTTTTTATCATCAATTAATTGAGGAAATATCCCGAGTTTTTCATCCTGTGAAACGTAGCCTGCGGAAATAGCAGGAATTTTAGAATCGTAATTAAAAGGATAATTAGAAGAAACATTAAAATTTAAATTACCAACCCTGAAAGAATCAAACTTTGTGCTTTCATATACGGAAGGTTTGTAGAACTGTTCTTTTTCAAATTTTCCCATGAAGTTTCCGGGATTGAAGCTTGGAAAATACGTCTGCAAAATATTCGGGAAAGTTAAAAAGCTAACAAAGATGATGCTTAAACCAGAAAATACAATAAGAGATTTTTTCTGGTTAAAATAATCTGTGAAAAGGATAAAGAAGATCACGAAAAAGACATCCATAAAAAATCTGTACTGTGCTGAAAAAAGAAGAACCAAAATACTTTTAATAATAAGCGAGATACAGATAAAAGTAATGATTCTGTTTTTTTTGATGAAGGTAAAAACTGTTAAAATGATTAAACTTATAATAAAAAGCAAATTTATTTTTGCTTTGATTCCGTTTAAAAAAATCCAGTTTCTGATGTAATCAATAGCAGAAAATTTCTGAATTTCTTTATATGAATACTGCATATCATATGTTTTCTGAATGGCAAACTGAGAAGATATTTTTAAAACTTCAGGGTTAGGTTTCCAACTTACTCCTAAGTCTATTATTGAAACAGGGAAAACCGGATAACCGAAAGTATATATGTTTTTAACAAAGAACAGGAAACCGATTAAAATTCCGAAGATTAAATTTTTTAAGCTAGATTTCAAAATAAAAACAGAGTAGAGAAAACTCAAAACCGGCAGCCAGATCATAGTAGGTTTAATGATAAAAACAAAAACCGAAAAAGCGAATAGGAGAGTGGTCTGCTTATTTCCTCTTAAGATTTCATTTAAAATAATGACTGAAAAAATAATGACCGGTAGATCCGGACTTGGTGACTGGCAGAACAATAGTAAAACCGGAATAAAGCAAAGCTGAATCCAGCTTTTCTTTTCTATTATATATAAGGTATAAATAATCAGTACAACTGAATTGATTCTTAAAAACGGATCAGAAAAATTGGAAAATCCCGCCTGGAAAATATGCCAGACCGACATTTGTCCCAACGTGAGATCAAGGTTTGAAATACCTTTTACCAAACCCAATTCTTTCAGCCATTTTATGGTGGGAACATAATATCCGAAATGGTCTAAAATATAAGGGTAAAAAGATCCGCAGTATACAATAATTAATGAAATTGCAGCAATCAGCGAAAAATCTTTTTTTGAAAAGGCGGTAAAATCTTTATAAAGTCTATCCTTAAAAAAATAAATCAATCCTATGGCAATTGTAGAAAATTCTACATAGCTGTTTAAAGGGATAAAAAAAGCAGCAATTGTCCACAGTAAACTTATTCCAAGAATTCCCAAAAATATTTTTCCGGATACGCCTTCCCATAATTTTCCTGAAAAATTTTCTGTAATTTTTCCTATTCCCATTAAAACAGGAAGAAGCAAAAGTGTAGAAAAAAAAAGTAGAATCATAAAAAAAGATTGCCTAAAAATAAGCAATCTTTTTTTGTTATCGTGAAAATAAAATTATCTTGGCTGGACTCTTCCGCTTTTTCTGTCCTGCGCTCTACCCAGAGTATAACCGGTAGCACCACCAATTACACCACCAATGGCAGCACCCGCTCCCGGACTTTTCTTGTTAACAATTGCTCCCAAAGCGGCTCCTCCTACAGCACCAATAATGGTACCTTTTGCGGCTTCACTCATCCCTTTTTTCTTTGCGGTGGTCTGGGAAGAAGTTCCGTTATTGGCATAAGTCCCGCTGTTGGAAGAAGAACTTCTGCTCGGTCTGTCTCTGTATACTGTACGTGTTTCTCTTATTACCTGCGGTTTAGCATTGGCTGCCGCTGTTTTCGCTTGCTGAACTTCTAAAACACTGTCGGCTTTTTTCTGTGCTTCATAAGCCATTTTTTCTTTTTCAATGGCTAATTTTTGTTTCTCAATTTCCAATTGTCTCATCTGGAACTCAATTTTCTGCTGTTCCAAAGATTGTTGGGCTATCTGGTCGTCTTTTTTACAGGCGGTCAGTAAAAATACAGACATCAGTCCTGTTAATACTATACTTTTCATAACTCAAATTTTTATAAGGATTTTAAGTCAATCCAATTTCGATGTTATTTCTATTTTCAATTATGAAGCCAAAATCCGTTAAGTAATGTTAAAATTTTTAAATGAATCTTAATATTTTATTCAATTCCTTTATTGATAACGGTTTTGAAATGTAAAAATTTATTTATTTTCACTTAAAAATGGATTAATATGAATTTTTTATATTTGATTTACCAAATTACATTATTATGAAAAATTCAATTGTAAAAGTTGTGCTTTTTGCAGGCGTAATTGCTGCTGTAAGCTCATTTTCGGCATCTAAAAATGATTCTGAAAAAAAACATTCACCTTCTCAATCTGTTGCCCAGACAGAAACTTACCAGATCCGGTTTGGATTACAGAATCAAAATGGCACTAAAACACTTTCGGGGAGTTATGATCTCGGAAACTTTGTAGCAACCAATACTGTAACCGGAGAAACTTTTGAAACCTATGGAGGTAGCGGAATGCAGTCTTTGCCACAATATTTTGATGGTCTTCCGGAAGGTACTTATACCTTCACAGCAACTCAGGGACAAGGCGGATGGGTAGGATACGGATCTGTAACGGCAGAGGTTTCTGAAGCCAAAGTAGATTCTGATGGATATGTCACGATTTATGTTCCTATCGCATGGGAAGAATAATTTAAAATTTACTTTAAAAATTAGTTTGTGTAGCCTCCTTAATCGGGAGGCTATTTTAATTTAGCCAACAGAATTTTATTTTATTTACACTGGATTATTATTAAACATGAATTTATTAAGGTCGGAAATGTGTTATAATAAAACAGAAAAGATGACGTTATTAAAAAAATGAATATTCTAAGTTAATGAACTGTATAGTTAAAATTTGATGCGTTTTTTGTAAAAATATTGTAATTTATACTATGTATTATTAAAAAACGCGTTAGATTTGCAGTAAATAATAAATTTCTAGCCTATGGTGAATTTTTTTACTTTTTTTCAATTTTATCACAATTTCAGTTTCTTGGATAGTTCGTATTCAGGAAATAACTTCTTAAACAAAATTTATAATTCTCATATCCTTATAAGGATCTAATATTTATTAATATGAAAAAATATCTATTGTTTTTTTTCTTGGCACTTTCGTATATACTGAGTGCGCAGGTAAGTTCTTATAGTTTTTCTCAGTCTACGGGAACCTATACAGATTTGCCGGGTACGGCAACGGTACTGGCAACTGCAACGGGAAGTACAGGAGCAGCCTCTCTGGATAATGTTATTTATCCGGTTACTCTTCCTTTCCCTGTTTCTTTTAACGGAAGTAATTATTCTTCTATTAATGTATCAACAAACGGATTTATTACTTTTGGGGCAACAGCTCCCGGAGCTGGTACTTACAGCCCGATTTCCAGTACGGAAACTTATGCAGGAGCTGTTTCTGCATGGGGTAAAGATTTAAATTCAATTTTTAATATTAATTCTAAGACAGGAAGTATCAGTTGGGCGGTTGTAGGTACAGCTCCTAACAGAGAAATCGTAGTACAGTGGTCAGATTTCAGACCAGCGTACTCAACTTCTACAACGAGTGTTTATACTTTTTCTTTTCAGATCAGACTCAGAGAAACTACTAATACGATTGCTGTAGTGTACAAAGGCGGAAGTTATCTTATAGGTAATACTTCCGTAAGCGGAACTACTCAGGTAGGATTAAGAGGATCAAGCAATGCCGATTTTAATCACAGACAGAATGCTACCACAGCATTATTTACGGCTTCTGCTTTAGCAACGGCAAATACAGGCAGTCAATCATTTAATACAACTGTTGCTACTCCGGGAATGCCTTCGGATGGTCTTATTTATACATGGACTCCGCCATCTTGTTTTGGACCGTCTAGTTTCACTTCTACAGCAGTTACTACTTCCAGTGCTTCTGTAAGTTGGGCGGCAGCATCAACCCCTCCGGCAAACGGTTATGAAATATATTACAGCACCACCACAACTCCTCCCGCAACGCCACAGATTACGGGTATTGCAGGAACTGCAACGAGTTATACAATTCCCGGTTTAGCTGCTAATACAACGTATTACGTATGGATTAAAGCAAAATGCAGTTCAACGGCTCAAAGTTCGTTAATAGGACCTATTACTGTATATACAGGATATTGTACTCCTACAGGTGGTACGTCTTCTACAACTTATTATTTAAATAATGTTACGACTACAGGCGGATGGACTAACCTTGCTTATACAGCTTCTTCGTATCAGGCTTATGTAAACTCTCCGGGTGTGATATTGAGTTCACCAGGATTTACAGTGACTACGAATTTGGCTACTTCGGGTGGAAGTACATATTATTACTACGTTTGGGTAGACTGGAATAACGATCTGGATTTTAATGATCCGGGAGAAACGATTCTTGCGACCACTACTTATACATCAACCGCGACCGCGAATATTGTAATTCCTGCAGGACAGGCTGTCGGAAACTACAGAGTTCGTACATCGTCATCATTTATTGGTGCAAATACTTCGTGCGGACCAGCTCCGTATGGAAATTTCGTGGATTTCACTTTATCTGTTGTGGCTCCTCCAACGTGTCTGCCTCCGACTGGTCTTACGATCACTACGGCAACAACATCCAGTGCTACCATACAGTGGACTGTTCCGGCTACACCACCGGCAAACGGTTATGATGTTTATTACAATACTACGGGGGTTACTCCTACAGCAGCAACAGTTCCTCAATATAGCGGTGTAACGGGACCTAGCCAGCTGATTACCGGTTTGGCTTCAAGTACAACGTATTATGTATGGGTAAGAGCGAAATGCAGCAGTTCAGATATTAGTTATTGGTCAGGACCACGTACGGTTTATACAAATTACTGTGTTCCTACGGGAGGTTCTTCTTCAACAACTTATTATCTGAATAATATTACCACTACAGGCGGATGGACAAACTTAGCTTATACAGCTTCTTCGTATCAGGCTTATGTAAATAGTCCTAGTGTTGTATTAAGTTCACCAGGATTTACAGTAACGACGAACTTGGCGACATCCGGTGGAAGTACCTATTTTTATTATGTATGGGTAGACTGGAATAATGATCTTGACTTTAACGATCCGGGAGAAACTATTTTAGCAACCACTACTTATACTGCAACGGCAACGGCAAATATTGCAATCCCTGCAGGACAGCCTTTAGGAAACTACAGAGTTCGTACTTCTTCATCGTTTATTGGTGCAAATAGTGCCTGCGGACCTGCTGCATACGGAAATTATGTAGATTTTACATTATCTGTTGTAGCTCCTCCGACGTGTCTTCCTCCTACAGGTCTTGTGATTGCAAATGCAACGACATCAAGTGCAACCATACAGTGGACTGTTCCGGCTACACCACCGGCAAACGGTTATGATGTTTATTACAATACTACGGGAGTTGCTCCTACAGCAGCAACAGTTCCTCAATATAGCGGTGTAACGGGACCTAGCCAGTTGGTAACCGGATTAGCGTCAAGTACAACGTATTATTTTTGGGTAAGAGCAAGATGTAGCAGTTCAGATATTAGTTATTGGTCAGGACCACGTACGGTTTATACAAATTATTGTGTTCCTACGGGAGGTTCTTCATCAACAACTAATTATTTAAAAACGATTACCACTACAAACGGATTTACAAACCTGAACTATACGGCTACTGCTTATAGTGCCTATGTAAACAATTCTGCTACCAGTTTCTCAGTATTACCGGGAGGAGTAGCCAACGTTTCCATGAATGCGGGAACCAGTACTTATTATTATTATATCTGGATCGACTGGAATAATGATTTAGTATTTGATCCGGCTACTGAGCAGGTGTATTATTCCGGAGGTTATATAAATTCTGTTGCTAACGCTCCGATAAGTTCTGTGGGTCGTCCTTCAGGTTCTTACAGAGCAAGATTTGCAGCGTCTTATATCGGTACGGTAACTCCATGCGGACCGGCTCCTTATGGAAATTATGTAGACTTTACATTTATCATTAAGCCTTGTTCTACAACCGCGCCTACGAATGTTTATGTAGATGCTATTGCTCACAATGCAGCTACTGTACACTGGACTCCTTCTCCTGATAACCTGGGTTATAAAGTATACTGGAGAAAGAACGGAACGACACCATGGGTGAATTCTTCAGTTGTAATAGCGCCGCCGGCAACATCTTATACAATAACTACAGGTTTAGATCCTGCTACAAAATATGATGTAATGGTAGTTGCGGTTTGTAACAATACTGAAGGTACTGCTACTCCGGCTGTGTTTACCACAAGATGTGATCCTACGCCGCCGAGTGTAACGGTAACTAATATTACGACAAACTCTGCATTGGTAACATGGGCTCCAATTGTATCAAGTGCTACTTATGTAATCAGATACAGAATTGTAGGTACAGGAACATGGACTACGGTGAATATCACCGCACCTCCTTTAAATACATATCCTCTTACCGGATTAACTCCGTACACTACATATGAAGTACAGGTGGCGAATATCTGTAATGGAGAAACCACTATTAACACTTGGTCTAATCCTAAAGTGTTTACTACGGAAAGAACGTGTCAGTTACCTCCTCCGGGACTTACTATTACAGCGATTACTCCAACTACGGCGCAGGTAACATGGGATCCTTTCCCGGGTGCTACTTATATCCTGAGATACAGAAAAGTAGGTATTCCGAGCTGGACAATGGTACCGTCTAATACCAATACGATTACCCTTACAGGTTTATTGGAACTGACTAAATATGAAATGCAGGTAGCAAACGTTTGTAGCGGAACTCCGGGTACATATACACTGCCTTATTTCTTCACGACACCAACAATTGTTTACTGTCAGATGGCATCTACCGGAACAACAACTTCAGAGTATATCTCTAAAGTAACGGTAACGCCAAATGGTAAACCTCAGATGACGAATACTTCCGTAGGATCTAATTATACAGATTATACAGGAGTTCCGGCTAAATTTATTGAACTGATTCAGGGGTCTTCCGACAATAAAATCGTAATTGATAAAAAACTGTCAGGAAACAATAAAGCAGGAGTTGCAGTATGGATCGATTTCAACAGAAACGGATATTTCGATATTAATGAAAGAATCCTTGCTGACGGACCAAACAGTAATCCTACTGCGAGCACTACATTTACGGTACCTGCAGATGCATTCATCAGTCTGGTAGACTACAAATATGTAGTGATGAGAGTAGCAATGGGCAAAGATGTTATTCCTGTAAATTGTACCAACTTCCCGAATGGCGAAGTAGAAGATTACACGGTAAGAATTTCTAAGCTTCCTGTTCCTAACCCGATTAATCAGACGGATATATTAATCTATCCGAACCCTGTGAGTTCTGTACTGAATGTTAAGAATATCAGCAGCAGAGCGAATTATAAGATTTATAATTCAGCAGGACAGGTGGTATCAACGGGAGTTATCTTAAACAACAAAATTGATGTTCATGCATTAATTAATGGAGTTTATGTAATCGATATTGAAGATTCTAAAGGAACTGTACAGAAAAAGTTCATTAAGGAATAACAATAATTAATAGTTTACACACCAAATAAGCCCTCAGCAATGGGGGCTTATTTTTTTTTTTATTTCTTAATAAGTGTTAAAACTTAGATTGTTAAAAGAATAAGAAAACCTAGTAATGTTTAATTTGCTATAGGTCTGTAACCGCAGCAATAAAAGGGGAATGGGTTGAATATTAAAGAAAATATATCCTTTTATAAGGATATTAACAGTTTTTTAATCTTTGATAAAAATTGTTAATTGATGGAATTAATATTCGATATAGATGTATGTAAAACTAACATTTCATAAATTTGCAGTCACTCATGTTTAATTTGAGTTTTCATGGTTATTAGTTTTTATCCTCGTAGAAATACGGGGATTTTTTGTTTTTGCGGAAAATATAGCAATAGAGAAGGGAAAACGGAAGCTTTAGTTTTGGTTTTTAGTAAATAAAAATACTTTAAACCTATCATTACTGCTGTATCTCTTACAGCTCTCATCCATAAAAGAATCGGGAGATTTTTTAAAATCTTCAATGTATTTAATACCTTCTTCGTCGATACTTGGAATAATAATATAATCATACAGCGTTTTTGTAAACTCGCTGGAATTTTTTAAAATGTTTTTCTTGTGTTTTAATGCTTCGTTGAATGTCATGATTTTAGTTTACGCAAATTTAATCATTATTTAGTGAAAAATATAATGTTTTATACAATAATTTTTATTATGTAATATTTATAAACTTAAAAAATATAATATGTAAAGAGTTTAGGTTTAGTGTTTTATGGTTTTTTTTTGTTGCCGGTTATTGGAATTATTTATATGACTGGAATCATAAAATGGAGAACATATTATAATTAATTTTAGAAATATAACATATAAATGTTTTAGTATCTCAGTAAGTTTGCCTCCCGTTTGCGGGAGGTTTTTGTATTATGACTCTGGTCATACTCGTTTAGAAAGGCTTTATTGTAGTTTTACACATTCAATTTCCATTCGTTTTTAAACAGTTTTTTAAACTTCTCAGTTTGTTCTGGGAAGTTTTTTGTTTTCGAATGTGAATGTCTAAATAATGAATTGTCGGGAAAAAGCAAGGAGTTCTCACCTATTTATTTCATGTCTTTTTGACACTTTTAACTATTTTTTAAATAAAATAACAAAGAAATAAAGCTCCGTTTGGAGCTTTGCTAATTATTAATAAGTTTTAGTCTGAACTCCGTCTAATGTAAAAAACGTCAGTTTTGTTGCATCTTTCATAGCGCCATAATCATTTTGTCCTGAATATTCAAGCATTAACGCAACTCCTTTTTCGTCACTAATCATAAAACTTATTTTTATTGGGCTGAATGTTGACTTATTTTTTAAGCTGTATTTCGCTTCCAGTAATGTTGATTCTATCATTGACTCAATCTTGTCAAACTTTAAATTTTCCGCATAATCCTTAACTAAAGCAACTTCCAATTCTACATCAACAAGTTCATTTTTACCATTTTTTAGCTTTATCGTCTTGTTAAACATTGAGATACCCCGTTCACTATATACAACATCGGATTTAGTGAAAGCAGTTGGTGCTTCTGTATATTCCCAAGTTTTATCATTTTTTAATATAACATACCTACCTTCATTTGTTTTTAATATTTGTTGAGCACTTATAATTGAATAAATCAAAATAGCTGAAAATAATAAGGTTTTTTTCATAGTTAAAAATTTTCTGCAATATATAAAATCTCTGTAATCTCCTATTACGGAAAACCTCACAAGAGAAATAATTATTTTGGCAGCTTACTCATCATGTTTATTCCATACAGATAGAGAAGTTCAATATCCGATATTAAAAACTAAAATTAAAAAGGCTTAAAACTTCGTTATAAATTGGTTGTAAAATAGTAAAAATAAAAAACCCTAAAACATTGTAGTAAATGAGTTAGGGTTTTTGGAGGTACCTAGCGGATTCGAACCGCTGTAGATGGTGTTGCAGACCACTGCCTAGCCGCTCGGCCAAAGTACCATTTACCATTTTTGAGGTGTGCAAATATAGTAAAATTTATTTTCGAACAAAAATTTTTAAGCAATTTCTTTCGTGCCAATGCTCTCTATTTCGCTTTTTGCCTGTCTTTCAGTCTCATAATTTTTAATATCAATAACTCGCGTATTACTCCAGGAATCATGAAATCCATTTTCTCCTAAAAACGAAAGCTGATCTATTAAAACAATAGACCTGAAAATATTTCTCAAAAGCAACTGTCCAAAAGTAGGTTTCGTTCCGTCAATCATCATTACTTTAGTACCTGTAATAAACTTCCCAACACTTCTTCCTCCGGTTATCATTTCCACTGAAAACATATAAATAGCATAAGACGCGATACTTAGAAGTCTTTGTTCGATTTCGCCTGCATTTGAAAGCCATCCGTTGAAAGCAGGACTTATCAAGATTAAAAAAGCAAAAATTAATGAAAGTAATATGTAAAAAATAATAAGATCTATTATATAATTTGCAAATCTTTTTCCTTTACTGGATCTATTGAATTCTACAATTTTTAAATGTTTCATGAGGTTATATTAGTTTTTATAAATTTTAAATTCCTGTTAGTGTTAATTTTAAAGTGGCTTTGGTATCAATAACGGCAGTAATTCCGTAAGGATTGAGAAGGATTTTACTTGGTTTGAGGCTGAATACTTTTCCGTTCATTTTTAAACCTTTATAATATTCTTTATTTAATGCTTCTTCGATGCTTTTCTTTGAACTATTTTCCAGTTCTTGAGTAGGAATTCCGTATTCTTCTTCGATCATTTTTACGATTCTTCCTCTGAAGAGCAGCGTCGCTGTTTTCTGTAGAATATTGGCTGTTTTCAGGTTGAATTTTGTATTAGACAATACAATTTTCTTTTTCGCTTCATCATACACAGGAATCCCGGAAATAAACGCTTTTCCGTTTACATACCCTTCGGTTTCTGCCTCTATCATTACCTTATCATCAACGCCGTATACTTTAATATCTTTAATTTTTACGGATGAACCTCTTACATCATATTCCTTATTCAAAAACATATTTCTCGCAATATTGGTCGCTTCCGTATACGGAATATTAGCGGTCGTCTGAAGCAGGAACTGGTTTCCCAAACTAGAAATAAATGTAAAGTTTGGAGCCGATTTTATAGGCGGTGTTGAAGCAGGCTGGCTTCCTGTAAAAGTTTCAGAAAAAACATCAATCCCGATCGTAGTATCAATCTGATTGGCATAAAACTTTAGCGGTGTCATATTTACCTTTACCGGAGAAACTTTCAGCCAGGTTTTGTATTCTTCAGAAATATTAAAAGGCTGTGAAAATGCATTCCAAGCCATTACTGCATATTGCTGAAAATTAAGCTGTGCTGCCATTTGGCTGTCGATGGTTTTACAGAATTTCTGCTGTTGTTCCACCAGACTTTTTTCAACCAGAGAAGTAATTGGGATTTTAATTTTACCATAATCCAGAACAGGCTGTGTTACCCATCGGAAACCGTTGGGTTTTGTGCTGGTCGTAATAATCCAGTTATTCTGAAAATTTAATGCTGCATTAAAAGACATCACCGTTTCAAAAGTGGTGTTCTGGTACGTATAAAGTCCCAGCGTTCCGATGCCTTTTTCTGCCCATATTTTTAAAGGAACTTCGATCAGTATATTCTGATTGGTTCCTCCCACGAGCCGGATAGGGCGGGTTTTCCAGACTTTTACCTTAAACTGGTCATTATTATTATCGGTATAAGAATCGTCCTGATAAATGAGATCTTTTACCGATGCATTAATCAGGTTGCTGATCTCTGAAAGCGGAATGCTCACAGGCATCGTTATATTAGACCGCACTTTCGGAAAATTATAGTCCGGAATTTCTGTGCTGATATTCGCCTGCCCGAAAATACCCGTACAAAACAGAAGAAATACTATTTTTACAACTTTCAATTGTGTTATTTTTTTAATAAATATTTAGTTTAAGGCTTAAAGCTTTTTTCAAGCTCTATACTTGCGCCCGTCATTTCCCCTTTCATCGGCGGAGCTGTTTTGGTAATTTTTAATTTAATATAATCTACCTGCGGAAACCTTTCATGTATTGCAAAAATAATTCTTCCTGCTACATGTTCCAGCAATTTAGATTTTATTTTCATTTCCTCATGAATGATTTCGTTGATTTCTGCGTAACTGATGGTATCTTTAAGGTCATCAGAATCTGCTGCATTCCAGAGGTCGGTATGAAGTTCTGCATTTACAATATAATAGGTACCAACAATATTTTCTTCAGGAAGAACACCGTGGTAAGCATATATTTTTACATTTTCTAAATAAATCCTGCTCATAACTCTTAAATTTCTGTAAGCAAAAATCGTTTTAATTCTGCAAAATCTGGATTTATTTCAACACTTTTTTTCTCTTTTTTCATTAATAATTCTAAAGACTCGGGTAAATCTACTGAAGTCTGAATGGCTTTTTCTACTGCCTGAGGAAATTTTACGGGATGAGCGGTTCCCAGAATAAAGCCCTTTTTAGGATTGTCTTCAAAGTGTTTTTCCATAGCAGCATACGCAACTGCAGCATGAGGATCGAGCAGATGACTGTATTTTTCATGCACATTTTTAATCGCAGCTAATGTTTTTTCATCATCCACAGAATATCCTGAAATCATATCCGTTATATCCTGAAACTTATTCCCGAAAAGCGTTAAAATTCTCACGAAATTACTCGGATTTCCTACATCCATTGCGTTAGAAAGTGTGGCTACTGTTTCTTTTATCTGTAGTTTTTCTGTTTCTAAATAGTTGGGAATAACATCATTTTCGTTGCATGCCGCAATAAAATGTTCAACAGGAAGTCCCCGGAAATAACCTAAAATTCCGGCACACAGATTACCAAAGTTTCCGCTTGGGACGGAAATAACAGGCTTCTCTTTTTCTGTTTTTTTCCATTGCTTCAGCGCGAGCAGATAATAAATTTGCTGAGGAAGCCATCTTGCGACATTTATGGAATTGGCAGATGTTAAAAATAATTTTGAATTAATTTCTGCGTCCGAGAAAGCCTGTTTTACTAAATTCTGACAATCGTCAAAGCTGCCGTCAACTTCTAAAGCAGAAATGTTTTCGCCGAGTGCCGTTAACTGCTTTTCCTGAACTTCGCTTACCCTGTTTTTTGGGTAAAGAATAACCACATTAATATTTTCAGTTTTATAAAATCCATTCGCAACGGCTCCTCCCGTATCTCCGGATGTAGCCACCAAAACGGTTACTTTTTTATTCTCACTTTTCAGGAAATAAGACAGACAGCGGCTCATAAATCGGGCTCCCACATCTTTAAAGGCTAAAGTTGGACCATGAAAAAGTTCTAAAGAATAGATGTTTTCATTGATTTTTTTCAACGGAATTTCAAAATTGATGGTTTCTGAAACGATTTCTTTTAAAATCTCCGAAGGAATTTCGTCGCCCACAAAATCTTTCATGCATCGGTAAGCAATTTCTTCATCGCTGTAAAGGTCTAAATTTTCAATAAAATCTTTTTCAAATAATGGGATGTATTCTGGGAAAAACAGTCCTTTTTCTTTTCCCTGTCCTTTTATGGTAGCTGTTTTGAAATCAACAACTTCTTCTTTATCTTTTAAATTATAATACTTCATAGGCTGATTTTTATTCTTCAATAATTTCTATTCCTTTAGGGTTTACTTTAGAGACATAGGCGAAACTTTCAATGTTGATTTTACTGTAAACAGATTTCATCATTTCTGCTATTTCGTATGAAATTTTTTCATTCTCGGAAAGCATAAAAACCGAAGGTCCGGAACCTGAAATACCTCCGCCTAAAGCACCTAAACCGAGACTTTTTTCTTTTATTTCATTAAATTTAGGAATCAGGAGACTTCTTACGGGTTCTACGATAACATCCTTTAAACTTCTACCGATCAGTTCGAAATCATTGTTCTGAATTCCGGCAACCAGACCTGCAATGTTTCCCCATTGCTCTATGGCATCCTTCAGCAGAATATTTTTCTTCAGAATCTGTCTTGCATCAGAAGTTTTTACTTCAATCTGCGGATGAACCGCCGTTACAAATAAGTCCGGAGAATTCAGCGGAATAATATCAATAGGATTTGAAGATTTGATTAATGTTATTCCACCAAAAATACAGGGCGTGATATTGTCTGCATGTTTTACTCCTGAAGCTAATTCTTCACCAAACATGGCAAAATAAATCATTTCTTCTTTAGAGAGAATATTTCCCAGCAACCAGTTGGCTCCAAAAGCGGATCCTGCTGCACTTGCCGCACTGGAACCCAATCCGCTTCCGGGTTTTATTTTTTTATGGATGATTACCTCGAAGCCGTTTTTAAGGTTTAATTCCTCCTGAATTTTCAATAAAACTTTTCCGGCAACATTTTTTGACGTTTCTTCTGGGAGTCCGAAATCGTCTGTGTGTCTGATGATGATCTCAGAGGTTTCCAGCAGTTTCAGTTCCATTACATCAAACGGTTCATGGATTGCCATTCCTAAAATATCGAATCCGCAAACCAGATTGGCAATGGTAGCAGGAACTTTTAATTTAACTTTTTTCATAACTCAATTTTTAAACAGAACGGAGAATATCTGCGAAAACACCACTTGCTGTAACTTCTGCACCTGCTCCCGCACCTTTTACAACAAGAGGCTGTTCATAATACCTCAACGTTTTGAAAATTACGATATTATCTTTTCCATACAGGTGAAAAAGATCGCTTTCCGGAGCAATATGCTTTAATCCTACTTTTGCTTTTCCCTCTTTAAATTCAGCAACATATTTTAAAATTTTGCCTTTACTTTTTGCTTCTTCCAAAAGATTCCTGAAATGATCTTCATACTTGGAAAGTGCATCATAAAAGTCGTTTACGGTTCCTTTCATGCATTCTTCAGGAAGAAAACTTTCATTTTCAATGGTATTAAATTCAATGGAATAACCTGCTTCTCTGGCAAGAATCAGAATTTTTCTGGCAACATCTGTTCCCGCCAAATCAAGTCGGGGATCGGGCTCTGTATAACCTCCTTTTTGAGCCTGAGCAACAATTTCAGAAAATGTCCTGCTTCCGTCGTAATTGTTGAACACAAAATTTAAAGTTCCGCTGAGAACCGCCTGAATCGAAGTAATTTTATCGCCGCTTCGGATAAGATCATTAATTGTTCCGATAATCGGCAATCCTGCTCCCACATTGGTTTCAAACAGAAATTGACAACTGTGGTTTCTGGCTGTATTTTTTAAATTTTTATAATTTTCAAAATCAGAAGAAGCGGCAATCTTATTACACGCAACAATATTTACACTTTTCTTCAGAAGTTGCTCATAGATATTCGGAACTTCGGAACTCGCTGTAACATCTACGAAGACAGAGTTTCTTAGATTTCTTGAAATAATTTCCTGCGCAAATTTTTCCGCAGAAGCTTCCTGACCATTTTGATCGAAGCTGGTAAATTCATTTTCTGAAATCCCTTTGTCTGAGAAAATCATCTTACGGCTGTTGGACAGTCCTGCAATTCTTAAATTAACTGAAAGGTGCTCTTTAAGATATTCGTTCTGGCTATAGATCTGCTGAATTAACTTCATTCCCACATTTCCTGTTCCGCAGATGTAGAGATGTACTTGTTTTATTTCGGACTCAAAAAATTCTTCATGCAATACATTAACCGCTTTTGTAATATCTTTTTCTGATATAACAATGCTGATATTTTTTTCTGATGATCCCTGTGCAATTGCTCTGATATTGATGCCGTTATTTCCCAGACAACCGAACATTTTGGCACTCACGCCGCTTCTGCTTTTCATGTTTTCTCCCACTAAAGCAACAATGGCAAGATCTGTTTCTATTTTTACCGGATCAATTCTTTTCAGCTTTAAATCATCTTCAAAAGCAGAATCAATGGCACTTTTTGCATTGAAAATATCTTTTTCGCTGATTGCAATTGTAATAGAGTGTTCTGAAGAACTTTGGGTAATTAAAATGACATTAATTTTCTCCTGACTTAGACACTGGAATAGTTTTGCGGAAACTCCGGGAATGCCTATCATTCCGCTTCCTTCTACAGTAAGCAGAGCAACGTGGCTCATATTGGATACACCGACAGCAATTTGTTCATTTTCAAAATGAGATTTTTTTACATGATGAGAAATTAATGTTCCCTGAGCTTCCGGATCGAAAGTATTTTTGATTCTCAGGTTGATATTTTTCACCATTACCGGCTGAATGGTGGGAGGATACAAAACTTTTGCCCCAAAATGAGAAAGTTCCATCGCTTCAGAATATGAAATTTCAACAATAGGTTTTGCATTGGAAACCAATCGCGGATCTGAAGTCATCATTCCGCTTACATCAGTCCAGATCTCAAGTTCATCTGCATGGAGAACAGAAGCAATGATTGACGCCGTGTAATCTGAACCGCCTCTTCCTAATGTTGTGGCATTTTCTTTTGCATCTTTTGCAATGAATCCCGGAGTGATAATAATCTGATTTTTATTTTCATTCAGAAATTGGCTGAGATTATTTTCTGTGGCTTCAAAATTTACTTTTGCATTGGTGAAATTACTGTCTGTAACGATGTGAGAATCCATCCAGCAAGCATCCGAACCATTTGATTTCAGTCTGGCTGTAATAATATTTGAAGAAAGAAATTCGCCATATGACGTAATTTTATCTTTGATTCTGTCTGTAAACTCTTTCAATATAAAAATGCTGTTACAGATGTCCTCAATATCATTAAAATGTTTTTTTACGAAACTGAGCCATGAACTTTGTTCTGAAAAAGGAATCAGGTCTTTAACAAGATCTAAATGTTTTTCTTCGAGATTTTTAAGGATTTGAAGATAATTTTCATTATTGTGGGAAGCGGCTTCTGCAGCCTTTATCAATTGATCTGTAACCCCGTGAAGTGCTGAAACTACAACGATGATTCTGTTTTTCTGAGATTCTTTTTTAATAATGTTTTCTACTAACATTATATTTTGTGAATGGGCAACTGAAGTTCCCCCGAATTTTAAAACTTTCATTATTTGTTTTTTAATTATAGAAAATTGAATTTTACTCTTTAGAAAAAAGAGCACGAAGACTTATCATGATATGTGAAAATGCACCCCGTTATGGGGTAGTTGTAGTTGTTGTAGCAATAATAGAAACAAAAGATACTTCCGAAATTGAGAAAATCGGAGTGGAAATATCAGATATGTTTATTAAAAAATTCATTGCTGTATGAACAAATGTACAAATTTTTTTGAATAATTTACTTGGTTGGTTGAATTTAATTGAATTAGTTTCACAAATTGTAACTAATTTTTTTATTCAATCAACATCCTGTAAAGTACTAATCTGTTGATTAAGTTTTTGATTTTTAAATATTTAATAGTGCTTTATAATAGGCTTTATTCTAAAATATCTTAAAACAAATAGTAATCTTATTAAAAGATTGTTAGGAAAAAGGAATTATTTTATCAACAGAAGGTGATTTGTTGTGTTTTTTTATTAATTTTAGGCATTCACCAAAACAAATTAATTATATGAAAAATCTAAAAAAACTAAGCAGACAAAATCTTCGCTCCATTAGCGGAGGTATTACAGACAATTGTGTGGTAGATTCGGATTGTGGACCTAAAGGCTGTGCGGTATGTACAGATCTTAAAGGACACAGAGTTTGTCTTTATCTAAACAATTATGATCCGTCTAATCCCAATAGCTGCTTAATTCTGGAAGGTTAAAAACTTAATTATAATTATTATGAAAAAACTATCAAGATCAAAATTAAAAGAAATCAAAGGAGCAACAAGTTGTGCGGGATGTCCTGTTCAGAATAATTACGGAAACGGACCGGAATATTCAGCTTCATGTGCAAGTTACTTCGCATTATCACAAAACTGTCAGATGTGCGTAGATGTAAGCGCAGACTGTTTTGAAAATTAATCTTAAGAACAAAAAAGCACTGCCAAAACAGTGCTTTTATTTATTTTATACTTTTAGAAAGATCAAGCATCGCTTCAATAGGTTTTAAAGCTCTTAATCTTAAATCTTCATCGATGATAATTTCCGGGAGCTCATATTTCATACATAAATACAGTTTTTCCATGGTATTACGCTTCATGTAGAAACATTCCGAGCAGTTACAGCTTTCATCAAAAACCAAAGCAGGGATTAATTCTTTATGAGGAGCACGCTTTTTCATTTCGTGAAGAATTCCTTCTTCTGTAGCAATAATGAATTTCTGACAGTCATCCTTTTCAACATAATTCAGAAGGGCAGAAGTTGAACCGATAAAATGAGCCAGTTTTAAAACCGCTTCTTCACTTTCAGGGTGTGCAATTAATTTTGCATCCGGATTATCTGCCAGTTGTTTTGCAATTCTTTCCATAGAAAATGCTTCGTGAACGATGCAGCTTCCGTCCCAAAGAATCATATCGCGTCCTGTTTTCTGAGATAAATATCTTCCTAAATTTTTATCCGGTGCAAAAATAATCGGCCGGTCTTTCGGTAAGGCTTCAATTACCGTTTCAGCATTTGAGCTGGTAACAATAATATCACTTTCCGCTTTCGTTTCTGCGTTACAGTTGATGTAGGTTGCCACCAAAGCATTCGGATGCTGTTCGCGCATTTTTCTCAAACCTTCTCCGGAACATCCGTCTGCCAATGAACATCCTGCCATTGTATCGGGAAGAACTACTTTTTTAGTCGGGTTCAGAATTTTAGCCGCTTCCGCCATGAAATGAACTCCACAGAAAACAATCATATCTGCATCCGTATCTTTTGCCTGTCTTGCCAGTTGCAGAGAATCTCCCAGAAAATCAGCAATATCCTGAATGTCTCCGGGTTGGTAATAATGCGCCAGAATAATGGCGTTTTTTTCTTCTTTCAATTTAAGAATCGCCTGTACAAGCTCTTCTCCTTGAGGAATTGCTATATCTTTTATATCCAGAAATCCTCTTACAGGAATCGCAGATTTAGCTTTTTCTAATGTTTCGGTACTCATATCAACCTCAATGTTTTAGAATCAGAAATTAAAATTCAGGAATTAAAATTAGAATTTTGAAGTTGTTTAATAAACCTCAAGCTTCCCGTTTCCATCATCCGGTCTTTAACTTCCAATAAAATTTTTTATTAAACTTTCTATTTCTTTTTTTGCTTCGTTCAGATCGCTGTTAATGACGATTTTATCAAATTCCTTCGCGTAAGACATTTCTTCTTCTGCTTTTGCCACACGCGTTTTGATGGTTTCTGCATCATCTGTGTTCCTTGAGATCAATCTTCGTTCCAGTTCTTCAATGGAAGGCGGTTCAATGAAAATCGACAAAGCCTGTTCTCCGAAATATTTCTTTAAGGAAATTCCGCCTTTTACATCGACATCAAAAATAACCACTTTTCCTTCGTTCCAGATTTTTTCTACTTCGGATTTTAATGTTCCGTAGTATTTGTCGGTATAAACCTCTTCAAATTCTACAAAAGCATTTTCAGCAATCTTCTGTCTGAATTCATCGGGCGTTAAAAAATGATAATCCACTGCATGAACTTCACTGCCTCTCGGCTGTCTTGTTGTACATGAAATCGAAAATTTCAGTTCATTAAAAACCTCCAGAGAATGCTTTACCAATGTTGTTTTTCCGCTTCCTGACGGTGCAGAAAATATGATAACTTTATTATTCAAAGTTTTTAGTTTAAAGTTAAAATCTATTATTCAAAATTATTTTGCTTATCCAAAGTTTTTAACGTTGAATTTTAAGCATTAAACGTTGAATTTAAAGCACATTTAACGTTTGTTCTTTAATCTTCTCTAGATCATCCTTCATCATGACTACCAGTTTCTGAATTTCCGAATGATTGGCTTTGGAACCTAATGTGTTGATTTCTCGACCGATTTCCTGAGAAATAAATCCAAGTTTTTTCCCGTTGAAATCTTCATTGTCCATTACTTCCTTATAATATTTCAAATGTTGGGAAAGTCTTACTTTTTCTTCCGAAATATCCAGTTTTTCTGTAAAATAAGCCATTTCCTGATAGAAACGGGTTTCATCTACATTCTCAAACTCTTTTAAAGTTTTTTGATAACGCTCCTTCACGGCAGAAATTCTGTCTTCTTCGAACGGAATAACTTCACCTAAGTATTTATCAATATTCTGAATATTTCTTTCAAGTTCTTCATGCAAAATTTTACCTTCCGTTCTTCTGAATTCTTCAAAACGATCCACGGCAGCATTTACAATTTTTGCCAAAGCTTCCCATTCTCCTTCAGATAATTCGTCAGGTCTTGAAGTAATCGCATCCGGAAGCCTTACCGCCATTTTCAGATATTCGAAATCAGGTCCGTCTGAAGCGATGTTTTTCAGCTCCTTCATGTAAGAATCAATTAAACTTTTATTAATTTTTACATCGTTGGACTCTTCAAGATTTTCTATATTGATGTAGCAGTCTACTTTTCCACGGATTATTCTATCGTTCAGAATTTTTCTTACCTCAAATTCCTTCTCTTTATATCTCAAAGGAATTTTGATATTTAAATCGAAGCTCTTGCTATTCAGGGATTTAATATCGATGGTAATTTTTTTGCCTTCAAAAACGTCTTCGGCTCTACCAAAGCCGGTCATTGATAAAATCATAGTTTTTTATTGTCTTACAAAGATAAACATTTAAGTCTATAGTTTTGCTAATGTTGAAAGCTGGAAGAGGGAAGAAGGAAGCGGGAAGATTGTTGTGGATATTATTGAATACCGATTTTAACTTCCATCTTCGTTCTTCTAATCTTCCAGAAAGTAAGTCTTTAGTAGTAGGAAAGTTTATTTGGAACATTAAGATTTAATTTAAGGAGTTTAGGATATTAAGGTGAGCTCTGCTTTAAGTCATAATATTTTCTAAAAATCTATTTGATTCTTAATTGTACTTAACTCCTTAAATTAAATGGTTTCTTTTAGAATAAAAAGTTCATGCAATCATTTTGTAAATTTTTAACTTACCTAAGAAACATGGAAATATATTGTCTTTTTTTTCGGTAAAACAGAATTCACTCATTTTCGTAAATTAGCGCGGTGAAAAAGAAAAATTTAATTTCTGTTGTAGGACCCACCGGAATTGGTAAAACAAGACTGGCAATTGATGTGGCAAAACATTTCAGCACAGAGATTGTTTCGTGTGACTCGAGACAGTTTTTCAGGGAAATGAAAATCGGAACGGCTTCACCGTCTGCTGAAGAACTTGCCGAAGCACCTCATCATTTTATCGGAAGCCTTTCCGTTGAAGAATATTATTCGATCGGGCAATATGAAGAAGATGCCTTAAAAAAAATCAGTGAACTTTTCGAAAAACATGATACCGTCATTTTAGTTGGTGGAAGCATGATGTATGAAAAAGCGGTGATTGAAGGGTTGAATGATTTGCCTGAAGCGGATGAAAACAATCAGAAAAAATTACAGGAAATTTTCGAAAATGAAGGAATCGAAAAACTTCAGGAAATTCTGAAAGAGCTTGATCCCGAATATTTTGCCATAGTAGATTTTCACAATCACAGAAGACTTTTACGGGCTATCGATGTTATTTGGCAGACGAATAAAAAATATTCTGAACAAATAGCTGTTTCACAGGATTCCAGAGATTTTAAAACCATCCGTATCGGAATTGAAGCGCCGAGAGAAGAGTTGTACGACCGGATTAACAGGAGAGTGGATATGATGATGGAAAAAGGCTTGCTGGAAGAAGCAAAAAGTATTGAGAAATTTAAACATCTCACCGCTTTAAATACGGTTGGCTATTCCGAATTATTTAAATATTTTGATGGAGAATGGGATCTTGATTTTGCCGTTTCCGAAATTAAAAAAAACAGCCGGAGGTACGCAAAACGTCAATTGACTTGGTACAGAAAAGCGGATGATATTCATTATTTGCAGTTGGGATATTCACAGGAGGATTTTGAGGGGTTGATTGAATATATTAATAAAGAGGCTTTGAAATAAATTTTTTGAAATGACACACTGTACTATTTTAGAACAAAACCTATTTGACATATTGTTTTTTGTGCAGGCACATTGCTTTCATGTGTTTGAAGGTCAAATTTTGATAGTTCAGGAATATTATCAAGTGCAATTTTAATTGTTTTAAATAATAGTAATTTTCCAAGTCCTCTTCCTCTATGTGTTTCTTTTACATACATATGAAATATATGATAAGGACCTCCTTTTTTGTACCCCCACGAATTTAATTTTCCAATTATTTTTCTATCTTCATTAAAGATTAATACATCAAAATAAAATTTGTCTTCTGTTCTTAAATTATATTGTTGTCTGATATTTTCAACTGAAATTTTTGATACTTCACCTAGCCGTAATAAACCAAGTGTATTATTCTCTGCTTCAATACAAAATTTAATATAGTCATTAATTATCTCCTCAGAAATTTGGTGATGAATTTCAATATATAAATCCTTATTTTTAGATTCAAATTCAAACAATATTTTTTCTAAAAATCTAATGTCTATATTTTGTTTTAAAAGTGTATATTCTTTTGATATTTCAGGCATAACTTATTAGATTTGAATTATTTTAACTTCATAAATGCCGCATTTTGCAGATTTACCATTGATGGTTAAAATCCCATCATTATTAACTGAGTAATCTTGCCAATTGGGACTGAAATCCATATGAACTATATTTGAGTTAAGTATATTGCCATCATCGATTGAAATTTCTCCATATTCACTTGTGGTTAATCGAACGGTAACTTCTAAAGTTTCTTTTAGTGATTGTCCTTTAAAATTGTAAATAATAAGACCCGTAAAAGTTTCATTGCCATTTTTAAGTTGGTGTTGTCCAGATAATTTTTGTCTAAAATTCGAAAATACGACTAAGTTTTGATTCATGTTATTAATTTTTTTATAAGATACAAAAATAATCTTTATGTTAAATTAAAACAAAAAATGCAGCCCCGAAAGACCGCATTATTAACAATATAATTTAAATTTACTACTTCCAACCGCCACCTAAAGCCCGGTACAAATCTACAATACTGCTCAATCTCTGTCTTTTTACGGACGCAAGATTCAGTTCTGCCTGCAGAGAATTTCCCTGAGCTGTTATCACTTCTAAATAATTTGCCATTCCGCCTTTGTACAGCATTTCGGCACTTTTGATTCCGTTTTTTAAGGTTGCTACCTGTTCCGTTGCTTTTTCTTCCTGAACTTTTAAACTCTCATTGGAAACCAAAGCATCAGAAACTTCTCCTACCGCATTTAAAACTGACTGACGGAACGCCAATACGTTTTTCTCTCTCTGGATTTTAGCAACATTTAAATCCGTTTTCAATTGTCTTTTCTGGAAAATCGGCTGAGTCAATCCTCCTAAAACAGACCCGAACAATGAAGCAGGAATCTGAAACCAGTTATCAATTTTAAATGAATTGACTCCACCGTTTGCCGTAATTTTCAATGAAGGGTACATGTTTGCCTGCGCAATTCCTATCATAGAATTGGATTCCAGCAAAACAAGTTCCTGTTGACGGACATCGGGACGACGACTCACCATTGCTGCGGGAAGTCCTGCCGAAATATCCTTAGGCAAAGAAGTTTCAGACATTTCAATCGTTCTACTGATTTTTCCCGGATTTTCACCCACCAAAATACTCAATGCATTTTCCTGAATGGCAATATTTTGCTCCAATTGTGTGATCAAAAGTTCAGTCGATTGTTTCTGAGCCGTTGCCTGTTGAACTCCCAGAGAAGTGGTGTCACCGCTTTGCCATAATTTTTCTGTAAGAGAAAGCGTACGGTTGCTGAGTTCCAGATTAGATTGGGCAATCTGCAATTGTTTGTCCAGCATCAACAGATTGTAATATCCCTGTGCAATAGCTGCAACAACCTGTGTCTGAATGGCTTTTGTTGCTTCGTAAGTCTGCAGATACTGCATTTTTGAAACTTCCTGCTGATTTTTAATTTTGCCCCAAATATCTGCTTCCCAAGACAAATTGAATGCTGCATTGTAATCTTCAACATAGCTTTTTCCTAAGAATAGGTTCAAACTTTGTCCGTTCATGCTGTTTTTGGAAGGCTTGGAAATCTGTGTGGAAACTCCGAAACCAACATCAGGATACTGAAGATACTTTGCCTGTTTCAGTTTTTCCTGTGAAGAAGCAACCTGTTTTAAAGCAATCTGTAAGTCATAGTTGTTTTTAATTCCTTTTTCGATTAAATTTTGCAGCATCGGATCGCTGAAAAACTGTCTCCATTCCAGATTCGCAACACTTGCTGTATCTGCTGTTGCGGTATATTTAAAAGTTTCGGGAAGCTCCAGTTCAGGCTCCTTGTATGCCAGTTTCGACACACAGGAGACTGAAACCAAAGCCAGTCCAAAAGTGATGATGATATTTTTTATTCTTTTCATAAAGGTTTAAATTTTTAATGGATTACAAAACTTTGAGAAATTGTTTCAAAGCAGTTTTTTCTACTTTTTGTTTTGAAATTTTTTAACGCAAAGGAAAATTTTTGATGTAAAATATTTAAGAGAGCAAAGATTTAATCAATAAAATTGATTTTAAGAAGCGAACTTTAATCATCCAGCTTCATCAGCGACTTGTCGCTTTCTTTGCTCCTTTAAAAATATTCGCAATTAATAATAAATCTTTGCGTTTAAATTCCTGTTTGAAAATCTCAAAGTTTTGTCAATCATATATTAGTGAGCTGCTGCTAAAAGTTCTGCCTCCAGTTTCTGTCTTTGAAGTCTTTTCTTTTTTCTGCTCGGCATTTTTTCATGTAAATACTGGAAAATCACAAACATCACAGGAATAATGAATACTCCGAATACAACTCCTGTCAACATTCCACCCACAGTACTCATCCCGATTGAATGATTTCCTTTTGCAGAGGCTCCCTGAGTCCAAACTAACGGAAGCATCCCGATGATGAAGGCAAACGAGGTCATTAAGATCGGTCTCAAGCGTAATCTCGAAGCCTGAAGTGCAGATTCTAATAAAGATCTTCCTGCATTTCTTCGCTGTACGGCAAATTCTACAATAAGAATGGCATTTTTCGCCAATAATCCGACCAGCATGATCAATCCGACCTGAACGTAAATGTTGTTATCAATTCCAGCCAGCCCTGTGAAAGCAAATACTCCGAAAATACCAGTAGGAATCGTTAAAATAACGGCAAACGGAAGAATATAACTTTCGTACTGCGCTGCCAATAAGAAATAGACAAACAAAATACTCAGCATAAAGATAAATGCAGTCTGTCCGCTTGTTTTAATCTCTTCACGGGTGATTCCCGTCCATTCGTAACCATAACCTCTCGGAAGTGATTTCTGTGCTACTTCTTCCACTGCTTTAATCGCATCTCCGGTACTGTAACCCGGCTTCGGTGTTCCGTTAATTGTAACGGCATTGAATAAATTGTTTCTGGTCACCGTTTCAGGTCCAAAACTTCTTTTTAAAGTCACCAATGTTTTTACAGGAACCATTTCGCCGGATTTATTTTTAACATAAATTCCCTCCAAAGAATTCGCATCCGTACGGTAAGGAATATCTGCCTGAGCCATTACTCTGTAGTATTTTCCGAATCGGTTGAAATCTGAAACAAAGCTGCTTCCGTAATAGATCTGCATCGTCTGCATCAATTCTGTAATTGAAACGCCTAACTGATTGGCTTTATCATTATCAACCTCAATTGTGAATTGAGGATTTCCTGCTGCATACGTTGTAAAAGCAAATGCAATTTCCGGACGCTTCATTAATTCTCCGATGAAAGCCTGAGTGTTGGTTCCTAATTGTTCCAAAGAGCCGTTCGTTCTGTCCTGAAGCATAAATTCAAAACCGGAAACGTTACCAAATCCCTGAACGGTTGGGAAGTTGAAGAAGAATGCACTGGCATCTTTTACCTGCGAAACTTTCCCCGTTAATCCTGCTGCAATCTGATCCGGATCACTGATTTCACCTCGCTGATCATGGTCTTTTAATTTAATAAAACCTGCGGAATACGGAGAGGCATTCGCGTTACTGATGAAATTCAGACCGTCTGCAACCCAGAGATTTTTTTTCGCTTTTTCACCGTTGATGATTTTATCAATCTGCTCTGTTGCGTTATGTGTTCTGTCTAATGAACTTCCCGGAGGAGTATTCACGGCATACAAAATGAAACCCTGATCTTCAGTAGGAATAAATCCTGACGGTGCTTTTTTAATTAAGAAAACACTTGCAGCAGTCAGTAAAATCAGTCCTCCAACGGCAACCCATTTGTTTTTAATTAAAAATTTAAGACTGTAAATATATTTCTTCGTTAAATTATTAAAGCTTGTATTAAAAGCATTGAAAAATCTCGCTCCGAAACCTGTTTTTTTTCCATGTTCACCGTGTTCTCCCTGAGGATCATTTAATAATAAAGCACAAAGAGCCGGACTTAATGTTAAGGCATTCACCGCAGAAATCATAATGGCAATTGCCAGTGTAAAGGCAAACTGTCTGTAGAAAACTCCTGCAGGTCCCTGCATGAAACCAACCGGAATAAATACGGCACACATCACCAGAGTAATGGAAATAATCGCTCCGGAAATTTCACTCATCGAACTTGTGGTGGCTTGTTCCACAGGCATTCCGGTATGTTCCATTTTGGAGTGAATCGCTTCTACCACAACAATTGCATCATCCACTACAATACCAATCGCGAGTACCAAGGCAAACAAAGTCAGCATATTGATACTGAAACCAAATAACTGTAAGAAAAAGAATGTACCGATAATCGCAACCGGAACGGCAATGGCAGGAATTAAAGTAGATCTGAAATCCTGAAGGAAAATATACACTACAATAAATACCAGGATAAATGCAATCACTAAAGTTTCAACAACCTGATGAATAGACGCGTCTAGGAAATCTTTAGAATTATACATGATGATCGGTTCCACTCCTTTTGGAAGCGTGGTTTTGAACTGATCTACCTGTTTTTCAATTTCCGTTAAGATCTCGTTGGCGTTGGAACCGGCAGTCTGCATAATCGCAAATCCGGCTACCGGTTTCCCGTCCACTCTGTTAGCTGCTGTATAGGTATAAGATCCGAATTCTACTCTTGCTACATCTTTTAATCTTAAAAATGAACCGTCTGTATTGGCTTTAATAGCAATGTTTTCGTAGTCTTCGTTCTTGTTTAATTTCCCTTTATACTTTAAAATATATTCATAAGTTTCCTTGCTTCCCTGTCCCAAACGACCGGGAGCGGCTTCTAAATTGTGATCTTTCACTGCATTCAGAACTTCCTGAGGCGAAAGTCCGTTTGCGGCTAATCTGTCCGGTTTCAGCCAGAGTCTCATAGAATAATCTCTCGTTCCGAAAACCTGCGCCTGAGCAACGCCGGGAATACGCTGAATCTGCGGAATGATATTAATTTTCAGATAATTCTGTAAAAAAAGTTCGTCGTATTGTTTAGGATCGTTACTGGATAACCCCATGAACATGATCATACTGTTTTGTACTTTCTGCGTAGAAACTCCCGCCTGAACAACTTCCTGCGGAAGCTGGCTCATCGCTTTCGATACACGGTTTTGTACATTTACCGCCGCATTATCTGCATCAGAACCCTGCTTGAAGAAAACATTCAGCGTCATCGTACCGTCGTTACTGGAGTTGGAAGTCATGTATGTCATATTTTCGACCCCGTTCACAGCTTCTTCGATAGGCGTGGCTACAGAGCGCGCAACAACCTCCGCATTGGCTCCCGGATAAAAAGCCGTTACCTGAACGCTCGGCGGAGCAATATCCGGAAAGAGGGCAATGGGTAAATTAAAGAGGGAGAGCGCCCCCAATAATAAAAGTATTATGGAGATCACGGTAGAGAGTACCGGTCTTTCTATAAATTGTTTTAACATAAGAAGTTTATTTTTTAATGTGGTTTAAACTTTTTAGCTTTAAATTTTTAACACTTAAATAGCTTTTAGTTTAATTAAAAACTTTGCATGAAGTTCACTTTAGCTGAAAATCAAAGATTTTCAAAACCTTATGTGTACTTATTGAGCGATTGCTTTTTAACTTACAATAACTTAAGTGCTTAAAAACTTTTGTGGTTAAAGAAGTTTAAACGGTTATAATGGTTTTGCTTTCAGTAAGCTGTCGGATGAAATCGCTTTCGGCTTGATAGAAGCACCATCTTTTAACATTCCGATTCCTGTGAATACAATCTTTTCTCCCGGCTGTATTCCTTCGGAAATAAAATAATAGTTTTCAGTTTTTCCTGAGATTTTTACAGGCTTACCGGTTACTTTCTGGTCTTTACCAACTACATAAACATAAGTTTTATCCTGAATCTCAAACGTAGATTCCTGAGGAATAATGACAGCATTCGATATCAATTGAGGCATACGAACTCTGCCTGTATTTCCGGTTCTCAACGTTCCGTTGGTATTTGGGAAAACCGCACGAACACTGATTGCTCCTGTAGATTTGTCAAACTGTCCGTCTACGATGCTCATTTTTCCTTTTTGCGGATAAATGCTGTTGTCTGCAATCACCAACTCTACCATGGGCATATTTTTCAGCTTTTCTTCTAAACTTGCGCCTTCATATTTATTCTGAAAAGCGATAAAATCCAGTTCGCTTAAAGAAAAGTAGGCGTAAATCTCACTGATGTCTGATAATAAAGTCAAGGGATTCACATCTGTTCTGGAGATCAGACTTCCTTTTTTGTGAGGAATTCTTCCAATGTATCCGCTTACCGGAGCTGTAATCGTTGTAAATCCGATATTGATTTTTGCTCCTCCAACTGATGCTTTTGCCTGTGAAGCGGCGGCAAGTGCGGCTGCATAATTTGCTTTTGCAGTTCTCAATTGTACCTCAGATACGACTTTTGCAGCAACCAAAGGCTCTAATCTGTCAACCTCCACTTTTGCTTTCTGGATATTGGCATTGGCAACCTGTAAATTGGCATTTGCCATATTCATCTGCTCTCCGTAAGCTCTGGAATCTATTTTAAATAATGGCTGTCCGGCTCTTACATAAGCGCCCTCTTCCACATAGATTTTATCTAAATATCCGTCGACCTGAGACCGGATTTCCACGTTATTTTTTCCTTCCAAAGCAGCCGGAAATTCCTGATAGGTTGTTGCCGGTGATGAAATAACGGTGTAAACAGGAAGTTCAGGAGCGGGTGGTGCAGCGTTGGCTCCTTCTGCAGCCTTTGTGCAGTTTTGTAAAAGAATAATACTTGAGATCAGTGCAATGAGTCTTATTTTTCCAAATATTTTCATTTTGAGTTTAAATTTTTAATGAAATGTTAAATTAAGTAGTGATGTTTTTAATTTGAATTATGTTATTTTTTCTAACGGTGTTAATTTTTAGTTTAAAAAAAATTTCAAAATTCTTAATGTGATTTTAGATCGTTGTTTCCATGAGAAGAACTTTTTAATGTTGGTTAGATATGATTTAGATGAGGTGTGAAGTGTGTTACTTTTGCTAACGGTGTTAATTATTCAGGACAAAAAATGATTATCAATTCATTGGTTACATTCTACATGATTGTTTTTTTAATTTTAAATTCGGTTTAAATGAATACTTTATATTAATTGATGTTAATATTCCTAACGGTGTTAATTTTTAATTCAAAAAAATTTACAAAGACTTAATGAAAGCAGAAACTGTTTCATCAAGAGTCGTTTTGTTCATCGTAGAAGGAATATCGTCATTACGCATCATCATGATCGAAATCAAGCCATGTACTGCTGAAAACAGGGCGTGCGACATGTGACAGGCATTATCCGGATTGGATCCGTTTTTCTTAATAATCTCGTACGTACACTCGTAAAGCATATTCTGGAAAGAAGAAAATTCTTCCTTCATCATTCCTTTTCCGCTGCACTGCATTCCCAATCCGAACATTAGCTGATAATACTCTTTGTTTTTAAATGCGAACTTCCA
The DNA here is from genome assembly GCF_037146035.1 of Chryseobacterium sp. MMO-72. Classification (NCBI taxonomy): domain Bacteria; kingdom Pseudomonadati; phylum Bacteroidota; class Flavobacteriia; order Flavobacteriales; family Weeksellaceae; genus Chryseobacterium; species Chryseobacterium sp. MMO-72. The sequence goes on from NZ_JBBCWG010000001.1 coordinate 457,016, forward strand.
GTAAGCATCCACAATAGCTTTCAGTTGTTCGTCCGGAGCTTCATATTCTCTCTGGGCTTTCAGCAACTCTATGTGTAAACAGTTGAAACCATTCAGCGAAATTTCATACAAAATAGCTTCTTTGTTTTCAAAATAATCATAAACTACCGGTGCACTGTATTCTATGGCATCGGCAATTTTTCTCATGGAAAGGGATGCCCATCCTTCGGTTTTAGCCAAAGAAAACGCAGCATCCAGAATACTGGCGCGTATATTTTCTTTTTCTCTTTGCCGACGTTCGTGCAGACCCATGATTTTTAATTACTAACAGTGTTAGCAAAACTACAAACTTTTGAGGATAACTTCCAAACAAATTTTACGCTTTAACTTTTAAAGTAAGGCTTTGAAGATGTTTGTAATTTGGCTTGGATGCCGGAAGGATGGGAGCTGGAAGTACTTTTAATATGTTGATTTTTTTATTATTGTAAAAATTAATAGAGTTTATAGTCCCACTCAATCGAGTGTAATTTCTGAGACTTCCATCTTCCCGTATCCATCCTCCATACTATAATAATCAAGAAATTCTATATCTTTGTAACCAAATAAAAAAGTTATGAATACTCCTTCAAATATGATTGAATTGGGCACAAAAGCTCCTTTTTTTGAGCTTCCGAACCCGTCAAAAAGTAACGAAATTCAGTCTTTGGATGATCTGAAAGGCGAAAAAGGAACTTTGGTGATCTTTATGTGCAACCACTGTCCGTTTGTTCTTCATGTAATTGATAAATTAACCGAACTGTATGAAGATTACAACGAAAGAGGAATTGAATTTATCGCCATCAATTCGAATGATGTGGAAAAATATCCCGCAGATTCTCCTGAAAAAATGATTGAATTCCAAATTGAAAGAAAGTTTGATTTCCCTTATTTATACGACGAAAGTCAGGCAATCGCAAAAGCGTATGATGCAGCCTGCACACCGGATTTCTTTTTCTTTGATGAAAAACTGGATCTGATCTACAGAGGACAGATGGACGATTCCAGACCGGGAAATCACAAAGAAGTAACAGGAGAAGATCTGATTATTGCTTTCGAAAATCTTTTGTTGGGAGAACCGCAGGAAGAAATTCAGAAACCAAGCATGGGATGCAATATCAAGTGGAAGTAATTTTTGGTTGATTGTGGCAGGTTGTCAGTTGATGGCTTTGCAATTCAAATATAAAAAAGCTGTTCAAAAAGAACAGCTTTTTTTATTTTGTATTAATTTGAAAATGAGTTATTTAAGTTCAGATAAAAAAGTTATCCACAATTTTATCCACAGAGTTATCCACAATTTATTTTGCTAAAAACTGGCTTTTATTTTTACTTCTTCCTCTACCTTTAAATCTACATTCACTCTGTTCTGTAGAAAATTTTTCATGAATTCTGAAGGTGTTTTTCCGGTATATTTTTTAAACATTCTGTTGAAATACGTTACGTTATTAAAACCACAGCTATAGCTGCATTCTGAAATACTTTTATCCTGTGCCATCAGTAAACAGGCTTTATTGATGCGGTACCGGTTCACAAATTCGGTGAAGGTAATCTGGGTTGCTTTTTTGAAAAAATTACAAAATGCGGGTAAAGTGAGATTGGCAAGTTTGGCAACATCTTCAATGTCAATTTCTTTATCATAATGATGTTCCACGTAAGTGAAAATATTTTCCAGTCTTGTTTTGTTTTTGGAAATAATCGTGTAAGGCATAATTTCCTTGTTCAGAAGTTCGTAATCATCACATTTTGAAAGCTCAAAAAGAATTTCCAGCAATAAAAGATATCTTTTGTAGCCTTCAGATTTCAACATCAGCTTTAGTTTCGGAAGCATATTGATGTGAACCTCATCATGAAAATGAATTCCGTATTTTGACAGCTCCAGAAGATTTTTAATGGATCTTGCTTCAACTTCCTGTTGCGGAAACTGCAGGATTTCTTCCTTAAACTGTAAAACAATTTCTTCATGCGGATCGATAGAATTCAGTCCAAAACCGGAGTGAGGAATATTGGAGCCAATTAACACCAGATCTCCGTTCGTATAATTGCTTTTATGATAACCAACGTGGCGCGTTCCGCTCCCGGAAACCACACACACAAGTTCAATTTCGGGATGATAATGATATTCCCATTTGAATTCTGAAATGGGAGAATTGTTGTGGATCGTGCGAAAAGAGCTCTTTTCATCGGGGATTACGCGTTCAAAAGTGACTTTCATTTAGTTAATCATAATTTGTTTCCTAAAATAATAATTATATTAATATGGTTCAAATATTCATTTATAATGTTAAATTAACGTTAAGGCAAATGCTTATATCTTAGCCCACAAGAAATTATATGAATGAAAAATTTCAATATTAAGGCGGTTTTATTTTTAAATTATTTCGTTTTTGCGATTCTCCTGAATTCTGTAGGAACGGTGATTTTACAGATGCAGCAAAACTTCGGGATCTCCAAATCTTCAGCCAGCGTTCTGGAGGGTTTTAAAGATCTGCCGATTGCGATCTGCTCATTCATTCTGGCTTCGTTCTTACCCAAAATAGGAATCAAAAGATCGATGCTGATCGCCTTGCTTTTGGTGAGCTGCATGTGTTTCGTAATGCCTTTTGCCAATGCGTTTTGGTTTTTCAAATTATTGTTTACGATTGTCGGGGTTTCTTTTGCGTTAATTAAAATTTCCGTTTTCACTTCTATTGGTTTGGTAACGGATTCAGATAAGGAGCATTCAAGTTTTATGGGTTATCTGGAAGGTTTTTTTATGATCGGCGTATTAATGGGAAATGTTTTATTCAGCTTATTCATAGATGACCATAATCCGAGATCAACCCATTGGCTGAATGTGTATTGGTTTTTGGGAGGGATTTCCACACTTTCATTTTTGTTTTTATTCTTCACAAAATTAGACGAGCATGAAGCGAGAAGCGAAAAAACGGACTTGCTTGGAGATCTAAAAAACAGTGTGAGTTTATTCAGTTATAAAAAAGTCCTGTTCTTTTTACTGTGCGCTTTCCTTTTTGTTTTGGTAGAGCAGAGTTTCCAGACTTGGACGCCGACTTTTTACAAGGAAATTTTAAAAGTTCCGACTTCCATGAGTATTCAGGCGGGAGCGGTTTTGGCGGGAGCTTTCGCACTGGGAAGATTTCTTTCGGGATTCTTCTCTAAAAAGTTCAGCTGGATTTATGTGGTTTCGTTTTGCGTGGTAGGTTTTGCCATAAGTATCTTATTGGTTCTGCCATTAACTCACAATATTAGTATTGATGCGGGAACAACCTGGTTAAATGCTCCGTTGGTTGTTTACTTATTTCCTTTGATGGGCGGTCTTTTGGCTCCGATTTATCCAAGTATCAACTCTGTAATTTTAGCCTCGATTCCCAAATATTTACACAGCGCAATGTCGGGTTTAATTGTGGTTTTCTCTGCAATCGGAGGAACCATCGGATCGATTATTACAGGTTTTGTGTTTCAGGAATTCAGCGGACAGCAGGCATTTTACCTTTCGTTAATACCGCTTTCCCTGTTGATTGTTTCAGCAGTTATTATGAATAAATTAAAAATAAATCCTAAAAAATAAAATGAAGAAGCAGTTATATATATATGAAATTCAGGCTCTTTTTGATGATGTGCAGAGATCAGAGGTTTTTGAAGATCAGAAGATGATGACGGATGCGGTTCCCTTGTTTCCGGTCGAAGAAATTAATGCAAAATATGAAGAAGGGAAACAGTCGGAAGATTTTAATCTGAAAGAATTTGTCCTGTCAAATTTCGATTTTTTAGGAGCTAAAATTTCGATTCAGAGGGAAAATCATCTCCCGATTGAAGAACATATTGAAAAATTATGGGATGAACTGACAAGAACATCTTATGAGGAAAAAGGAACGTTGCTGAAACTTCCAAAACCGTATGTGGTTCCGGGAGGTCGCTTCAATGAATTTTTCTACTGGGACAGTTATTACATCATGTTGGGACTTCAGATTTCCGGAAGAGTGGAAATGATGGAAAATATTATTGAAAACTGTTCTTATCTCATTCAGAATGTGGGATTTGTACCGAATGCAAGCAGAACTCATTTCTTAAGTCGTTCTCAGCCGCCCTATTTCTCGTTGATGCTGGATCTGCTTTTTGAAACAACGAAAGACGAAAATATTTACATCAAATATCACAATACTTTAGAAAAAGAATATGCTTTCTGGATGAATGGAACAGAAGAACTGGAAAATGGTTCGGCGGTAAACAGAGTAGTGAAAACAATTCACGGAGATGTATTGAACAGGTATTATGATGCTGAAAACATCCCGCGCCCTGAAAGTTATTTAATTGATATTGAAGACAGTGAAAATGCAGGAGAAGAATTTTACAGAAACATCAGAAGCGCCTGTGAATCGGGTTGGGATTTTTCCAGCAGATGGTTTGCAGACGGGGAACATATACAGACTATTGAAACGCTGAATCTTGCTGAAGTTGATCTGAACTGCCTTTTATGGCATTTGGAAGAAACATTGGCAAAATCTTCATCGCTTCAAAAATTAAATGAAAGAAAAATTGATTATTCTGAAAGGGCAGCAAAGCGAAGACAAATGATAGATCAGTATTTCTGGGACCAAACTTCCGGAACATACAAAGACTATCATACTCAAAAAAACACAAACACACCGTCTGAACATATTGCTGCTCTTTATCCTTTGTTCCTGAAAATCGCCAGTGAAGATCAGGCAAAAGCTGTTGCGAAAAATATTGAAGAAAAATTTCTGTATCAGGGAGGTTTAGTAACGACGACTCAAAACACAGGTCAGCAATGGGATTTTCCAAACGCCTGGGCGCCGTATCAATGGCTGGGTTATCAGTCGATGAAAAACTACGGATTTGATGATCTTGCTGAAAAAATTAAAAACAACTGGTGTAGCAACGTGGAAAGGGTATATAAAAACACCGGAAAACTGATGGAAAAATACAATGCTTTAGACATAGAAACCGTTGCAGGAGGCGGAGAATATCCCAATCAGGATGGTTTCGGATGGACAAACGGAGTGTATCTCAAATTAAAAAAGAATTAACAAACAAATAAAAATCAAATAAGGCTATGAAAAAAAGATCGATGTTTTTACTTGCCGGTATCGCAACCTTGTATTACAATAATGCATACGCTCAGGAAACTCCTAAGGATTCCACAAGATCGGCTTCCATCGAACAGGTGGTTATTACGGGTAACTCTAACCCAAAAAAGAAAATAGAATCGAGTACGGCGATTTCTACTTTTACAGCAAAAGAAATTCAGAAACAAAACCCGATCAGTGCGGCAGCTTTACTACAGCGTGTTCCCGGTTTTGCGGTAGAAACTTCCGGTGGTGAAGTAGGAAACAACCTTTTCGCAAGAGGTATTCCTTCTGCGGGAGCGTATGAATTTGTACAGGTTCAGGAAGACGGTCTTCCGGTGTTCGAAGATGGAGCATTACAGTTTGCCAATGCAGATAATTTCTTCCGTGTAGACAATTCGGTAAGCAGATTAGAAGCTTTGAGAGGAGGTTCAGGTTCTATTTTTGCGAACAATTCTCCGGGAGGTTTAATTAACTTTATTACCAAAGAAGGAGGGAACGATTTCAGAGGAACGGCAAAACTGGAAACCAGTACTTATGGATTAATGCGTACTGATGTAAACGTAGGAGGAGCTTTGGTTCAGGACAAATTATTCTTCAATGTAGGAGGTTTTTACAGAACAGATGACGGAATCAGAAAGACAGGTTTTAAAGCCAATCAGGGCGGACAGATCAGAATGAATCTGAAATATGTTTTCGATAAAGGCTATGCTAAAATCTATTACAAAAAACTGGATGACAGAAATACATTCTTCCTTCCGATTCCTTTGGTACAGAACGGAAATGATCTGAAAGAATTTTCCGGTTTTGATGCTAATTACGGTACCTATAGCTACAGAAACATCAGTCAGTTGAACATTCCACAAGTAGGCGGAGGGTTTTTCAGCAGAAATTTAGAGGACGGAATTCATCCGAAAGTTGATGTTTTAGGTGCAGAATTTAAGTATGATCTGGGTAATAATTTCTCTGTTTTAAACAAGACAAGATATACCAATATCAATATGAATTATACGGGAATTTTCCCTGCAGGCGGACCTCAAAGCGCGGCTGATTTCGCCAAAGGAGCAGGAATTGCAGGAAATACATTCCAATATTCAATGGTAAGCAACGGAGCAGTGGTAAATCCGGGCTACGTTCAGAAATTAGGTTTCTGGGCAATCGATAAGCAGATGAATAATTTCGTCAACGATTTGCAGTTCAATTATAAATTCGATAAAGGAAATGTAACGGCAGGTTTCTACAAATCTAACTGGAAGTCTCATCAATACTGGAACTGGAGCAATATTTTAACAACGGCTACCGATAAACCGGAATTGCTGAATTTGGTAGATACTTCATTAACGCCAAACAGTGTAGGTTATTCTAAAACATACAATGGGGTTACCAATATGTCGTTCCTGTTGAGAGATTCTCAGATCCAGGGAAGTCTGAATGATCTTTATCTGAATTTAGACTATAATATTACCGATGATCTGAGTTTTAACGGAGGAATTCGTTACAGCCACGATTTCTACAAGGGTTACGGTGTGAACACAACGAGCGGAAATCTTAACAATTCCGGATTGACTACTGACGGAACGCACAGTTTTGCAACAACCACTGCGGACGAAAATATGTCTGTTTTAGGCAATAAATACACTTACTGGAATTTCGATGTAAACAAAGTTTCTTTCACAACGGCGCTGAATTATAAAATCAATAAAGAAAATGCAGTGTATGCACGTTTCTCTAATGGTTTCAGATCTCCGAATGAGGAAGCGTACTACAACAATATGAATAATTTATCTGTTGTAAAGCCGGTAACAACCAATCAGTTGGAAGTGGGGTATAAATACTATTCAAGAACGTTTGATGTGGCTGTAATTCCGTTCTATTCTACATTGAAAAATCTTTCATTTACGGATGTGTATTCAGACGGAAGCTCAGAGAACAAATTTGCAAATACATCAAACTTAGGGGTTGAGTTTGAAGGATACGCAAGATTATTCAATAATGTGTTTGAAGTAACGTTCAACGGAACGATCCAAAATCCGAGATATAAGGATTTCACAGGAAGAAATGCAGACGGAACAACATTCAGTTACAATGATAATACGGTAAGAAGAATGCCGAAATTCTACTTCAATATTTCTCCTGCGGTAAATCTTACCAAAGAATGGAGAGCTTATGTAAGCATGAATTATTACGGAAAACGTTTTCAGGATGAGAAAAATGCGCAGACTCTGCCTTCTTTCTCAGAATTTGGAGCTGGAACTTCTTATCAGTTAGGCAAAATCCGTTTTGCGGTAGACGGAACCAATATCTTTAATACTATCGGTATTACAGAAGGTGATCCAAGAGCCGGATCTCCATCGGGAGACGGAATTATTATGGCAAGACCAATTATGGGTGCTGCGGTAAGAGCTTCTATTACGCTGGATTTCTAAAATTACTTTCTTCATACAATTGATAAACCGTCAGGATTTTTCTGACGGTTTTTATTTTAATATATCTTAGTTCTTTTCATTGTTCTTTTCAAATTTTCAAAATCATCATCTTTGTATCTTCTTGAGCCGGATAAATTTATTTCTTTTAAATTTTTTGGAAAAAGATCAGGATTTAAATCTGTAAGTTTTGTCTCGCTCAAACCTAAATATTTTAAGTTTAACATTTGGTTGAGGGTTTTTGGTAATTTATTCAGTTCGCAGTTTTCAATACGTAATGTTTTTAATTGATCTAATTGCGATATTGTCTCAGGAACTGTATCAATATCATTTCCTCGAATCATTAAATACTGTAACGATTTTATTCGGGTGAGCCATTCAGGAAAAACTTTTAATGGAAGATTTAGGAGTGAAATTTTTTTTAATTTTTTCAATTCAGCAATTTCTTTCGGAAGTTCAAAATCATCCAAATCATAAATAAAAGGATGTGCCTGAATTTCTAAGGTTCTTAAGTTGATAAATTGCGAAAAAATGGCACCTTTGTCCTTTAGATTGTATTCTATACACAGTAGACTAAGTTTTTTACAATTCTTTGGATTTTGCATTGCTTCGCTTAAGGACAAAAATTTAGTTTTTTTAAAAAAGAGCATAATTCAAGAATTTAATTTTATATCTTAAGTTAAATTGTAATTACTGATAATTATCCTTTTTCATTAATCCAGTTTTCAATCATGGTAACAGCAGACGTAATAGCTTCTTCCAGTTCAAAAAAACTTTGATGTGTTTCTGCAACAGGATTTTTATCATCATTATTTTTTATTATAGTAATATGATAGCCTCTTTCAGAACCATGCCAACCTGCAATAAGTAAGTAGTTTTGAGAATATGAAACTTCTAACATATCCGATTTCAGGTTTGATCTTGAAAAATCTTTAACAATATAAACTATAGTTCCGCTTTTAAAATCAATATGTTCAAAAGGATTTTTAGGCATTTTAAATACTTCAGGGATTGCCGAACCGTCCTGACTGTCATGCCAATCAAGAATCAGCCTTACATTATAATTAGAAAATATTTTGTCCTGAATGCGTGGTGAAAATTTGTATCGTCCTGATTTCAGTTTTTCACTTTTTACAATTCCTATTTTTGGCTGTATAAAAAGATTGTTCGCCTGATCTGTCTCATATGATAAATACAACGTCTGATCATCAGAAATAATTTTTAAATAAAATAAAAAATCGTAGTCATCATCCGGTATAATATACCACAGATACAGTTTATCTTTATAAATAATTTTTCTCTTTCCTTTATGTGATACTGCCATTTATTTATATCCAAAAATTCTCAGTCCTTCTTCTGTTATTTCATATTCCAACAGTCCCATATTCTTTATGATCTGTTCAATTTTTTCTATCGGCTGAAAAAAAAATTCTGATGTCAGTTTTTCATTTCTGTTCCAGCGTTCCGTTTCATGTCTTTTAGGAATCAGAATCCATTCAATTTCTTTATATCTGAATGGTCCCAGTTCGCTTACATCCCCAAAACCTTTCTCATTAAAACCTCCAAGATGAAATTTGTATTTTCTGTCGTTCAGCAAAAATTTAATGTACGCAGACTGAATATTTATTTCTGTATCCCGTATTTCTGTCAGTAACCTGAACCATTTTGAGTTGTTCATGTAGGAAACTCGTTTCAGAATTTCTTTCTCCAGTTTGTCCATAGATAACCTGTTTATTTTTTAGGGATAAGCTCGTCAATGTATTTTAGCATCGTTTCTCTTACTCTATCTTCGTTAAAATCTATGGTAACGGTTAAATTTCTTTCGTTTTCTGTAAATCTTATTGTATTGTTATCAGGCTCTTCAATCTGTCCGTCAACGATGAAAGTGAAGTTTTTTCCAAAAGCTGTTCGGGAAAGCTCAATATTCCAATCGGGAACATCATTAAAATTTAATTCTCTTACCGGAAAAATACTTTCAAAATTTAAAATAACAGAGTGATCTGTACGTTCTGTGGATAATAATTTGCAGGCACTCCGTTCTCTGTTTTGTACTTCAATAATTCCATCGGTACCAATGTATTTGTTTAATTCCTGTTCCATATTTTTAGTTATTTGTTTTATGAAGGTTATTCAATTTCAATAGAATGATAAGCCATCCAGCGTTTTAAATTTCCAACCATCCTTTTTAAATGATCTTCGTTGAGAAAGATATTTGTCCAGAATTCAAATCTGTCGCACTGCACACTGATGTAATACGTCATGACAGCTAAACAGGCGTAAGATAAGAACTTTTTTTCTTCGTTGCTGATTGTTGTTACCGTTTCATAACCCTGTAAAAAACTTTCTGCTTTTGTCTGATATTCTTCCTCGTTCAGGTTGGTTGCCAGAAGCTGAAACAGAAAGTAAGAAATATCAAAACATAAATAGCCGTTTCCGCAGAAATCAAAATCGAAAAAAGTAACTTCCTTTTCATTATCAATGTGCAGATTATCAAACCAGACATCAAGATGTACGCTTCCGTATCTCATTTTCTGTCTGTCGAAAGTTTCGAATTTAAGGCTTAAAAATTCAGATAATTTCTCCAGAAAAATAACTTCGGAATTACCATCGTTAAAGAATTTTTTTATCTTTTCAACAGGGTCTGTAAGCAGGTTTTCCGCATCATAAGAAATCCTGTTCAGTTCAAAATGCTCTGCCGACTGATGAACTCTGGCTAAAGCCTGTCCGATCAGAAAACTTGTTTCAGAAGAAAATTTTGCTGTCTTTATGCCTTTCGCATAAGAAAATAAAACCCCAAATCTTTTTCCTTCCGGGGCTTCAATTTCCTGAATATAGTCACTGAATTTATCTGCAATCGGAAAAGCAACCTGCCGGTTTTCGTCTTTTAAATGAAGGAGAAGCTTTAGTTCTTCCTCAATTTCAGATTTTGTCCGCCAATGATGAGTATACACTCGGAAAACAAATTTCTTTTCCTCATCATGAATAATGTACAAATGATTCATGGCTAGGCGGAAAATGCAGCATTTTGTTTTGTCACTTAGTCCGTATTTTTGCTGAATAAGATATCCGAGATGTACGGGATCAAGCGTACTGTTTATAGCAGGAAATTTTTCTGTCATTAATTTATATTTATATCCGTAAGTGAACAGTACTTTATATGAAACAACTTTGTTTGTAATCAAATGCAGGTGCAGGTAGCCTAAAACAACCCTGTTTGTAACTAAATGCAGTTTACATAACTCTGAAACAATCTGTTTGTAATGAAATGCAAATGCAGGTATTCTGAAACAACCCTGTTTGTAATCAAATGCAAATGAATGTAGTTTAAAACAACCTTGTTTGTAACAAAATGCAAATCAATTTAGATTAAAACAGAAAGGTTCGTATCTAAACTCTCTTAGTTCACCCACACTCAAACAGTCTTACTTAAAAAACGGATTATACTCCTTCTCAAACCCGATTTTCGTGGGATTTCCATGTCCGGAGAAAACCTGAGTGTCATTATCCAGAATAAAAAGTTTGGTTTTGATTCCTTCAATTAACTGCTCGTAGTTTCCTTTATAAAGATCGGTTCTTCCGATGCTTCCTTCAAACAGAACATCACCGGAAATAATGAATTTCTGGTTTTCGTTATGATAAACCACACTCCCCGGAGAATGTCCCGGAACATGATAGATTTTAAACTTTTCTCCGTCAAAATCCAGTTCGTCACCCTCATTAATATATTGAATTTCCACATGAATATGATCCAGCTCAAAACCAAACCTCATCCCGCTGATCTGGAACATATCCAGCACTTCTTTGTCTTCTCTGTGCATCAGAACAGGAACTTTATACGTGTCAAAAGCCCATTGTAAGCCCAAAACATGATCAATATGAGCGTGCGTTAAAAGAATTTTTTCAATTTTCAGTTCATTTTCTGAAATGAAATTTTCGATTGCTTTGGTTTCCTGTCCGTTCATATTTCCGGGATCAAATAACCATGCTTTTTTATTTTCGTTATAAAGGATATAAGTGTTTTCGCTTGCAAAATTGAATACGAAACCTTGGATCTGAAGCATATTCTGAATGTTTTTATTGGAAACAAAGGTAGCTACAAAAGTTTTGGTTTAAAAGTTTTAATAAATTTTTAATTGATAAAGATTCCCGTATTGTATGTTTAAAAACGATTTTTCTTTATCTTCGTCATAATGAAAACATTGCAGCTACTTTTACTTTCTTTGGGCGGACTGGTTTTTGGACAGAATATCCAGAGTATTCAATTGTTTAATCCACAGACCAATGACGAAACACCGGTTATTAATTTTAATCAGCAGTTGGTTTTAAGTTTCGATGATCTTACCAACGCAAGCGAAATTTACAGATATACCATAAAGCATTACAACAGAAACTGGGAAGACGATAATCTCTTTTTTACAGAATTTGCCAATGGAAGTTTAAATGGTTTGCTGGATAAATTTCAGTATTCTTTCAATACGCTGCAATCATATACGCACTATACGCTGAATTTCCCGAACGAGAAAATGCAGCCGAAAATATCCGGGAATTTTGAGCTTATTGTGTATAAAGATTCTGCTGAAAAACCGCTTTTCAAAAGAAGATTTTATGTGGTGGAAGATGCAGCAACTTTAGCAATAGGGGTTTCAAGATTTGCTGATGCAAGAAATCCGGATGCGAACCAAAGGATAGAAGTGAAAGCAGTTCCCAAAGGCGGAGATATAACATCGAATGTAAATTCCATGACGCTGAATGTAATGCAGAACAATAATCCGAATGTTACAATAAATAATTTAAAACCTAGTGCGACATTGGGAAACCAGCTTCTTTTTCAGCAGCTTTCCTTGATATTTCCCGGGAATAATGAATTTTATTATTTCGATAATAAGAATATGAACATGGCTGCAGATATGGTTCGTGCAACCGAACTTTTGGACGGAGTTAACCAGACTTATCTTCATCCGGTGTGGGCTTTCCCGCTGAATTATCAGTATCAGCCGGATGTTAACGGCGCGTGGTATTACCGTAGAAATGATCTGGGAAGAGAAAGGGATGCTACGAGAGAAGCAGATTATTCATGGGTACATTTTTACCTTGATTCTGAGCCGGTAGACAAAGAAATTTTTGTTTTGGGAGGGTTCAATAATTTTAAACCAGGCAAAGAAAACCAGATGCAGTATGATGAGACATTAAAAAAATATGTTGCAAAAATATATCTGAAGCAGGGTTTTTACAACTATATTCTGGCAACAAAAAATCCCGATGGAAGACTTAATTTCGGTGAAGTGAACGGTAATTTCTGGCAAACGGAAAATCTTTATCAAGGATTTTTATATTATGCCCCTTTCGGAAGAAATTATGACGGATTAATGGGGTATGGCGAATTCAGAACGCCGGTGAGATGATTTTACAGCCGATTGATTTCATGCAAAAATAGTAATGTCATTAACTAAAAAACCTCACAGATAAATCCGTGAGGTTTGAATATAATAATAGTCTGGAAGTTTTGGTGATTTATGTTTTGAATACGGCAGTTATTAAAATGTTTTCTTCATCTTCAAAAAGATAATGGATATTTACTGGGAAATCTGGCATTGTTTCCACGAGAGTTTCCTGAATCTTTTTTCTCTCTTTTTTTGAAATTCCATTTACACATTCTTTTAATTCTTCTAAAAAATCAGTTCCTTTATATTCTTTTTCCGCATTAAAAACTCTCATAAGCAGTCTTATGTCGTTTTTGGCAATAGAAGAGAGCAGTACATTCATTGTTTAGGCACAGTACTTTTTCAGCTCCGAGATATTTTCGTAGAAGTCCAGTTTAGTGTCGGGATTTTCTCTGTGAAACTGAATTCTATATAAAATTTCGTCCAGATAAAATTGCGATATCGCTGTTTTATTTTTCACTTCAAGGCTTTCTACCATCTTTGCAAAAGTTTCCAGCATTTCCGGATTTAAGTTTTCGATTTTATTTTTTAGAATTTCGGCAGTTGCATTCATCTGATCTGTCTTTTTAATTAGCAATGTGATTTATAGGGTAAAGGTAATAAAAAATATTTATTTCCAAAATATTTGTCATTTAAAAAGGGGGTGTTTTGTTTGTTTTTTAGTTTTTTTAAAAAAAATTTACTTTTTTTAGGGGTGTGTATGTTTTTTTTATATTTTCAACAAGGTCTTAAATTTCTAGGCTTTTCTTATATAATTCATACAGCTTTGAATTATAATGCCCTGCATAGTGAAAAAAATAATTCATAAATTAATTATTTATGTTAAATATTTTAACATAAAATATGTTTAATGATTAAATTTTACATTAAAGAAGTTTTTTATTGTAAAATTGTGATTATGATTTTTTTGCTGATTTATAAATTCTATTGAATATTTAATATTTATTTCGTTAATTTGATATAAATCTTTTGTTAATTAAATTTAAAACCAATAAATATTTATTATGAAAATGAAATTTATCTTAGTGTCAAGTGTTGCTGTATGTTCTTTTGTTTTCGGACAAAATGTACCGTCTAAACTAATTCCGGCTAAAGACGGACTGCATGCAGATTTTATGAGATTCGAAAAAGACAGACCTGCTTTTCAGGGCAGTCCGGTTTTATTTGATGAAACTTCACAAAGACTATCCCAAGCTCAGGGTCGCAAGTTGGGTTTTGAAAAAGATCAGTTGGGATTTGAAACGCACAGATTTCAGCAGACCATCGATGGAATTCCTGTAGAATACGGGATGATGGCTGTACAGACCAAAGACGGCAAAATTGTAGGAGAATCCGGAAAATGGATTGTTAAGACTCCTAAAAACTTAGAAAAAAGTGCTAAAATTTCCGAAAGCATCGCATTACAGAACGCGATGGCATTTGTAGGCGCAGATTCTTACAAATGGCAGAATAAAGAAGAGGAAGAATTTATTAAAAAAGAATCAAATGATGCCAGTGCATCTTTCGCTCCTAAAGGAGAAGTGGTTTATTATTCTGATCCTGCTGATGATAAAATGAAGGATTTGAAGCTGGCTTACAAATTCGACATCTATGCTGAAAAGCCATTAAGCAGACAATATGTTTTTGTAGACGCAAAAGACGGTAAGGTATTGGGAGTTGATGCAATTATCCACGAAGTTAATACCCCGGGAACAGCTGTTACAGGTTACAGCGGAACCAGAAGCATCGTTACAGATTCTTATAACGGAAGCTACAGATTAAGAGAAACAGGAAGAAACGGCGGAACGGCTGTTCAGACTTTTGACCTTAAAAAAGGAACCAACTATGCTTCGGCAGTAGATTTTACAGATGCGGATAATACATGGAATAACGTTAATACCAACAAAGATCAATATGCAACTGATGCACATTGGGGAGCAGAAATGACGTTGGATTATCTGTATACTAAATTCGGAAGAAAGAGTATCGATAACAATCATTTTGCAATAAAATCGTATGTACATTACTCTACCAATTATTTTAATGCCTTCTGGGACGGAACCAGAATGACGTATGGTGACGGAAGTTCCACAACAAACGGAGGAAAACCTCTTACAGCTTTGGATGTTTGTGGTCACGAAATCACTCACGGGATGACTTCTAAAACAGCAAATCTTGCTTATCAGAGAGAATCTGGAGCTTTAAATGAAGGTTTCTCCGATATCTTTGGAAATTCAATAGAGCGTTGGGCAAGACCTACACAAAATAGTTGGAAATTAGGAGAAGATTTCAGTTATGTAATCAGAGACATGGCAAACCCTAATGCTTACGGACAGCCGGACACTTATCTTGGAACGTACTGGAAAGCAACTACCACAACAGGTTGTGCAAGTCCTACTCAGACCAATGATTACTGTGGAGTTCATACGAATTCAGGAGTTCTTAATTTCTGGTACTATTTATTAGTAACAGGAGGAACCGGAACTAATGATAAAGGATTTGCTTACAATGTTACGGGGATCGGTCTGGATAAAGCGGCAGCTATCGCTTACAGAACTCTTACAACATATTTATCCTCTTCTTCAACTTATCTGAATGCAAGAACGTATTCTCTTCAGGCTGCTGCAGATTTATACGGTGCAGGAAGTGCTGAAGTTACTCAGGTTACCAATGCATGGAATGCTGTGGGAGTAGGAGGCGGAACGTCTGCTGCAGGAAAAACTGCCGCTTCAGATGCTTCATTATACACAATAAGTCCAAATCCGGCAACCGATAAATTTACCGTATCATTTGAAGGTAAAGAAGGAAGCGGAGTAGTAGAAGTAATGAGCCTTACCGGTAAAAGAGAAATTTCCGAAAAGGTGAAATTAACAGATGGAGCGAACAGAGTGGAAATTCAGCTTCCGGGTAATATGCTTCCTGGTATTTATGTAGTAACTGTAAATGGACAAAAAGCAGGAAACTTAATTAAAAAATAACAGTAGTAATATCATAATTAAAAAAAGTAAGACCATAGGATTTTCCTGTGGTCTTCTTTATTATCTTGATTTTAAAAGGTATTATACCAGATAAAACTCATGAAGCTTTTCTTCGCAAAGTGTTTTTACCACTTCAATCCATCGGTCTTCATCATTAAGACAGGGAATGTAATGGAAATTTTCTCCTCCGCCGTGTAAAAACTGCTCTTTTCCTTCCACTGAAATTTCTTCCAGTGTTTCCAGGCAGTCTGAAACGAAAGCCGGACAGACAATTGCCAGATTTTTCACTCCTTTTTTAGGAATGGTTTCCAGTGTTTCATCGGTGTAAGGTTCGATCCATTTGTCTTTTCCTAATCTCGACTGGAAAGAAACAATGGTTTTTTCTTTGGGAAGATTCAGTTTTTCAATCACCAGATTCGTTGTTTTGAAACATTGGTGACGGTAGCAAAACGTATGACTTGGATTGCTTTCTCTGGAACAGCAGTCGTTCAGATTACACGTTTTCGTAGGATCGGTTTTATAAATATGTCTTTCCGGAACTCCGTGATAAGAAAACTGCAAAGCGTCGAAATTTTCAGGAAGTTTTTCTCTGATGCTTTCCGCTAAACAGTTGATGTAAATATCACGATCGTAAAAAGGCTGGATATAATTGATCTTTACCTTCGGAAACTTTTGTTTTCTTACTTCCTCTGCTTTTTCTACCACCGTTTCTGTGGTACTCATTGCATATTGAGGATACAGCGGGAAAAGTACAATCTCGGAAACTCCCTGATCTACCAGTTTCTGAATTCCGGCTTCAATACTTGGCTGCGCATATCTCATCCCGATTTCCACAGGAACATCCACCACTTTCTGAAGCTTCTTCTGAATTTTTTCTGTGATCACGATAAGCGGCGAACCTTCGTCCGTCCAAACCGTTTTATATGCTTCCGCAGATTTTTTCGGTCTTGTGTTCAGGATAATTCCCTGTACCAGAAGTGCACGGAAGAACCAGCGATAATCGATCACTTTTTCATCCATCAGGAATTCATCCAGATATTCTCTTACATCATTTACTGCCGTAGACTTCGGCGAACCAAGATTTACTAATAAAATTCCTTTCATAAAATATAAATAATGAGTAATGGTAATGAGTAATTTAATAGTGCTTATTACTGATTACTTATGTTTTTTATCCGTTTACAGCTTCCACTTTTTCTACTAAATCCGGAACAAACTGTTTTAAAATATTTTCAATTCCGCCTTTTAATGTAGCTGTTGAGCTTGGACATCCGGAACAAGCGCCCTGTAAAAGCATTTTTGCGGTTTTATTTTCTTTGTCATATTCCATTAAAGAAATTTTTCCGCCGTCGTTTTCTACTGCAGGAGCTACATATTCATTTAAAATATCTGAGATTTTCTGTTCGTCGTCTGTATATTCTCTGTTGATGATTTTTTCAACAGGATTTTCATGCTTTTGAGCCTCAATATTTGAAATTTCGCCGCCGTTCTGTAGGTATTCTGCAATTAATGCACGAACCGTCATCATTACCTGATGCCATTCCACAGAATTGTCTCTCGTAACTGCTACAAAATTATCTGAAATGAAAACTTCCTTCGCAAAATCAAATTCATTGAAAATTGCCTGAGCCAAAGGAACACCTTCAGCTTCCTCTCTCGATTTTACTTCTACAAAACCTTCAAGCAATAATTTGTTCGAAACAAATTTCATTACATTCGGGTTCGGAGTCATTTCCGCATAAATCTGGTACATTTCTTTCTTCTTCTGAAGATAAATTCTAGGGTTAGCAAGCAATTCATCCTCAATTACATTTTTAAGGCTTTCTGCCACATGTTCCCATCCTACGGTATCCTGTTTTGCAACTGCCACAAAATTTGCCGTGATGAAAATTCTTTCCACAAACGGATAATTGAAAAGCTCCTGAGCAATCGGAATTTCTGAAATATCTGAATCTCTGTCCAACTCCAAAGATCCCGGAATGAGGTTGTAATCTGCTACAAATTTCATCACTTTCGGGTTTTCGGTTGGCTCTATAAGTATCGTACGCATTTTTTCTTTAAATTTGAGATACAAAAATACGCATAAGAAGTGGGATTGAAGAAAATGGATAGTTAGATTTTTGCTATTAGTGTTATTATTGATTTGAATCCATGAATTTCAGTTATAAAATTTCCTTATTTAATATTCTCGCTCTGATACTCTTCATTTTTGCTATGTATACAGCTTGTAGAACAGAAGGGGAGTTTTTGCTTTATGGAGTGGTTTTGTTTTTTGGAATCTTTGTTCCCGTTTTATTGTTAATCATTGATTTTGGATTTCAATATGTTATTAAAAGTAAACTAACCATTCTTTTTTTAGAAATAATAGTATCAGTGATAGGAGGAATGCTCATTTATCTTTATGTGTCGCTTTTAAATTTGTTAAATTAACACTACATACATATGGCTTTAATAAAAGAACTTTTAGGTAAAACACCACAAATAGGAGAAAATACTTTTCTGGCAGAAACAGCAACAATCATTGGCGATGTTACCATGGGAAAAGACTGCAGCATTTGGTATAATGCGGTGATTAGAGGAGATGTTCACTACATCAAAATGGGGAATAAAGTAAATGTTCAGGATAATGCAATGTTACACTGTACCTATCAGAAACATCCTCTGAATATCGGAAATAATGTATCTATCGGTCACAACGCAATTGTTCACGGATGTACCATTAAAGACAATGTGCTTATCGGAATGGGAGCGATTGTGATGGACGACTGTCTTGTGGAAGAAAACTCAATCATCGGTGCCGGTTCTGTGGTAACGCAGGGAACCCATGTGAAATCCGGAGAAGTCTGGGGCGGTGTTCCGGCAAGAAAAATCAAAGATATTAATTCGCAGCTTCTGGAAGGGGAAGTGAACAGAATTGCAGATAATTACGTAAAATATTCTTCATGGTATAAAGAAAACGTGAAGAATGTAGAAGGATAAGCTTTAATTCAATGATGGATGGTGAATTTGCTTCGCAGGTAAATTTTCACAGTAAATTCAAATTCATGAAAATAAAAAAGCATTGCTAAAAATTTCAGCAATGCTTTTTTTATTCTTAATGAAATTCCTGAAAGAATTTAATGGTTTTAATTAGTAAATAAGTTCGGCTTTACCTTTTATACATTTAATCGCGGTTGGAGGATTCACCATCATGCAGTCCGACATAATTCCGTATTTCTGGTTAAATGCTTTTACTTTTTCAGTATAATCATCAATTCTGCTTAAAATACTTTCTTCCATTTTTTTAGGATAGGCAATATAGAATTGAGGTCCGCCGCAGGATTTAGCGCCTATCGGAGCAAAAGCCCACTCGTTTGCATTTGTGCATTTTTCTTTTGCAACTTCAGATTCTATGGAAACCCGAATTCTGTCGAGCTGTGCCTGATCGTATTTCTGGCTGCTTTCATCGGCAGGTCTTTCCGCGATATCCTGAGGAAGATTGGCGTTTGCTTCTTTTGCGGTTCCGCAGGAAACAAATACTACCGAGATACTGAATAATAGAGCAGAAATATAAGAAAGAGGTTTTAGCATAATAACTTTTTTCTGTTTCAAAATTTTCAAAACTTATGCCAAGATAAGGATTTTAAGTTTCATTTCCGTAATTTTGACAGCGATGAACAATCATTTTTTTGACTTAATAGAACATACCAACCGAAGCGTATTTTTAACGGGAAAAGCAGGAACAGGAAAGACGACTTTCCTCAACGATTTTGTAAAGCGTACCAGAAAAAAACACATCGTTGTGGCTCCTACAGGAATTGCAGCCATTAATGCAGGTGGCGTAACCATTCATTCTATGTTTGGACTGCCATTGAGAACGTTTTTACCAACTACGGAAAGAATTGATACCAGTCTGGCAAATAATATTGCAGACCTGATGCCTCATTTCAAATACAGAAAAGATAAGCTTAAACTTTTGCGGGAAGTAGAAGTAATTATTATTGATGAGGTTTCCATGCTTCGATCTGATGTTCTGGATATGATGGATTTTTCTCTGAGATTTATCCGTAGAAATAATCAGCGTTTTGGAGGGGTTCAGATGTTGTTCATCGGAGATTTGTATCAGCTTCCGCCGGTTGTGAGGGATGAGCATATTCTTAAAATGTACTACAATTCGCCTTTCTTTTTTGATAGTCATGCGATTAAGGAAATCCCATTGATTACGATAGAGTTAACCAAAGTTTACCGTCAGTCGGATGAAGATTTTCTTGCGATTCTTAATGCGATCCGTGACGGAGATATTGCGAATATAGATTTTGAAAGGTTAAATGAAAGATATGATCCGGATTTTAATTCCGGAGACGAACCTTATGTTTATCTCTGTTCGCACAATAAAATGGCAGACGATATCAATCAGGAAAAACTCGACGAAATAAAAATAACTTCTAAAACCTACGAAGCGAAACTTTTCGGAGAATTTAAAGAAAATCAGTTCCCGAACGAACAGTTTTTAGACCTGAAAATCGGAGCGCAGATCATGTTTATCCGAAATGATATTTCCGGAGAAAAAAGATATTTCAACGGAAAGCTGGGCGAAATTTCTGCGTTGGACGAAAACGAAATTAAAGTAATTCTCGACGGAAGCGAAAGGGAAATTACCGTAAAGCGTGAAGTCTGGGAACAGAAAAAATATTTTCTGGATACCGATAAAAATATCAAAGAAGAAGTTTTGGGGAGTTTCGAACAGTTTCCGATAAAATTAGCATGGGCGGTTACCATTCATAAAAGTCAGGGTTTAACCTTTGACCGGGTGATTATTGATGCCGGAAAAAGTTTTACCGCAGGACAGGTATATGTTGCCTTATCGCGTTGCCGTACTTTGGAAGGGATTGTTCTGAAATCTAAAATTACGCCCGAAGTTATTTTTAAAGACAACAGAATTATGCATTTCCATACCGATACAGTTGCGAATGATCAGGTTGAAAAGATTTTAAATAACGAAAAATACGATTACAGCATCAGAAAAGTACTTCGTGCAGTCGATTCTCAGTGGCTTTTAAAAGAAGTTGAAGACTGGAACAATCTTTCAATCGTTACAAAAAGTCTGGATCATCTTAAGACGAAACAATTGTATAACCAGTTAAAACCTGAAATCGTCAATCTCGGCAAGATTTTCGAAAAACTGGAAAGGGTTATTTCCCAAAAGGTGAATAATTTCATTGAGCAGAAAGAAGAATGGTCTGAAATTGAAAGCAAAACCAAAGGTGCGGTGAATTTCTTTTTTACCGCAATCAGAGATAAGGTTTTCAGTCCGCTGAAAGATTTTTATGCCGAAATTAAAGGAACAAAAGGTCTGAAACAGTATAATGAAGATTTCCGGGTTTGGCTGGAAGACATTGAAGAATATTTAAACAGTTTAAAGGAAATTCATTTGCTGGAAACAAAACTTCTGGATGAGATCAATAACAAGGAAGTGAGCATGAAAGTCGCAAAAGTTCCTTCTCAGGTTCTCACGTTCCAGTTGTTTGAGCAGGGGAAAACCATCGGGGAAATCGCTCTGGAAAGAGGTTTGGTGAAAGAAACCGTGATTGGTCATCTCGCAAAATTTGCAGAACAGGGATTGCTCGATATTTCAAGAGTGGTTACTTCGGATAAAATAAAAGCCTTTGAAGATATTTTCTACAAAGATCCCAAAGAAACTTTAACGGAGTGGAAAAATGTTCTCCCAAGTCATTTTGAATTTAACGAAATCCGTATTCTGATCAATCACTTTAATTATCTGAAAGAGAAAAATCAATAAAATATTGCTGATTTATCAGCCACAAACCTCACAGGTTTTTTTATTATAAAATTTTGGAAGAATAAAATCCAGATGAATTTTTGTATTTTTAGGTCTTAAATCCTCATCACAATGAAATATCTATTTACTTTTTTGTTTGCCTTCTTGCTGAATGCAGATCACGATTCCAAATTCAATTACGATCTCCTCATTGGTTCATGGTCGCAGAAATCCATTGCGAACAGCAATTCCACCGGAATATTCACCTTTAAAAAAGACAGTACGGCAAGTCTTGAAATGATCGATCAGGCTTCCAACGGGATGATCGGCGGAATGAACGGACCTTATAAAATTGAAAGAACCAAAGGAAACCTGAAAATTACGTTACTGGGAAAAGAAAAAACATTTGAAATTCAGGAACTGAGCAAAGATGTTTTGGTGATTCAGAATAAAATGGAAGGTAAGGAAAAACAGTTGTTTAAACGCTATACCGAAGAAAAATAAAAAAATAAAAGGTCAGCAATTGAGAAAATTACTGACCTTTTTTTTATTTGCTAAGCATATCCTGATTCACACGATAGCCTACAATTTTTATATCTCCGTTTTCATCTTTTTCTAAAGTGAAAGTTTCCTGTGTTTTTTCAGTTCCTCTTTTCACATCGTAAACGAAAAGATATTCACTCTTGGGATTGCTGCCTTTTACAACCAGTGTTTCCCAGTGAGAAAGATTATATTCTCCAACAGGACCGATTTGTCCCGTCACATTTAAAAGTTCTATAAGTTTTTCTTTACTCGTTACACTGAAAAATTTTTCTCCGAACAGCTTAAAAATATTATCCTGATTTCCACCGTATCGAATTTCCCAGTAGAACTTTTGCGGCACTTTTTCACCATCTGCTTTATCGGATTCCCGGTCTTTGTAAAACTGGTTGAAGTTGCAGTTTAGTAACAGAAAGGATAAAAGAAGTAGATAAATGCTTTTCATTTTCAATTATTTTTTTTAATCGTTATATGTTATTTTTTTCTTTTGCTGAATTTTTTGAAAATCTAATAGTAATTACATTGAAAATGCTGTGCACATCGAAGATAAAATAAATTTGTAATCAAGAGATCAATTTCGTTAACAAATCCATTGAGCTCCTGAATCCGCTCAGTTTTTTCCTTTGTTGTAGATTCTTTATCAATTTTAACCTCGTCGTCGATCCTTTGTCTCAGAGACTGTATATAAAGTTTCTTTTGTTTTGAAACATCATATTCATCTTTGGATTGACTGTTATCTGATTCAGAATGAAGATAGACAGCATATTCAGCATCTGCAACAAGGCGGGATTGCTGATGCCCGAAAAATGTTCCGCCATTCGCGAGATAGCCAAAAATCGAATTGATAGCAGAGTAAATTCTGATTAATTTTTTACGATGTCGGGCATTCTTTTCTATTCCGTTTTTTTGTGCCAGAAAATAAGCGTACAGATTATAATACTGATCTTGTCCGGCTTCACTGCTGAAATCTGAACCAAAATTTCGGTAAGTAATATCTGGACTTTGGATTATTTCATCGAAAAATTCAGGGTGATTATCGATTATTTTGTTGAAATCTTGTCTGCTCAGTTTTAATAAAAAATCATTTTCATTACGTATCACTACAGTATCGAGTGTTGTATAATGTTTTGAATTTAAATTTTTTATTTTTTGACTTTCATATTTTTTCTGTTTATCTTCAGCAATCTTTGAAAAAATATTTGTGTTTGCAGTCAGTGAATCTTTGTTTTCAGTTGTCTCTTTTACAATTTTGTTTTTTTCACAGCTTATAATGAATAAAAGCAGTAAGATTACACTTTTCTTTTTCACCGTTTAGTTTTTAGAATAATAAAGATATAACATAAAAGGAATATATTAAAAGAATTAAAATTTTTCCATCGAAACAGAAATGCCTTTATGATCACTCATCACATTTTTATCCACAAAAATTCCGCATTCTGTATTTTCTGAAAAATCTTTCGGAATCACAATATGGTCAATATTTTCTTTAATTTCTGAAGTTACAGGGATGATATTCAGTTCATCAAAAAGATTTTTTAAAGCTTCTGTTGTTTTTAAATTAATTGAAAATTGTTCCTCTCCTTTTCGGAAGGATGTATTAAAATCACCAACGATAAAAATATTTTTGTTTTCAGCTTCAATTTTTCGGCAATCGCGAATGGTATTCTGCAATTCTATATCCACAAAAGGTTTTCGGTTAAACCAAGTTCCGATAATCGTACAATAGAAAACAATTTTTCCCAATTCTGTTTCAAATTCCAAAGCGAGATTAGTTTTTTCATCCGTTACAGCATATTTTTTCGAATAAGGAATTTTAGAGTACAAAACTGTCCGGAAAGCTTTTTCTCCTTTTAAATATTCCGAATAATTGAGATTTTCATAAACGGTGTTCTCAGGAATCGGCGAACAGAGATATTGATACGGAAAATTTTGAAGATCAAGATCAATGGCTTCCGTAAGAATAAGGAAATCAAAGTCAAACTGATTGAGAAATTCTGCGGTTCCTGAAGATTTCTTTTTTATTGCCCAATCGATATTGAGGGTTGCAATTTTCAATATTCCCTGTTTAAAATTAATTTCCGTTGATTGTTGTCATAATAACTTGCATGACGACTTGTATCTTTGAAGAATATTTCTTCATTTTCTATTTCATTAAATCTTTGCTTATCGGTTTTTGCAAAATCAATCAGCGTATATGTATTTTCATCTAAAACAGTAAAATCAACGAGTTTTAAATATTCAGGAACAGATTTTCTGTCGATCATAATCTTTCCGCCGCCAAGTTGATGTCTGTCCTGTCCATTTTTCTTCACTCCGGAAACCCAATATTCTTCACCGGTTTCAATATCAAAATGATTTCCCGAAATGCCGGGAATTTTAAGTTTTTTAATAGCCTTATTATTGAAATATACCGTTTGTCCGGATTTTGAAAATTCAACCCAACCAATCCACGCAGATCCGTGATGACCGGAAGATTTGTTTTCGATATATCTTATTTTCGGTTTCATGTTTTAATTATTGATCTTATCTTTTTAATTTCTCAAAGTCATATAAAGTAATGAAATCAATTTTATGACCCCATATTTCATTCATTTTCGCCTTGGGAAAAACTCCTGAAATAGAGGTGTTTTCAAATTCATCCTTGAAATAATATTTTATATCCGCTTTATAGATTAAAGATGTTTTTACATTGCTTTTTAAAGATAAAAGAGATTTCCAGTCTTTATCTTCCTTCCCTTCGTTATAGTAAGCTCCTGTGAAAAAAACTTCAATCGTATTTTCTTTAATATCTTTTGAGAAAATATCCTTCTCCTTACTTAAAGGATAATATTCTTTATAAGGTTCCATGCTCAAAACGCGGTATTCATATTTATTGCCATTTTCTTTCAGTTCTAAAATAATTTTTGAACCTAAAGGAAAAGTAAATGTTCCATATTCGGTGGGAAATGTAGTAGGAATATTCAGTTTTTTTTGAGAAAATATTTTTCCTGTAAAAATTAAAATGATAATAAGAAATAAGAGTTTTTTCATGGTTAAATTTTGAATTGAAATCAATACCAAATATACAAAAAGTGATTATTCAAAAAAGCGATTTAATATTAGCCTGATTTCCCATAGTTTTTCCCTGAACCTCACCATTAATCCTATCGATTACAAAAAGTAACTAATGAAGTTTATTAGTCTTATCTTTGTTGGGTAAAAATTTAAAATAATGAAACCGACAAAAGTTTATGAAATGCTTTTGTCTAAACAAAATATCCCGATATGAAAAATTTTGAAATATCAGTATTGGATCTTGCCCCTGTAAAGCAGGGAAAAACTGTTCATGATACTTTTCAGGACAGCTTATCTTTAGCCAGCCATGCTGAACATTTAGATTATAAAAGATTCTGGCTTGCCGAACACCACAATATGGAAAGCATTGCCAGTTCTGCAACCTCCGTTCTGATTGGTTTTATCGCCAACGGAACCAAAAAAATAAGAGTAGGTTCCGGAGGAATTATGCTTCCGAACCACAGTTCATTAGTGATTGCCGAACAGTTCGGAACTCTTGAATCTCTTTTTCCGGGAAGAATTGATCTTGGTTTGGGAAGAGCTCCCGGAACGGATGGTTTAACCGCTCAGGCTTTAGGAAGAAATCCGGCATTGATCAACCAGCAGTTTCCAAGACAGATTTTAGAATTACAGAAATATTTTTCCAAAGAAAACCGTGATGCTTTGGTTCGTGCCATTCCGGGAGAGGGATTGGATATCCCGATGTATATCTTAGGTTCCAGTACAGACAGTGCTTTTTTGGCAGCAGAATTGGGGCTTCCGTATGCTTTTGCGGGACATTTTGCGCCGGAGCAGATGGAAATGGCTTTTAATATTTACAGAGAACATTTTGAACCGTCAAAATATTTAGACAAACCCTACATTATTGCCTGTGTCAACGGAATTGCTGCGGAAACTTCGGAAGAAGCGCATAAAATGTCAACAACTTTGTTTCAGGCTTTCATTAATATTGTAAGAAACGACAGAAAGCCTTTTGCGCCGCCGGTTGATGATATGGACGATATCTGGTCGCCCATGGAAAAATCCATGGTTTTGCAGAAACTGAGATACACTTTCATTGGAGATCAGAGTGAAATCGAAGAGAAATTGAAAAGTTTTCAGGAAAAATTCAATGTTGATGAACTGATGATTAATTCTCATATTTATGACCATCAGAAAAGACTGGAGTCTTATCATATTTTCAGAAAAGCTAAAAACTCCGTATTTGGCGAATAATAAAGAATTTATAATATTGGGAGATGCATATTTTTATAAGTATCTTTGCACAAATTTAAAAAGTAAAAATGTCTGATATTAAGTTAAATACTATTCCAGAGGCAATAGAAGACCTTAAAAATGGTAAAATAATCATAGTAGTGGATGATGAAGACAGAGAAAACGAAGGAGATTTTCTTTGTGCGGCAGAGCTTACAACACCTGAAATTATCAATTTTATGGCGCTTCACGGAAGAGGGCTTATCTGTATGCCGCTTCCTGAAAAAAGATGTGATGAGCTTGGTCTTGAAGTAATGGTAAGCCGAAGCAGCGATCCGAAAGAAACCGCTTTCACGGTGTCTGTAGACCTTTTAGGAAACGGAACTTCTACCGGAATTTCTGCAAGCGACAGAGCAAAAACCATTCTGGCTTTGATGGATGAAAAATCCAAGCCTACAGATTTCATGCGTCCCGGTCATATTTTCCCGTTAAGAGCCAAAAAAGGAGGTGTTCTGAAAAGAGCAGGGCACACAGAAGCTGCAATAGATTTAACTTGTCTTGCAGGTCTTAAAGAAGGAGGGGTAATCTGTGAAATCATGAATGAAGACGGTTCTATGTCCCGTCTTCCTGAGCTTTATGCTTTTGCACAGAAACATGATATGAAAATAGTATCCATTGAAGATTTAATTCATTATCAGCTTAAAAAAGGAAATCTTATTGAAAGAATTGAAGAAAGAAAAGTAAAAACCGCTTACGGAGATTACGATTTCTTTGCTTTCAGAGAAACATCCAACGATCAGATCCATTTTGCCTTAACCAAAGGTTCATGGACGGTTGATGAGCCTGTTTTGGTAAGAGTTCAGTCATCAGATTCTTATTTTGATGTTTTAACGAGACTGAATAACGGAGAGAAACCTCAGTTGGAAAAAGTAACCTCCATGGTAAATGCAGCAGGAAAAGGAGCCATTGTTTTCATTAATAATGTTTCAAACTCTGAAAATACATTAAGAAAGCTTCAGCAGTTCCTTAATTATCAGGACGGACAACAGCAGCATCCGACTTTGGCATTCAATTACAGAGATTACGGAATCGGAACACAGATACTGAAAAATCTGGGAATTAATAAATTTAAAGTAATTACCCAGAATCCTAATGTGAAGCCGCAGGTTGGCGGATATGATGTTGAGGTGACTGAAATGGTGCAGCTATAAAATGTGAATTGTGAATGGTTAATTTTGCTCTGCAAGTGAATACAATGCTAAAATTGATAATGAAATGAATTCACTGTTGACAATTCACTTCGACGAAATAAAAATGGCTTGATTTCTCAAGCCATTTTTATTTCGTCGAAATTCCTGAAACCGTTCAGGAAATCTTTGATGTTCATTCTCTTTTTTCCTTCAAGCTGTAATTCTGATGGAAAATATTCGCCGTCTTGGGTAAAAATCTTAAATCCGTTTTTAGAGATTTCCAAGCTTCCTGCTGTTTTTCCATGATCTAAAATTTCAAATTTTCCACCGAAAATTTTAAGTCCTTTTTCTTCTTCGCCTATCTTTAAAGTGGTGAAAGCTGCAGGATAAGGAGACATTCCTAAAATAAACTGATGAATTTCTTTCGAATTTTTCGTCCAGTCGATTCTTGTATCTTCTTTAAAAATTTTAAAGGCATTTTTCGGATGCTCAACTTGAGGCTGTGGTTTTTCTGTAATTGAATTTTCTGCCAATCCGTTTAATGTTCTTACCACGAGTTCAGAGCCCATTTCCATGAGTCTGTCGTGAAGACTTCCCGCATTTTCATCCGGTAAAATGGGAAGTTCTTCCTGAAGCAGAATATTTCCTTCATCTATTTTTTCGTTGATAAAAAACGTTGTAGCTCCTGATTTTTCTTCACCGTTGATAATCGCATAATTGATCGGTGCAGCACCTCTGTAATCGGGAAGTAAAGAAGCATGAAGGTTGAAAGTTCCCATTTTAGGCATTTCAAACAAAACTTTCGGCATCATTCTGAAAGCGACCACTACAAAAACATCGGCTTCCAGTTTTCTCAATTCCTCTAAAAACTCGGGGTTTCTAAGCTTTTCAGGCTGAAAAACAGGAAGATTATTTTCTACGGCAAAAACTTTTACCGGAGACTGATTGATTTTTTGTCCTCGTCCGCTCGCTTTATCTGCAACCGTTACAACGCCCACAACTTCGTGATGAGAATGATGAATGGCTTCCAGAGAAGCTTTGGCAAACTCCGGAGTTCCTAAAAATACTACTTTCAATGATTTCATAGTGCAAAGATAAGGTCTTTGAGGAAGGATTAAAAGATTTGAATTTTAAAATTGATAGTTGGAATCAGAAAAATGTAATGCTGAGCTTACTGAAGTATCTTAAGCCAAAGCATACGTTCTGAAATTCAGCATTTTTACTTTTCCGGTATCCAGCAGAAAAATTAAATTTTCCAGAATATTCTCTTTTGAATGATAGCTTAGCTGAATAGAAAGTTCTTCAATGGTTGAAGGTCTTTTGCCGAGCAGATTCAGAATCTGGTGTGAAATGTTTTTCCCGAAAATCGACTGTTTATTTCGCTCACAGACAGAGCATTGCCCACAGTTTTTAGCGTTTTTTTCACCGAAATAGTTTAGGATGAGCTTCATTTTACAGTATTTTTCATCTTCGATGTAAAATTTCATTTCTTCCCACTTTTGGATTTTATTTTTCTGAATATGTTCAAAAAGTTTCCAGTACACAGAGCTGTTTAACCTTTCATCTCTTGGTTTCAGAAATTTTACGCTGGTTAAAGCCCCATCAATATATTCTACATATCCTTTTTGCTGAAGTTCTTTTAGTCTTTCTTTAATCAGTTCCACACTTGATCCGATTTTTCCGCTTACCTGCTGTTCACTGAACATCACTTTATGCGTAGTAATTCCGGAAATCGTACGAAGCATCAGTTCTAAAAAATAGGCATCTTTTCGAGGAAGCTGATCGATTTCATAGGCTTCCATCAAAAGTTGTAGTGATGAAAGACTTTTATGTTCGTTAAAATAGATAATTTCCTGATTGTGAAGAAAATTGAGAACATTTCTGATCTTCGCATTCGAAAGTTTCGTGAAATTATAAATTCCGTTGATGTTTAGCTGAAAAACTTTTTCCGGAAGTTCAAATTCAGCAACCTGAAAAATAGAGTAGAGGTAAGTAACGATTTTTAAAAACTCAGCTTTATTGGGAATCTGGTTCTTTAAAATTTGGTCAAAATTTAAAAGTTCCTGCTTATTCCAAAGCAGAAATGCAAAACTTTCTTTTCCGTCTCTTCCGGAACGCCCGATTTCCTGATAATAATTTTCAATGGAAGGAGCAGGAGAGTAATGCAGTACAAAACGTACATTATCCTTATCAATTCCCATCCCGAAAGCATTGGTGGAAATTAAAACATGGTTACTGCTTCTGTTCCATATTTCCTGTTTGGTATTTTTTTCTTTCGTAGATAAACCGGCATGAAAGTAATCTACATTTTTAAGCTGATTTTTTTTCAGAAATTCACTGAGAAGTTCAGCCTCTTTTCTGGTTCTTACATAAACGATTCCCGATTCGTTGGAGAATTTTAAAATATCGAAGACTTTCTGAAATTTATCCGAAACTTCTTCCATGAAAATTTTAATATTGTCTCTTTTAAAACTTTTCTGAAAAACCTGCGGATTTTTTAATTCCAGTTTTAATTTTATTTCCTCCAGAACTTTTGGCGTAGCGGTTGCGGTTAAAGCCAGACAAGGAATTTCAGGATTGTTTTTTCTGAATTCTTTGATATTCTGATAACTCGGACGGAAATCCTGTCCCCACTCTGAGATGCAATGCGCTTCATCTACTGCAATGAATGACAGTTCAATTTCTTCAATATTCTGCAGAAACTGTTTATTGGTGATTCTTTCAGGAGAGACATACAGCATTTTTGTCAGTCCTTCTTTGCATCGGTCATAGATATTTTCAGCATCATATTCATCCAGTTCCGAAGACAGATATTCTGCTTCAATTCCTCTCGATTTCAATTGGTTTACTTGATCTTTCATCAAGGCGAGTAAAGGGGAAATAACCAGACAGGTTCCTTCTTTTAATAAAGCGGGAAGCTGATAACAAAGAGATTTTCCGGCTCCTGTAGGCAACAGGACAAGAGTATCTTTTTCATTAATGACAGAATCTATAATTGCTTCCTGAGAATCGCGAAAACCATCATACCCCCAAAAATGTTTCAGGGTTTTAAATTTTAGCTCTTGAAAATCTTGCTGAGAAATCATAGGATAAAAGTAATAAAAGTATTCTTACAAAAAAAGCCACGCAATGCATGGCTTTTATATATTTAATAATAATTTTTTATTATTTAGCTTCGAAGTAAACTCTTCTGTTTGCTCTGTTTTTCCATTCAGGACATTTCGTAGCAGGGTCGCATTCAGGATATTTAAGGTCTTTTTCACCTCTACCTACTGCGTTTAATTTACCAGACTGAACTCCGTTTTTAATTAAATAATCTTTTACATTGTTCGCTCTTCTTTCAGAAAGTTTTTGATTGTATGCATCAGAAGCTCTTGTATCTGTTGCTCCAACTACTGTGTAAGATCCACTGGAAGAATTAATGTAATTTACTGCGTTGTTAAGAATTGGAGTGTTAGAAGGTAAAATTCTGTCTGAATTCAGATCAAATTCAATTCCTTCCAGAGTTCTTGTAGAATCAGTTACAGGTCCAATCGGAGTAGGAGCTGTTGTAGGACAGCCTTGGTTTTCAACTGGTCCCGGAACGGTTACACATTTATCGTAAAGATCGATTACACCGTCAAGATCCGTATCAAGAGCTACACCTGCACCGTCCACTCTTGCACCTGCAGGAGTATCAAGCTGTCTGTCCCAATCGTCGCAAACACCATCATTATCAAGATCTCCTTTCTTACAAACTTCAATATCCTGGTTTTTGTTAGCCAAAACATCTAGTTTATAGTAGATCTCCTGAAGCGGATCATGCCACATTAAGTGAGATTCGTGTTTTCCAAGTTTAAGAGAAACCCCTAAAGTAGCATTAAAGAAGTTATCCGAAACCTGCTCTTCACGCTGGTTGATCGGATCGTATTTACGGCCTCCACCATCGAATTCATCATCTCCGGTCATTACATACATTAACCTACCTTCTATGTCGATTCTTCTGTTTACTTTAAATTTCACACCGGCACCTGCCTGAGCGAACATTGAACCAAGCTGGAACGGCTTAATTTCCGCAGCCAGTCTTTGTCCTTTTTCATCCTTCTGGAAAGCTCTGTATGCTATTGTTCCCACACCTGCATATCCGTGTAAAGCCCATCTGTAAGGAGAATGGTTATCAACTCTTCTGAATAGGTTTGAGAAGTTAATATCTCCTAATAATGAGATCGCATCATATTGCGTTCTTGCTCCTACGTGCTGAGTTGCAGAGGCATCACTAGGGGCAGAATCTTTGGTATTGAACCATCCTTGTCTGGTTTCACCTCTGTCATATTGTAAATTAATACCAAAAGCGTGAGTAATAGCTTTATCAATACTCACATATGCAGAATAACCAAAAAGGTTTTTACCGTTTCCGTTTTTTATAGATGTTAAATCTGAAGACTGCATTAAAGGTACACCAGCACCGAAAGAGATTGCCCAATCGTTAAAACGTTTAGATTTATTGGTAAACGGGGAAACATTTGCAGAGCCCGATGAGAACGTATTTGGATATTGTCCGTTTGAAACTACCGCAGTTGAGTCCTGTGCAAAGGCAACTGTAGGAACAGTAAGTGCTAATGCAACAATTGCTAAACTTAATTTCATAGTGTATTTTTTATTTAGTTAATTAAATGATTTAGTTATAGTTATTTAGTTGTAGTTGGACAACCTTGGTTTTCAACCGGTCCCGGAACCGTTACACACTTATCATATAAATCGATTACGCCATCCAGATCCATGTCTAAAGCAACTCCGGCTCCGTCTACTCTTGCTCCTGCAGGAGTATCAAGCTGTCTGTCCCAATCGTCGCATACTCCGTCGTTATCAAGATCTCCTTTTTCACAAACTACAAGATCTGTGCTTTTGTTTTCCAGAACATAGGCTCTGTAATAAGCTTCCTGAAGCGGATCGTGCCATGCAAGGTGAGAATTGTGTTTTCCTAATTTGAAAGAAACTCCCAGGTTAACAGTCCATGCATTGTCTGATCTTCTTTTATTAAGCATATTATATTTTGAAACTTTTGAAGTAACATCATAATCTGCCGGACCTGCGTTACCGCCACCGTCGAATTCATCGTCTCCACTGATGATATACATTGTTCTTGCTTCAATGTCGATAAGTTTCGAAACTTTATACTTCAAACCGGCACCAAACTGATAATAAACTGAGTTGATGTCTAATTTTTGGTTGATAAATAAAGGAATTCTGGCAGGAGTAGTGCTCCATCTGAACTCATTATTATCATATAAAGAGGTATTATAGTTCATTAAACCGATACCTGCATAACCGTGCAGTGCCCATCTGTATGGAGAATGATTGTCTACTCTTCTTAAGAGATTAGAAAAGTTAACATCTCCCATTAAAGCAACCTGATTATATTTTGTTTTTGCTTCTGCAACTCCGGCAGCTACACCTGCAGCTCCTTCAAGCTGCCCTCTTTGATTGGTTTCACCTCTCTGATAAATAAGGCTGATTCCTACAACGTGGTTAATCTGTTTGTCTAAGCTTACATAAGTGTTGTATCCCCAGTTGATCTTTTTATCTGTAATAGATTTAAGATCGGAGTGTACCATAAAAGCAGCACCTCCACCTACTGATACAGACCAGTCGTTAAATCTTTTAGCTTTTGTGTCGAAAGGTTGAACATTGGCAGAACCTGAAGAGAATGTATTTGGATACCTATCATTTGAAGTAACAGCTATACTATCTTGTGCGTAAGCAGCGATAGGCAACGTAGCCAATAATAATAAACCTAATTTCATACAATATGTTTTATGTTTTATTTGATAAAATGTTTTAATAATGTTCTGGAAAATTCTCTTTCAAAAAGATGCTTTTTGTGAGGGATTTCCAATCTTTCTGAGACAAATTTTAATTCATTATATGTAACGATATCTATGTCTATTACTCTATCAGAATATCCTCCTGAAGCTTTAGAATCGTTAGTTCTTCCCATTTCTTGCTCAATACTTTTAACAAAATCAAGCAGTTGAATAGGCGAAAGATGAGTCAACATTATCAGTGCAATATTACAAAAAATATTAGAACTGGCAAATTCTACGGGCTCGGATATTAAAAATTCACTTAATTTTAATATTTCATTTCCACCATTTTGCAGTTTTTTTATAGCGGTTTCGAGATTTTTTTTTTGATCTCCAAGATTACTTCCGAGTAACAAAACGACTTTATGTTGCGACATATTATTAAAATGATTGATTTATGAAAAGTTTTTTTAAAAATGTACTGGCAAATATAGTGGCAATTGTCATCTTATGCGCTGTGTTTTTCTTCTTTTTCGTCATCATGCTTGTGTTTAGCGCGATGGGAAGTGAGAAATCCGTAGTGGTAAAGAAAAATTCTGTCCTTACGATTAATTTAAAAACCAATATAATAGATAGTCCTACAGAAGAGCAGAAAGGACTTTTTAATATTAGTGAACAGACAAAAAATGTGTTGATTTATGATGCTATTGAAGCCATCGAAAAAGCAAAAACCGATGATAATATCAAAGGAATAAGCATTGAAGCCGATTATTTAAATGCAGGAATTACTCAGATTGACGATCTCAGAAATGCTATTCAGGATTTTAAAAAGAGTGGAAAATTTGTTTATGCTTATGGAAATACGGTTTCTCAGGCAGCTTATTATTTAGGATCGGTTGCGGATCAGTATTATCTTAATCCTTCGGGAATGATCGAACTTAAAGGTCTGGCAACGGAAGTCGCTTTTTATAAAGATTTTGCCGATAAATACGGAATCGGGATTGAAGTTATCCGTCACGGCAAATTTAAATCTGCTGTTGAACCTTTTCTGAGAAACGATATTTCTCCGGAAAATAAAGAGCAGTTAAGCACACTTTTAAATGATATCTGGAAAAACACTTCTTCAAGAATGGCGGTTTCCAGAAAAATAGATACGGCACAGTTCAGAACGGTTGTGGACAGTCTTTACGGAATGATTCCTGATTTAAGTTTAAAATATAAACTGGCAGATAAGCTTATTCAGAAAACAGAATACGATCAATTAATTAAATCGAAGTTAAATTTATCAGGAGACGATAAGTTAAATAAAATTTCTTTAGGAAAATATATTGCTTCTTATTCTGATGATGAAAAATCGGGAGACAGAGTAGCGGTTTTGTATGCTTCAGGTTCTATTAATGGAGGAGACGATTATAATGATATCCATTCCGAGAAATATATTAAATACATTAAAGAGCTTCAGGATAATGATAAAGTGAAAGCGGTCGTTTTCAGAATTAATTCTCCGGGAGGAAGTGCAAACGCTTCGGATGAAATTTTGTTTGAACTTCAGCAGTTGAAAAAGAAAAAACCATTAATTGTTTCCTTTGGAGATTATGCCGCTTCCGGAGGGTATTACATCGCAATGGCGGCAGATAAAATTTATTCTGAACCCAATACACTTACAGGATCGATCGGCGTTTTCGGAGTAATTCCTTACTTCAAAGATATTGCGAATAAAAACGGAATCCGTTCAGATATTGTCTCTACCAATGCGAATTCTCAATATTATTCTTCTCTAAACGGAGTTACGCCTTATGGGGTGAGTTTGATTACAAGAAGTGTGGAAGGAACTTATAAAAGATTCGTGCATTTTGTAACGCAGAACAGAAAACAGACTTTTGAACAGATCGACAGTGTAGGAGGAGGAAGAGTATGGAGCGGAACAAGAGCCAAACAGATTGGTCTTGTTGATGAATTGGGAACATTGAATGATGCCGTAAAATTTGCTGCTCAAAAAGCAGGATTAAAATCTTACGAGGTTTCTTCTTATCCTAAAAGCATGACCCCTTTCGAGCAGATCTTTAAAGATCTTAATGAAGATGATATTTCTGCAAGAGTGGTGAAAAACAAAATCGGAAAAGCAAATTATGAACTTTTAGAACAGATCGTAGAAGAAAGAAAACTACAGTCTGAAGTGAAAATGGAAATGCCTTACCAGATCAAAATCAACTAACTAAATTATATATATTTTACAAGAAACGGCGGATTTGAATTTCAAATCCGCCGTTTTAATTTTTTATCCTAATCTAATTTAGCTTTTTTTGGTAAGCATTCCGTAGATCCACAGAACAATTAAAGCACCTCCGATGGCTAAGATCCAGCTTCTGAAGTTCCAGAAAGAATCTACATCTCCCCAGTGAAGAAGATAAACACCTATTGAACCTCCAATGAAGGCTCCTACAATTCCAAGAATCATGGTAATAAGCATTCCGCCCCCTTGTTTCCCTGGCATGATTGCTTTAGCGATAGCTCCCGCTAATAGTCCGAAAATAATCCATGTTATAAATCCCATAGTTGCATTTTTTAATGTTAATATTTATGTTTAGTTCATTAATAATGTTGGGAAAACATGATTTTTACATCATCTTTTCTTGAAAAAAGAATCTACAAACTCCGTACCATTAAACAACTGCAAATCCTGCATCTTCTCTCCAACGCCAATATATTTCACAGGAATCTGGAACTGGTCTGAAATTCCGATAACAACCCCTCCTTTTGCAGTTCCGTCGAGTTTGGTTACGGCTAAAGCATTAACTTCCGTAGCGGCTGTAAACTGTTTTGCCTGTTCAAAAGCATTCTGACCGGTAGAACCGTCAAGAACCAGTAAAATCTCATGAGGAGCATCCGGAATCACCTTCTGCATTACTCTCTTGATTTTAGAAAGTTCATTCATCAAATTAATCTTGTTGTGAAGTCTTCCTGCCGTATCAATAATAACCACGTCTGCATTTTGGGCAACCGCACTCTGTACCGTATCAAAAGCAACGGAAGCCGGATCTGAACCCATTTCCTGCTTTACAATAGGAACTCCCACTCTTTGGCTCCAGATTACCAACTGGTCTACTGCAGCGGCTCTGAAGGTATCTGCTGCTCCTAAAACCACTTTTTTTCCTTCTGAGGTAAACTGATGTGCCAGTTTTCCGATAGTGGTTGTTTTTCCTACCCCGTTTACACCAACAACCATAATGACGTAAGGCTTTTTGGAAGTGTCGATATTTCCGGTTCCGGCGTGTGGATTTTCAAGCAGAAGACCTGAGATTTCTTCACGAAGGATTTTATCAAGTTCGTTTACACCAACGTATTTGTCTCTTGCAACGCGTTCTTCAATTCTTTCTATAATTTTGATGGTGGTAGATGCGCCGACGTCGGATGCAATGAGTACTTCTTCAAGATCATCAAGAACTTCATCATCTACTTTGCTTTTGCCGACTACGGCTTTCGTCATTTTTTCAAAGAAACCCTGGCTGGATTTTTCCAATCCTTTATCTAACGTTTCTTTTTCTTCTTTTTTAAAAATATTCTTAAACCAACTCATCTTATGAATTACGGAATTTTATGTTTTAATGATGGAAGCGGGAGATGGAGGATTAAAGTTTACAATCTTACTTTACAATGATGTGTAATAAACTTCCAGCCCCCGGCTTATGACTTCCAGATTAGATTAAAAGCAAAGATAACAAAAAAAACTACCCAAAATATGAGTAGTTTTTTATATTGTAAATAAAGTGGAGATTATTTTTTCAAATAACCGTCAACTTCGTCTGCATTCATTACTTTTTCTTCGAAAACGTAAGCTCCTGATTTTGGAGACTTCACCATTTTCACCACTTTGGTCATTTTTTTAGACCCGGTTTGTAGGGTTGCTACTACTTTCTTTGCCATGGTAAATTATATTTTATAAATTACTTGATTTCTTTGTGAACTGTAACTTTCTTAAGAACAGGATTGTATTTTTTCAATTCCAATCTCTCTGTAGTGTTCTTTTTATTTTTTGTAGAAATGTATCTTGACATTCCTGGCATACCGCTTTCTTTGTGCTCTGTACATTCAAGGATTACTTGAACTCTGTTTCCTTTTTTTGCCATGATTTAGTTCTTTTTTATCAATCCGTTTCTAGTAGCTCTTTCAATAGCTTCCTCGATTCCAATCTTGTTAATCACTCTCAATCCATGAGCTGATACTTTCAGTGTTACGTGCTTATCCTGCTCCGGAAGGTAAAATTTCTTCTCTAATAAGTTAATTTCAAAACGACGTTTCGTTTTGTTATTAGCGTGAGAAACGTTGTTACCAACCATTGCACGCTTTCCTGTTATTTGGCAAATTCTTGACATATCTCGATGTTCTTATTTGTACTATAATATTTGAGTGTGCAAAATAACGAAGAATTTTTCAGATAGACAAATCTTTTACAAAATTATTTATAAATAATATACAGATTATTAATCCCGATTTCTGGTAATATCACTCACAGCACGCACTGGCTTTAAGAATGATCTGTTTCATATTCCGGAAATAATAATTTTTAAGCCTTTTGTGTCTTTCTCTGAAACCAGCGGATTAAAAAATAAAACAGCAGAAATCCTAAAGCAAAAATGGAGAATCTTGACAGAAGATCTCCTGATCTCGTATAAAAAGTCATCCCATCATACAGGTTTATTTTAGAAAATAAAGCGGTTTTATCGCCGTAAAAAGTATCTTCCATGATTTCCCCTTTCGCATTAATATGCGCAGAAATTCCGCTGTTTGCAGCTCTTGCGATTTCTCTTCGGGTTTCAATAGCTCTTAATTTTGCGTAGGAAAGAAGCTGTTTATGCCCTTCTGTAACGCCCCACCATGAATCGTTGGTCATGATGGCTAAAAAATTGGCGCCTTTTTTTACATACTCTCCCGTAAATTCGCCGTAAATGCTTTCATAACAGATGATCGGAGCAATTTTTCCTTTGTTGAAAGGATTTGAAAAAGCAACCCTTTCTTTATCTGTTCCCAGAGAAGCTACTGTTCCGCCCAGATTAATCATCGCATCACCCAAAAGAGGCTTTAAATAGTTCATATAGGGGAAGATTTCCACACCCGGAACCAGTTTTCCTTTGTGGTATACTTCTACTTTCTGGTTCGGAATAACCTGCACCGCCGAATTAAAACTTTCCACCCAAAGTCCTGTATGAATCTGATAAGCTTCTTTCGGCAGATTTTTTTCACTTGTAAAAAAACGATGCGAAGAAATTCCTGTTGCGAAAACCGAACCCGGATGTTTAGTTAAAAATCCTTTAAGATTGTTTAAAATAACACTCTTTTCAAAAGCGGTTTCCGAAATAGAACCTCTTCCCGGAAGCGCAGTTTCGGGGGCAATGTAATAGTCTATTTTTGTTTTAGAATTTCTTTCGGCAAGGCTTAAAAGATCGTTTTCAATCGTTAAGCTGTCCTGCGTGTATTTTTCTGCGTACGGATCCAGATCAGGCTGAAGCATCAGTACATTAACGCTTCCGATGGGTTTTTCATCAAATTGATTATATTTCACCACAGAAATAATCATCGGAATAATGATTAAAGCGGCAACAATGGAGCTATTTTTAATAAGTTCTTTTCTTTTTCTTCCTGCTTCCCAGATTCTTACAGTGTAGAAAATCAATACATTAATGAGCAGGATCCAGAAGCTTCCGCCGGTTGCGCCCAAAGTATCGTACCACTGGATAAGTTTAGGATAATCGGAAAAAACATTTCCAAGATTCAGCCATGGCCATGTTAATTCCCATCCTAAATGGAACTTTTCAAAGCTCATCCAGATCGCAATCAGAAATCCTAATCCCCAATACGTACCCTGTGCATTTTTGTACCAGTGATAGCACTGGAAAACCAATGAATACAGGAAAGAATTGACCAGAACCGGAAATACAACCGCCATCATAGAATGGCTTCCGTCCGGATTTTTGGAACCATAGAGCCACCCTGTTGTTACCACATTCCAGATCACAAAACAGAGGTAGGAAAGTCCGAAAACCACCCAGCTTTTTCTGTTGTAATCTGAAAATTTAGACACGCCGTGTTCCATCATCAAAAGCGGAACAAGCGCAAAAAATATAAAAAACGGAACGCCGTAAGTAGGCCACGAAACGGACAAAAGCATCGCTGAAATGAGCGTAAGTAAAACGTATTTCATTAAATTGATTTAACATACAAATTTAATGTTTTTGAAATGAATAAATTTGCAAACGATGTTAAAGAAATTTTATAAAATCATTATTGTTCCTTATACGCTGTTTTTGCTGTACCTCATGTTTTTCGGGATGGGCAGAACGCAGATGGAAGATAATCTGTTAACCATAGAGCCGATATTTTCTACCATCAATTTCATTAAAGGATGTATTTCATGGAAAGAAATCGTGACCATTGTTGTGGGAAATGTGGTAATGTTTATTCCCTTCGGATTTCTAGGCTGGATTTTTCCTAAACTTCAGGATTTACAGAATCTCCTTTTTACATTTATTTCGACAATTACCATTGTGGAGGCACTTCAGTACTTTTCCAGAATGGGAATTTTTGAGGTGGATGATATTATTCTGAATACTTTTGGGGTATTTTTAGGGTTTTTGATGAAGAATTTTATCGAAAAACGATTTCCAAACTGGCTGGCTTGAAATAGTTAAGAATACATCAACAGGAATGGATTTTAGTTCATTTTAATGATAAAAAACTCAGTTCGGATAAGAAATAAGTTTAAATAATTGATTTGTAGTATTGTATTGATTTATCGCAAAGCAAAACAAAAGATTTTTTTACCTATTAAAAGTTGGTAAGCTAAATAAAGGCACTTCGTTTATTTAAAAAAGACAAAAATGGTATTACTTTGATCAATTTTACGCCTTTGTATATCTTAAAAGCTGAATTCCTGATAATCATTGAATCTCTTTGTTTAACCTGGCGTTTAAGAAGACTTATTCCGAACTCAGGTTAAAAAAAGAAAATCGACTTTAGCCGAAACTTGTATAAATTCAGGCTGAAGTCGATTTTTATTTATCCTCTGAAAAAGTCTGATTATCCGTTCAGTTCCTTCGCGCGTTTTTCTGCACTCAGAATTCCATCCTTCAGAATTTCCTTTAAATTATTTTCATTGAATGATTTCAGGGCAGCTTCAGTGGTTCCGCCTTTGGAAGCCACATCTTTTATGAGTTCTTCCAGACTTTTATCCGAATTGTTGATTAAATGATACGCTCCCAACATCGTCTGTTTTACAAAAAGCTGAGAAAGATTTTCCTCAATTCCCATTTCTACCCCCGCTTTTATCATCGCATCGATAATATAATAAAAATAGGCAGGTCCACTTCCCGAAAGCGCGGTAACGCTGTCTAACAATTCTTCATTCTCCAGATAAACAGATCTTCCGGTAGAATTTAATAGTCTTTCGATATTGATTAACTGGCTGAAAGAAATTCCTTCCGCAGAAGTGTAGCCTGTAATTCCCATTCCCAGAAGAGTAGGAGAGTTGGGCATGGCTCTTACAACCAATGGATGATTTAATAATTTCTGAATTTTCTCGATCTTAATTCCTGCCATAATCGATAAAACCATCTGGTTTTCTTTTAACTGAAACCGGAAATTCTCCGCTACATGCTGAAAATCCTGAGGTTTTACGGCAATGATAATTAAATCTGCATTTAAATCTTTCACTTCATCAAAAGTAGAGATCTTAGACTTTGGAAATTCTTCCGAGATTTTAGAAAATTTAGACTGGTTTCTTGTAATTAAATGAAGGTTTTCAGGCTTTATCAGTTCGTATTTCAAAAAAGACTTTGAAAAGGATAAGCCCATATTTCCCGCTCCGAGAATTGCTATTTTCATATTTGTGTGTTTTTATTATTCTGATAATTAGTTCTAAAGTTAGTAAAATTGTTTAAAATCATGAAAATCACAACAGGTTGGATTTTAAATAGTTTTAGTGATTAATTTTTATAACAAATTGAAAGATCTTTTTGGAAATGTTTTTAAATAATATTTACCTCCCTTTCCAGTTCAATCCCGAATTTTTCTTTCACGGAATTAATAATCTCCGTCGAAAAATCAAAAATTTCCTTTCCGGTTGCGTTTCCTGTTGCGTTAACGATGACCAGAGCCTGCAACTTATGAGAGGCAGCATTTCCTATTTGTTTTCCTTTCCAGCCGGATTGTTCAATCAGCCATCCTGCCGGAACTTTTACAGAATTTCCGTTCGGATATCCCGGAATATTTTCAAATTTCTGCTGTAATACTTCAAACTGAGCCAAAGGAATCGTCGGATTTTTAAAGAAACTTCCCGCATTTCCTGTTTCTTTAGGATCAGGCAATTTGCTTTGCCGGATATTGATAACCGCTCTGGAAACATCCTGAATCCTAGGATTTTCAATGCCTAAACTTTCAAGTTCAGACTGTATGGCACCGTACTCTGTTTTAATTTTATGATTTCGGAAGGTAAGTCTGAACGAAACTTCTAAAATCACATATTTTCCTTTTCCTTCCTGCTTAAAAATTGAGTCTCTGTACCCGAATCTGCATTTTTCAAGATCAAAAGTTTCAATTTCCAGTGTTTCAAGATTTAAAACCTTGCAGTCATAAAAAACATCTTTAATTTCAGTTCCGTAAGCTCCGATATTCTGCATCGGCGAAGTTCCTACATTCCCCGGAATTAAAGAAAGGTTTTCCAGTCCGCCAAAATTCTTATCCAGACAGAACATCACGAATTCGTGCCAGTTTTCGCCAGCTTTTGCGGTTACCAAAACTTCGTTTTCATTTACAGGCAGCACGGAAATTCCTTTCAGGTTTAATTTAATCACCAGTCCGTCAAAATCTTTTGTAAATAAAACATTGCTTCCGCCTCCTAAAAATAAAGTAGTAAGCGAATGAGAATTGGAGAAACTAATGGCTTCTTTCAGTTCTTCAACGGTATGTATTTCGGTGAAATATCTTGCTTTTACATCTACCCCGAAAGTATTGTATGGCTTTAGTGAATAATTTTCGTGCATTATTTTAGTTATATTCTGTTGGAAGGAGGGCGTTAATCTGGTCTTTTAATTTCTGAAGCTGTTGATAATAAATGGTATCTGAATACGAATTTACATAAACGTGGTATTTCTTCGGTGTTCTGATCTGGAAAGTTTCATCAAATCCGTCAACCGGCTGTTTGCTGGGAGAGCTTTCGATTTTGTCTAACGTTTTTATATTAAGAGACGCCGTTACTCTTTTCCAGATTTGCGGGGTTATTGCAGATTTCCATTCTTTATGGATTTTCTTTGCTGAAACTCCCTGTTCTGCAAAAACAGAATCCTTGTTAATTTTTACGATTTTGTAATTTCCGAGATCTCCGCCGATATCCGAATAGCTTATCGAAATAATTTCGTTGGCGTTTCCGGAATAATTTTCTTCCTTCTTGCTGTTACATGAAAAAAATATCAGCAATAAAATAAATAGTGAGAACAATTTCAAACTATGATATTTTATTGCTGACATATTATGTTCGTTTAAATTAAAGACTGAATTCTGATTTGTATTTTTCAAGAGCATCTTTAAGGATTGCTGCGCTTCTTCTTAAATCTTCCTCTTTCAGAACGTAAGCAATTCTTACCTGCTTTTTCCCCAGTTCCGGATTGCTGTAGAATCCTCCTGCAGGAGCCACCATAATGGTTTCGTTGTTGTGGGAATAGCTTTCCAGAAGCCACTGCGCAAACTTTTCAGTATCGTCTACCGGAAGTTCCGCAACGCAGTAGAATGCGCCTTTCGGTTTCGGGCAGATTACTCCCGGAATGGCGTTCAGTAAATCGACAAGAACATTTCTTCTGTGGGTGTATTCTTCTCTTACCGCTCTGATGTAAGCTCCGTCATTCTGGTGAGCTGCCGTTGCCGCGATCTGTCCCAATAAAACAGGGCTTAATCTTGCCTGTGCAAAAAGCATAGCCGCATCATGGATTTTTTTAGAACGGGTAATCATACATCCGATTCTTACGCCACACATTGAATAGCGTTTTGATTCTGAATCGATAATGATGCAGTTTTCTGCCAGTTCAGGAAAAGCCAGCATAGAAACCTGCTGTTTTCCGTCGTAAACATACTCTCTGTATACTTCGTCTGAAATAACTACGATGTCATATTTTAAAGCAATCTCTGCTAATTTCTGAAGTTCTTCACGGGTGTAAAGATAACCGGTAGGATTTCCGGGGTTGCAGATAACGATGGCTCTTGTTTTTTCGGTGATTTTTTTCTCAAATTCTTCAACCGGAGGAAGTGCAAAACCAGTATCAATGGTAGAAGGAATCGCTACTACATTTACATTGAAAGTACTTGTAAATCCGTTATAATTGGCATAATAAGGTTCAGGAATAATTACTTCATCACCATCATCACACAAAGTAGAGATGGCGAAATTTAAAGCTTCTGATCCTCCGTTGGTTACAATGAAATTATCCGGTGTAAGATCTGTGAAATCCAAAGAATGATAATATTCTGTAAGTGCTTTTCTGTAGTCGATATTTCCTTCAGAAAGCGCGTATTCCAATACTTTTAAATCGATATTTTTTAAAGCATTAAGTGCCGTTTCCGGAGTTTCAATATCCGGTTGCCCGATATTAAGGTGATAAACTTTTGTCCCTTTCTGCTTCGCTTTTAGCGCAAAAGGAACCAATTTTCTTACCGGCGATGGCGGCATGTGGAGTGCTCTGTTTGAAATATTCGGCATTGTTCAAAAAATTTGTATGGCAAAAATAAGATATAATTTCGCAATAAAGAAATAAAGCTTATAAAGAAAGAATTTTAACGGGTTAAGTTGAATGTTTTGCTTTAAGGGTTCCTGTAAAATGAATATTTCCTTAATAATAGATACAGAAAGTGTTTTGTTAATAAATTATTTTACTTTTGCGCGGAACTTAAATAGATATATGAAGAAATTAAATTTACTTTTTCCTGTCGTTTTGTTTTCGGTTCAGTCTGTATTCGGACAGAGAATTGATAAAGAAACCATCAGTTTTCAGTTGCTGAAAGAGCCTGTTTTTACAACAGATCTTGCCAACAGAAATTACACCATCACGGTAAAATCTCCTTATAATATTACAAAAGATGATGTTTTAAGGATGTCTAAAGAAGAGTACCAGAATCAGGTAAATAATTATCAGACGAATGTAGAAACAGCAAAGATCGAACATCAGGAAAGGCTGAAAGATTATGAAGCAGAAGTGAAAAAGCTTCAGGAGAAATTCAAGCTTGAATCTGCCGAGTACAATAAATTATCTGCGGTTGAAAAAATAGCCGCTGTAAACGGAGCGCCAATTTTAAGGCTGCCTTCAAGACCTGTTCTCAATATTCCGCCGATGCCGGTGTACAGACAGCCCGATCTTAAAGATGCTCTCATTGTCGATAATAAAATTCTTGCTTCACAGATGGATGTAGCGGGTTTTTCTAAAGGCGGGAACTATCTTGATGTGCTTGTTGAAATGGAGAGAACCAATTTTCAGGACAATCAGGGAAAAACATTTGCCAATCAGCCGGTGCGA
The DNA here is from genome assembly GCF_037146035.1 of Chryseobacterium sp. MMO-72. Classification (NCBI taxonomy): domain Bacteria; kingdom Pseudomonadati; phylum Bacteroidota; class Flavobacteriia; order Flavobacteriales; family Weeksellaceae; genus Chryseobacterium; species Chryseobacterium sp. MMO-72. The sequence continues at coordinate 502,007 of NZ_JBBCWG010000001.1, forward strand.
ATTGTCGGAAAACAGAACGGAGTGGTGAAATTGGACAAAACCTATTTTTCAGACTTTGCCGAAATTGCAAGTGTACCTACAAACGAAATCAACCTCAATGTCCACGAAAAAAGATATCTGCAGAGAACAATGGACCGTACAAGAAATATCATCAACGACAATTTCGGATATCAGACCATCAATTCATCGGTAACTTTAGAAACGGTAAAAAATAAAGGGGATTACGATGATCTGGAAAAAGCGTATATCTATGTAACCACCAATCTTAAAAAGCTTCAGGCAAAATCCGATTACGCTCCCAATAAGGTAGCCATGGAAAATATGCAGAAGGGAATCGAAATGTGGAAAACAGCACTTGGAAAAGTAAATTACAATGATAAAAAAGCCCTTTACAATCAGAAAATAGGAGAGTACCTTTACTTCAATTTAATAAGGCTGAATCTTGCTTTGGGAAATTACACAGAAGCAGAAAAATATTTAAACGAACTTCAGGAACATTTGGTAGACATTAAGCTGTCTTATGATGCCAACCTCGAATTAAAAAGATTAGAAGAAAAAATTTATAATAACTAAAGAAAATAATATGATTAAACAGATTATTGCCTCTGTAATGATTACCGCTTCTGTATGCGCATTTGCTCAGGTAAAAGTGGTGGAGGGAACAAAATTTACTACGGACGACAATCTTGAAACCGACGAAAAGCTGGTTTTGGCAGACGATTACAATTCTTATATGTTCAGCGCAATTAATATCGACGGATTGATGAGAAACGTATTTCCGCATAAAAAACTGCTGATGAGAAAACTCGATCAGAACGGAAGCCTTGTAGATACTTACATTCAGGATTACGCGAATAAAACCAATGGTGTTCTTCACAATTATCTGGGTTCTCAGCAGATTGATGAAGACCGTTTTGTGGCATTTACGGAAGAATATTTCGGAAAAGAAAACAGAAAAGAGGTTTTTCAGCACGTCTTCAGCAAAAAATCGGGAACTTTTACCACAAAAAGTATTGCGAAATATACAATTGAATCTACGAACAAATCGGGAACGACCTACGTAGTTTTTTCTGAGAACGGAAAATATGCAGCCGTTTTCAACGACCGATATGCCACGAAAAAGACAGATAACATCAATGATGCTTTGGTGATTGATTTAAGAACATTAACGCCGCTTTGGAACAAAGAAATTTCTTTAAGCAGCGATTATGTGGAAAAATCTTTGACCTTGACCAACTCCGGAAAAATTGTACTGCTTCGTAAAGCAGCAGGCTGGAAAGAATCCTATAAAATAGAGATGGTTTCCAACACGGAAGATAAAGATCTGCCTTTTGACGATAAATATATTCCTGAAAAATTATATGCCATCAGCAAAAATGACAGCGATTATCTGGTAACCTTCGGAAGAAAAAATCAGGCAGTTACGATGGGCGGAAGTACCTTCGGAACAGTAATGTTCTACGACATCAAATCCGGAAAAGCCGTAATCAGCAATACCAATCTTGCGGGAGCGAAAGATATGAACGATGTGAAAGTGATTAAAACCATCGTAAAAGGGGATGAGGTTTTAATGGCGGTGCAGCAGGAAACAATTTCGAGACCGATGCCGACTGCAATGAACCGTTTTCCGGATCCTGAATATAAGCTTGATGTGGGCGTTTTAATGAAATTCAATAAAGAAGGAGAAGTAAAGCAGTTTGTACCGCTTGGAAGCAATCCTTCGGGAAGAAGAGTTCAGGTGATTGAATCCGGAGACAATCTGTATGTTTCTGCATTCTATCCGAAAGGAGCATTCGGAAATACAGGTTTCTCCATGAAATCTTTCGATTTTGGCACTCTGGCTCCGAAAGAACTTACACTCGATTATAAAGGGAGAAATTTCTTCCAGAATTATGGTTTCACAGACGGAAACTTAGTACAATTTGTTCCGGCAAACAATAAATTATTGTTTCTGAACAAAAACGGGAAAGACGTTCAGATGTTCAGCGTTTACAATTTTGTGAAATAATTTAATCAAAAAAATATTGAAAGAATCAGCCTTAAATTTTTAGGGCTGATTTTTTTTGACTTAAAAATAGTTTCAGTTTGAAGATGAGAAATCGTTGCAAAACCATAAAATTGAATATTCTCAAAACCCTTATTCTTCGTTAAGTGTAACGGCTTTGTGAACCTAGAAACATTTTATAATTAAAAAAAACTTTGTGAGCTTTGTGTTCAATTAAGCAATCGCCTTTCCAGAGCCACCGCCGAAAGGAGGAAGCCTTCGGGAACTGCCGAAACCATCTCGCCAAAAGGAGTAAACTTTCGGAACTCTCCGAGGGTATTCCGCCCAAGATTATATACTATCGGGAACTGCCGAAATCATCTCGCCAAAAGGAATATGATTTCGGAAACCTCCGAAGCTAAAACGCCGGAGTGAGCATATTTTAGGAACTTCTTTAAATTAATTTCGGAATTAACCGCAAAAGATGCAAAAGATAATGATAAAGCGAATTTCCGGAATAATCAAAGCGCTCAAAAGAATAAAAATCAAAAATTTTTAAAAACTATTATGATCTTTTTTATTTATAATCACCAGCTTTAAATAAACATTTAGTTTATCTTTTGAACCTTTTGCGGTTAAATAAAAAGTGTAAACTGATTTCATAATTAAAAATCCTTCGTGAGCTTTGTGTTCAATTAAGCATCAAGATTAAAACCTACGACTCAAAAAAAGTTAAGAAAACTTTCTCTTATTCTTTGTTAAGTGTAACGGCTTTGTGAACCTAGAAACATTTCATAATTAAAAAAACTTCGTGAGCTTTGAGTTCAATGAAGCATCAAGATTAAAACCTACGAATCAAAAAAGTTAAGAAAACTTTCCCTTATTCTTTGTTAAGTGTAACGGCTTTGTGAACCTAAAAACGTTTCATAATTAAAAAACCTTCTTCAGCTTTGTGTTCAATGAAGCATCAAGATTAAAACCTACGAATCAAAAAAGTTAAAACAAACTTTCCCTTATTCTTCGTTAAGTGTAACGGCTTTGTGAACCTAAAAACACTTAATCATTAAAAAACCTTTGTGAGCTTTGTGTTCAATTAAGCATCAAGATTAAAACCTACGAATCAAAAAAGTTGAAACAAACTTTCTCTTATTCTTCGTTAAGTGTAACGGCTTTGTGAACCTAAAAACACTTAATAATTAAAAAACCTTTGTGAGCTTTGTGTTCAATGAAGTATCAAGATTAAAACCTACGAATCAAAAACTTAAAAAAACTTTCCCTTATTCTTTGTTAAGTGTAACGGCTTTGTGAACCTAAAAAAGTTTAGTAATTAAAAAACCTTCGTGAGCTTTGTGTTCAATGAAGAATCATGATTAAAACCTACGAATCAAAAAAGTTAAAACAAAGTAATTCATTTAAAATCCTGTTCCACTAAAATTTTGTTAATTTGAAGAATTATTAAAACTGAAAAATATGCAGATTCCATCCGTTTCCGTTGACGACTATATTTCCCAGATTCCCGAAGAAAGACAGGAAATATTCAGAAAAATGTTTAATACAATTAATGATAATTTACCCGAAGGTTTTACGCAGGGCTCAAGCTACGGAATGATCGGTTGGGCAGTTCCTCTGGAAACGTATCCCGACGGTTATCACTGTACACCCGGATCGCCTTTGCCTTTCATCAGCATTGCCTCCCAGAAAAATTTCGTTGCGTTGTATCATATGGGAATGTATGCGAAACCCGAACTGCTGAACTGGTTTGTAGAAGAATTTCCGAAACATTCCAAAAAAAAGCTGGATATGGGGAAATCCTGCGTCCGCTTCAAAAAAATGGAAGATATTCCGATGGAATTACTGGCAGAAATGAGCAAAAAAATGACTGTTGAAGAATGGATTGATATTTATGAAACCAATTTTAAAAAGAAATAATTTTTTACTGAAAGTTTTTACGGCTTTTTTCCTTTTTATCGTGATTACAGCCTGTAAAAACTCGCAGGTTTCAGGTTTGAAAAACGGAGATTTACTTTTTGTAACGGCAAAAGAAACGGGACTTTCAGGGGCAATCAATAATGTCACCCAAAAGCAGAAAAATGCTTCCTTCGACCACATCGGTATTGTGGAAAAAAGTAAAGACGGAATTTTCGTGCTTCATGCCGCTCCAAAAGGCGGTTCGCAAAAGCAGGAAATGAATGATTTCCTGAAAGATCAGTCGGAAGAAGGACAGCGGATTATAATATACCGTTTGAAATCCGAATATCAAAAATCGATTCCTTCCGCGCTTGAAAAGGCAAATTCCATGTTAGGGAAACCATATAACTTCAATTATATTCTGGATGAAAACTCGTATTACTGTTCAGATTTTATAGAAAGAGCTTTTCGGGAAGATCATATTTTTAAGCTGGAACCAATGACCTTCATCGATCCGAAAACAGGAAAAACAAATGCTTTTTGGGAAGAATTCTATCAAAAGAAAAATCTGAAAGTTCCTGAAGGAGAGTTAGGATGTAATCCAAATGGTCTGGCTGCTTCCGAAAAGCTGGAAAGAATAATGGAACTAAATAAAAAATAAATTATATTCAGATTGAATAAGAACGGGCTAAGCTCGTTTTTTTTATGAAAAAAAATCAAATGATTTTAACCTAAAATTAAACATCACCGCAAAAATGTAATAAAATTAAAAAAAATATTACCCTACTAATTTGGTAGACTAATATTTTTTTCTATTTTTGTCATACAATTAACGCAGAGAAATAAGATGCAGATTCTGAAACTCAGTTTTCTCTGAAAGTCTAACCTTAAAATATTGAGTTATGATTACACCAAATCCGGGACTACAGGTTTTACCAACCCCATTAAATGTGCCAAAAAAAGAGTGGATACTGGAAATAGAGCTGAATGGTAAAATGAAATTTGAACATTTAATGAATACCATTTACCAACAGTTCGGGATTTGTCATAAGGTGTTATCTGCAAATGTTGAGTATGTGGACGGAAGAAGTTTCGGTACAGTTCAGTTATATATTAATGTAACTTCAGAAGATTTTAAGAAGTTAGAATTTTATCTTGAAAAAAATAGGCTTTTGAGTACTACTGTAGAATATATCTGCAGAAAGTACACTTAAGAGATTCATATAGTTTTAATTACGACAAACGACCGTTGCATTTTTGTGAACGGTCGTTTTTATTTTTCATTAAAATTAAGATTCTCTTAAATTTTTATAATTCTTTTTTACATCTTATTTTAGCCTGAGTTAGGGATAAGTCTTTTTAAACGCCATGTTAAACATAGAGATTCAATTATCAGGAATTCAGCTTTTAAGATATACAAAGGCGTAAAATTGATCAAAGTAATACCATTTTTGTGTTTTTTAAATAAAGGAAGTGCCTTTGTTTAGCTTACAAACTTTCAATAAGTAAAAAAAGACCACTCTAAAAAGTGGTCTCAATATTTTTAAAATAAAAATTAAATTCTTTCAATATCCGCTCCTATTGCTTTCAGTCTGCCGTCGATATTTTCATATCCTCTGTCGATCTGTTCAATATTGTGAATAATAGATTTTCCTTCCGCGGAAAGCGCAGCAATTAAAAGTGCATTTCCTGCTCTGATGTCAGGAGAAACCATCGTGGTTCCTCTCAGCGGAGTTTCCTGATTAAGCCCGATTACTGTTGCTCTGTGCGGATCGCAAAGGATAATCTGCGCACCCATATCAATCAACTTATCCACGAAAAATAATCTGGATTCAAACATTTTTTGGTGAACGAGAATGCTTCCTTTTGCCTGAGTTGCCACGACTAAAATAATCGATAATAAATCGGGCGTAAATCCTGGCCACGGAGCATCGGAAATCGTTAAAATAGATCCGTCGATAAATTTTTGAATTTTATAATTTTCCTGAGCCGGAATAAAAATATCGTCATTGCTCTGTTCAAGCTGAATCCCGAGCTTTCTGAACGTATTCGGAATAACACCAAGCTGGTTCCAGTTGACGTTTTTAATGGTGATTTCAGATTTCGTCATCGCAGCCAGACCAATCCAGGAACCGATTTCCACCATGTCCGGAAGCATTGTGTGTTCCGTTCCGTGAAGATGAGAAACGCCTTCAATAGTTAATAAATTGGAACCTATTCCTGAAATATTGGCTCCCATTCTGTTCAGCATTTTACAAAGCTGCTGAAGATAAGGTTCGCATGCAGCGTTATAAATTCTGGTTTTTCCTTTTGCCAAAGCGGCAGCCATTACAATATTTGCCGTTCCCGTAACGGAAGCTTCTTCAAGCAAAATAAATTTCCCTTTCAGTTCCTTTGCCTTTAAAGAGTAAAAATATTCCTCCTCATCATAATGAAATTCAGCACCAAGCTCTACAAGTCCCTGAAAATGGGTGTCTAATCTTCTTCTTCCGATTTTATCACCTCCCGGAGTCGGCATGTACGCTTCACCATATCTGGCTAACATAGGGCCCATCAACATAATCGAGCCTCTCAGTTTTGCGCCGTCTTTTTTAAACTCGCTGGATTTTATATAATCAAAATTTACTTTGTCTGCTTTAAAAGTATAATCTCCGTGTCCGTTTTTGGTAACCTTTACTCCAAAATCACCCAGAATCTCAATTAATCGATTAACGTCATGGATATCCGGAATATTTTTAATTCTAACTTCTTCATCAGTCAACAAAACAGCACAAAGAATCTGAAGAGCTTCGTTCTTAGCCCCCTGTGGAGTAATTTCGCCTTGCAGTCTTTTTCCTCCTCTTATTTGAAATGTTCCACTCATGTTTACTTTCTTTTATTATGATTGTTATTGTTGTTGTGTCTTCTTTTGTTGTTTTGGTTGTTTCGGTTGTTATTCCTGTTGTTATTGTTATTATTTCGGTTGTTATTGTTGGTGGTGTAGTAGATTTTGCTCTTTTCAAGAGAATCTATTCCGGTAAGATCCAGCCTGTTTTCCGAAAGTTCCTTCAGATGACGGAAAATAACATCATCTGTTACGTGTTCCTTATTATATACATTGTAGGACTTCTTCATATTATTGGCAATCACTTCGATTAGCGCTTCCTTTTCGTCGCCCTGTTCCAGTTCGATTGCTTTTTCTATTAACTGAAGAATACTTTTCCCGTAAAATTTAAAATCTCCCTGAAGTTTAGGATATTCCATCCTTTTTGGTTTTTCTTCAAGTTCTTCCTTTGTAGGGAAAGGATAGGGAGAATCTACATCCAGATCATGGTTGGCTAAAATGTAAAGATGATCCCAAAGTTTATGTTTATAATTTTCTTCGTCTCTCAATTGCGGGTTTCTCTGACCCATAAAATCAATGATTGCCATTGCCATTTCGCTTCGCTCTTCTTTTGTAGGAAGCTCTTTGCAACGTTCAACCAACTGTTGTATAATTCTGCCGTATTCAGGCAAATGAAGCTGAGTTCTTTGGGTATTGTATTCCATAGTATGCAAATATATGGAATAATGGAAAAATTGTACCGAAAATCTTAAAAGTTTATGATTTTTTAATGATTGGTCCTGTTAGCGATTTGATGGGATTTTTAAAGAAAAAATAAAATTATTTCACGTAGTTTAGAATTTTTTTAATAAAATTGTAATTTAGTTAATACTTTAATAATTAAAAATTTTTAACATGAAAAAAACACACATTTTACTTTCATTGCTGGCTTTAGGTATGGTAAGTTCTTGCCAGAACAATGATGAAACAATTAGCGAAAGCTCAAAACAGTTAGAAATTCATGATAAAATCGTGAATGTTACAAATCACGACGGGCGTCCTTTCAGTACGGGAGCCGGAACTTCTTCAACTTCAAAATTCGTAGCCGGACCGGGCGGAAGTGTTCTTATGCAGGGATTTTACTGGGATGTTCCCGACGGCGGAAACTGGTGGAATACTGTAAAGGCAAAAGTAACCGACTGGTCCAATGCCGGAATTGGCGCAATCTGGCTTCCTCCGGCTTCAAAAGCACAGAACGGAGCTTATTCTATGGGATATGATCCTACAGATTATTACGACTTCGGAAACTTTAACCAGAACGGAAGTGTAGAAACACGTTTCGGATCCAGAGCAGAACTGGAAGCATTAATTACGCAGGCTCACACTGAAAATATGCAGGTGTATGCTGATATTGTCATCAATCATAACAGCGGTGGTCAGTCGGAGGCGAATCCTTACACGGGAACCAATACATGGACCAATTTTTCGGGGGTGGCATCAGGAAAGTTTACAAGAAATTACAACGATTTTTACAAGAATGCCTATGGTAATAATGATGAGGGCGCTTTCGGCGGTTTTCCTGATCTTTGCCATGCCAATCCCTATGTGCAAAGCTGGCTTTGGGAAAGAGATGATTCTGTTGGTAAGTATTATAAAAACGTTATGAAGTTTGACGGATGGAGGTTCGATTATGTAAAAGGTTTCGGACCATGGGTGGTGAATAAGTGGAATGCGAATGTGGGAGGATTTTCTGTGGGAGAATTATGGGATTCTAACGTAAACACGCTGGAATGGTGGGCGAATAATGCCAACAGTTCCGTTTTCGATTTTGCAGCCTATTATAAAATGGATGAAGCGTTTGATAATAATAATTTAAATGCTTTGAATGATGATATGATGTGGAAAAGAAACCCTTTCAAAGCGGTGACTTTCGTGGCAAATCATGATACGGATATCATTTACAATAAAATGTTGGCTTATGCGTATATTTTAACTCATGAAGGGTATCCTACCATTTTTTACAGAGATTATGAAGAATGGCTAAACAAGGAGAGATTAAACAATCTGATCTGGATTCACAATAATAAAGCTACCGGAACAACTTCTATTTTATATACGGATAACGACGAGTATATTGCAAGAAGAAACGGCTACAACGGAAATCCGGGATTGGTAGTCTATATCAACAATTCTTCAACGTGGCAGGAAAGATGGATTCAGACGAACTGGGCAAGTCAGCAGATTAAAGATTTTACCGGAAGTTCAGGCTGGTATCCTACAACTCAGGGCGATAAATGGGTGAAAATTCAATGCGCTCCGAAATCTTATTCTGTATGGTCTTTAAACCAATAATAGAATCAAGGTTTTAAAATGAAAAAGACTGTTTCGTAATTGAAACAGTCTTTATTTATTTATTTATTTATTTACAGCTTTTATCATTTAAAGATCAATCAGACTTCTATAAATTTTTTTCTTTCATCAGGAGTCGGCAGATAACATTTCTGATTTGCCAGTTTCATTCTGTTTCTTGATACAGCATCATAAATTTGATCGCTTAAAAATCCGGGAATGATTTTTCCGATGGCTGAAAATTTGTAGATCCCGCCTAAAAGATGGGCAATTTGCAGAACGGCTTTGGATTTTTCAAGATAATAATGATTCGGCTTCCACAAATAAAGCGTATTGAAAACTTCCGTATTCAGTTTTCTTTCGGTTAAGAACTGTTGTCCGAAATCCGACTGTAACGAAGCAAAAAGAAACCTGTCTTTCTTATCTCTTTTAAGAATCCACTGAACCCAGAAATTGCAGACTCCGCAATCACCGTCAAAAAATACAATATGTTTCCCCATCCATTTTTCCTCCATGATTTTTGATTTTTAAAGAGCCATTTTTCTTTCAGTTTCAGCTTTTTCTTTTTTGAAATAATCTACCAGTATTTTTCGCTGCTCATCCGTAAGTTTTGCATCCTGATGTCCGATATAATACGATTCCAGAGGCATTTCTTTTTTTTCGATCATTTCAATACATTCATCAAGCTTATGAGCCTGCTGTTTGGGAAGGTACGTGGCAAACGTAGAGAAATTGAGTTCTTTTCTCCCTTCGTCGATATGATGCTTCAGAATCCATGAAGCAGGGGCAATGTTAGAATACCACGGATATTTTGATTCATTAGAATGGCAGTCGTAGCATGAATTGGTAATCAGTTGAGCCACTTCCGGCTGTACATTTTTAATCTTTAAAAAATCCATTCCGGGAGTAGGAGCAGGATTTGTTTTGTCGATCGGAAAAAACTGTATAATGATAAAAGCGACAAGAACGATGACCAATATTTTTTTCATTGCTAAAATTTTATGTTTTCTGAATAGATAAAGATAGTCAAATTTTTGAGATGTAAGAAGTTTAAAATGCAGTACACGTTGCCTTGTCTTTAATGTTTCTAAATATCTGTATATGAGATTGAATATTATTCAAATTCAGATAAAAAATGCTTACCTTAAATGAATTATTACTGATCCATTTATTTAAAGAATTGCAAAACAGTAATTTAAAACCGATTATTGTTTTTAGCTATCGTAAAAATAATTTCAATAGATTGTATTTATTTTATAACAGTTGTATGTTTGTATTGTTCAATATTTAAAAAATTGTTAATCAACATAAAAATTTAAACGATATGGAAAATACTTCAGGAGACATCAGCAAATGCCCTTTTCACAACGGAACGATGAAAAAAGAAAATGTTGCAGGAGGCGGTACTAAAAATACAGATTGGTGGCCCGATCAGCTAAGAGTAGATATTCTTCGTCAGCATTCTGTGCTTTCCAACCCTATGGATAAAGATTTCAATTATGCTGAAGCTTTTAAAAGCCTCGATCTGGAAGAAGTAAAAAAAGATCTTCATGCTTTAATGACGGACTCTCAGGATTGGTGGCCGGCAGATTTCGGACATTACGGACCCTTGTTCATCCGTATGGCTTGGCACAGTGCGGGAACGTATCGTGTGGGTGACGGACGAGGCGGAGCAGGAGCGGGACAGCAGCGTTTTGCGCCATTAAACAGCTGGCCGGATAACGTAAGTCTGGATAAAGCGAGAAGACTTCTTTGGCCTATTAAACAAAAATATGGTAAGAAAATTTCGTGGGCAGATTTAATGATCCTTACCGGAAATATTGCTTTGGAATCGATGGGATTCAAAACGTTCGGATTTGCCGGAGGTCGTGAAGATGTTTGGGAACCTGATCAGGATGTATATTGGGGAACAGAGAAAACATGGTTGGGCGGAGATCTTCGCTATGCACACGGCTCAGACGGGGTGGTAGAAAACAGAGGAGTTCTTCCTACTGATGATAATGCGGACGGAGATATTCACACAAGAAATTTAGAAAAACCTTTGGCTGCGGTACAGATGGGACTTATTTATGTAAATCCTGAAGGTCCGGACGGAAATCCTGATCCTATTGCAGCAGCAAAAGATATTCGTGATACGTTTGGAAGAATGGCAATGAACGATGAAGAAACCGTTGCTTTAATTGCGGGCGGTCACACATTTGGTAAAACACACGGAGCAGGACCTGCAGATCATGTGGGAGAAGAGCCCGAAGCAGCAGGAATTGAAGCGCAGGGATTTGGATGGAACAGCACCTATAAATCAGGAAAAGGACCGGACGCCATTTCTAGCGGACTGGAAGTAACATGGACGGAAACTCCGACGGAATGGAGTAATTATTTCTTTAAAAATCTTTTTGAAAACGAATGGGAACTTACAAAAAGTCCGGCAGGAGCTCATCAGTGGGTTGCCAAGAACGGAGAAGAAATTATTCCCGATGCTTTTTATCCCGATAAAAAACACAGACCAACAATGCTTACAACGGATCTTTCGTTGAGGTTTGATCCTGTTTATGAGAAAATTTCAAGAAGATTTTATGAAAATCCGGATGCTTTTGCAGACGCATTTGCAAGAGCATGGTACAAACTGACCCACAGAGATATGGGACCTAAAGCCCGTTATTTAGGACCGGATGTTCCCGCAGAAGAATTAATATGGCAGGATCCGATTCCGGAGGTTGATCACGTATTAATCAATAATTCAGACGTTGAAGCTTTAAAATCAAAGATTTTAGATTCAGGTTTAAGTGTTTCAGAATTGGTTTCTACAGCCTGGGCATCGGCTTCCACATTCAGAGGGAGTGATAAAAGAGGAGGAGCAAACGGGGCGAGAATTCGTTTAGCTCCACAAAAAGACTGGGAAGTAAATAATCCGGCACAGCTTCAGAAAGTTTTAAGTAATCTTGAAAATATTCAGAAAGAGTTTAACGAAAATCAGACAGGTGGTAAAAAAGTTTCTTTAGCAGATCTTATTGTTCTTGCAGGAAGTGCTGCTGTTGAAAAAGCTGCAAAAGACGGTGGCTATCAGATCATCGTTCCTTTTGCGCCGGGAAGAATGGATGCTTCACAGGAACAGACCGATGTAGAATCTATGGGATATCTTGAGCCTGCAGCAGATGGATTCAGAAACTATCTAAAGAAAAAATTCTCGGTATCTACAGAATCTTTATTGATTGATAAAGCACAGTTGTTAACACTTACAGCTCCTGAACTTACTGTATTAATCGGAGGAATGAGATCTCTTAATGCGAATTTCGACGCTTCTTCCCACGGTATTTTTACGCAGAATCCGGGAGTGCTTTCCAATGATTTCTTTGTTAATTTACTGGATATGAGTACTCAGTGGAAATCTGCTTCAGATGATAATGAATTGTATGAAGGGACAGACCGAAAAACCGGAGAGAAAAAATGGACAGCCACGAGAGCGGATCTTGTTTTCGGATCGAATTCCGAACTGAGAGCTATTGCAGAAGTATATGCAAGTTCGGATGCCAAAGAAAAGTTTGTGAATGATTTTGTTTCAGCTTGGGTAAAAGTAATGAATCTTGATCGGTTTGATCTGATTTAGTATAATTAAAATATTTAACATAATAATTGAAAAGGCAACGGTTTTTGTTGTCTTTTTTTTGTTTTTATTTAATTTTAACAACTAAAAATTAGGATTTGTTTAAATAAAATATATTTTTGCTAAAAAAACAAATCTAAACATGATAAAAAAATTATTTCCTGCCTTATTATTGGTAGGCTCTTTTAGTTACGCTCAGATAGGAATCAATAATGAAAATCCCAGTGCAACATTAGACATTACAGGTAATCCGGCAGATCCGGCAAAATTTGATGGCATTATAGCACCGCGAATTACAGGAACACAACTAAGAGCAAAAAACTATACCACCTCACAAAACGGAGCCGTTGTTTTTGTTACTCAGGAAGATACTTCTCCTGCAGGACAGACGGTAGATGTTACAGCTTCCGGGTATTATTATTTTGACGGAAGTTCCGGGAAATGGATAAAGCTATTGTCGGCGGCAGCAACTCAAAAAATAAAGTCAATGTCTTCAGGAACTGTTGCAGCAGATGATTATACTGTTTTAGTAGGAGGAAATATTACTTTACCTTCTGCAACCTCTACAAACAGAGGAAAAGTTTACCAGCTGATTAATGATACTTCCGGAAATGTAACGATAACAGGAACATTCAGGATTAATGGCGGAAATTTTTCAAATTACGGCTTAAATAACAGCGATTTGGGTAGAGGAATTGTCGTTCAGAGTACGGGATCGGCTTGGGTGATTATTTCGAGATATTAAGGAAGAAAAATTGGACAAATAAAAAACCGTTAATTATTTATAATTAACGGTTTTTTGTAGACCCACAGGGATTCGAACCCCAGATGACTGAACCAAAATCAGTAGTGTTACCGCTACACCATGGGTCTGTATTTGTATGACGCGAAATTATATAAATTATTTTAAAAATAAAAATGATATTGAAAGAAAAAGTGCTTAGTTATCGATTATTAATTGATTTACAAAGATTTATTTTTTAACTTTTTTATTCAAAATAAGCAGCATACGGTATTTTAGCTGAACTGAAGTAATACACACATCCCACATTACGATTTCTTGAACTGTCTACAGTACTGTTATTAACGGAATATCAAATTAAATAAAAAGCGTATCTTTGCAAAAAATTGGGCTCCAAAAGTTGGAGAAACCCATTAATAATCTTAATTATTAAACATTTTTATGTCGAATATTGTCGCAATCGTTGGGCGTCCCAACGTAGGAAAATCCACGCTTTTTAATCGTTTACTGGAAAGGAGAGAGGCCATCGTAGACTCTACAGCCGGTGTTACCAGAGACCGTCACTACGGAAAATCCGACTGGAACGGAGTAGATTTCACGGTAATCGATACCGGAGGATATGATGTAAACAATGATGATGTCTTTCAGGGAGAAATTTCAAAGCAGGTTCAGCTGGCGATTGATGAGGCAACTTCTATCATTTTCATGTTAAATGTGGAAGAAGGTCTTACAGATACGGATTTCGAGATCCACGAGATGTTAAGAAGATCAAACAAGCCGGTTTATATCGTAATCAATAAAGTAGATTCTTCCAAAGAAGAATTGGCTGCTACAGAATTTTATCAGTTGGGAATTGAAAAATATTATACTTTGTCTTCCGCAACAGGTTCAGGAACAGGAGATTTACTGGACGATGTGGTAAAGGATTTCCCGACTACCGACTACAAAGATCCTTTCGAAGGTTTACCGAAAATTACCATTGCAGGTCGTCCGAACGTAGGAAAATCTACGATGACGAACGCTTTGCTGGATACGGAAAGAAATATCGTAACAGATGTTGCCGGAACAACAAGAGACAGTATCCAGACGCTTTACAATAAATTCGGACACGAGTTTGTATTGGTAGATACAGCCGGAATGAGAAGAAAATCCAAAGTAAGCGAAGATTTGGAATTCTATTCCGTAATGCGTTCTATCCGTTCCATCGAGTATTCTGATGTGGTAATTATCATGGTGGATGCTACTCAGGGATGGGAATCTCAGGATATGAACATTTTTGGTCTGGCTCAGAAAAACAGAAAAGGAATTGTGATTCTTGTTAATAAATGGGATTTGATTGAAGGTAAGGAGACGAATACCATGCGTGATTTCGAAAAGCAGATTAAAGATAAGATCGGGCAGTTTCAGGATATTCCTATTTTATTCGTTTCTGCATTAACGAAGCAGAGAATCCTGAAAGCGGTAGATATGGCAATGCAGGTGTATGAAGACCGTAAGAAAAAGATCAAAACTTCAAAACTTAATGAAGTAATGCTTCCAATTTTTGAACAGACTCCGCCTCCTGCAAACAAAGGAAAATACATTAAAATCAAATACTGTGTACAGCTTCCGACGCCGTCGCCACAATTTGTATTCTTCTGTAACTTGCCGCAATACGTAAAAGAACCATATAAAAGATTTACTGAAAACCAGCTGAGAAAAGAATTCGGGTTTACCGGAGTTCCTATCGAAGTGTATTTCAGACAAAAATAAATTATAATCCCTTTCAGATTTTTCTGAGAGGGATTTTATTCTTCATTAAATATATATATTTTAGATAAAAGCTTTTCAAAATAATGAACACAATCGTTTTATCAGAACAATTTTCTTTAGTTAATTCATGGATCAATGAGCTTCGAAATGTTGAAATCCAGCACGACCGTATGAGATTCCGCAGAAATATGGAAAGAATCGGCGAAATTGCTGCTTTCGAGATCAGCAAAACACTGGAGCAAAAAGAAATTGAAATTCAGACACCTCTGGATACGATTAAAGTAAAGGAAATTGCTGTTCAGCCGGTTATTACGACCATTTTGAGAGCCGGAGTTCCTTTGTTTGAAGGAATTTTGAATTATCTTGATAAAGCAGACTGTGGATTTGTTGCCGCCTACAGAAAACACGACGCCAACGATTATTTTTCTATTAAGCAGGACTATTTAACGTGTCCGAATATCGAAGGCAGACCTTTAATTGTTGCCGATCCGATGTTGGCAACCGGAGCTTCTCTTATCGAAGCCATCAAAGATTTATTAACAAACGGAAAGCCTACAGAACTTCATATTGTTGCAGCAATTGCTTCAAGACAGGGAGTAGAAACCATAGAAAAAGCGTATCCCGATGCTAAAATCTGGGTAGGAGCTATTGATGAAAACCTTACCTCAAAAGGCTACATCACTCCTGGATTGGGAGATGCAGGAGACTTAAGCTATGGCGAAAAACTACAGCGATAAATTTCTGATCATTTTTTTTCGGAATCATTTTTACATCTGAATTTCTTTTATTTTTACGGAAACTAAAAAAGCCGAAGGAAAAAATATTTTTTTTCGTCTAATAAAAAAAGTGACCGTAATGAAAACCGGAATATGAATTTCGAGTTTATCTTCCGTCAGCATCAGAAGATGGTGTATAATCTTGCTTTGCAGTATACCCAGAATACCGAAGATGCGGAAGAAATAACTCAGGACGTTTTTGTAAAAATATCACAAAAAATGGATGGCTTTAAAAACGAGTCATCCTTAAAAACATGGATTTACCGCATTGCGATTAACACCTCTTTAGATTTTCTTAAACATAAAAATTCCAGGAAAAGATTCTTTTTCGGTCTTTTCAGAGATTCGGATGCTGAAAACAGACAGAATGAACCGGTAGATTTCAATCATCCCGGTGTGGTTCTTGAGCAGAAAGAAGAAGTGATGAAAATTTTCAGTTTCATAAATAATCTTCCCAATGATCAGAAAACGGTGGTTATTTTAATGAAAATTGAAGGCAATTCTCAGCAGGAAACCGCTGAAATTATGAACCTCAGTCAGAAAGCAGTAGAGTCTCTTTTTCAGCGCGCCAAAAAAAATCTTATCCAAAAACTAAATCAACAGAAGGAATATGAAAAATAAATCGTCTAAGTATGTAATGGAAGATCAGTTGCAGATATTAGAAAAAATTCAGAGCGTGGAGGCTCCTTCAGAATTGTACGGAAAGATTCTCAGTAAAATTGAGAATCAGAAGAAAGATATTGTTTCCCCAAAATGGATTTTCGCAGCGGCTGCAGTTATAATTATTCTGATCAGTTTTAACGTAAAAGTTATTCAAAACACAAAAGATAATTCAAAATCAGATTTTGATACCTTATTTATGATGAAATCACAAAATACTTTTTCGTATGACTAAAAACAGGTTTTACATTTTTATCATCATCGGTCTGCTGATTTCCAATCTTTTATTGGTTGTCTTCATGCTCACGCGAAAACCTCCGCATCATTCAGGTCCGCGAGATCTTATTATAGAAAAGCTGCATTTTGATGAAAAACAGATACAGCAATATGACGGGCTTATTCAGCAGCACAGAATGCAGATCCGGCAAAAAGAACACGAAATGATGGATGCGAAAACGCAGTATTATTCATTATTAAAAAATAAAGATCAGAAAAACGGAGATTCTTTGGTACAGCAGATCGGAAAGATAAGTATGGAAACTGAAAAGATCAACTTTGAACATTTTCAGGACATCAGAAAAATTTGCCGTCCCGACCAGTTGCAGGATTTCGATCATCTTATTGATGAATTTGAATCTCTTTTTGCTCCCGGACCGAAACCTCCACACGAGCGATGAAAAAAAATTATTTCGTTTTTATTTTCCTGGCTTCGGTGAATTTTCTCTTTTCGCAGAACACCTTTACCGGAATACAGTTCAGTCCGGTTTGGGCTTCTGAAAAGCTGGAAATAGAAAAAAAATATACATTAAAAGATGATGTTGTTTCCATATCTAAATTAAAATTTTACGTTTCGGATATCAATCTTAAAAAATCAGGAAAAACAGTTTATAAAACACCGGAAAAATCTTATTTAATTGATTCTGAAAACAGATTGAAAATAGATTTTGATAAAAATATCACAGATGATTTTGACGAAATACAATTCAGTATCGGAATAGACAGTCTTACCAATGTTTCCGGAGCAATGGGAGGCGATCTTGATCCCGTGAACGGAATGTACTGGTCTTGGCAAAGCGGATACATCAATTTTAAAGTAGAAGGAAATTCAGAAAAATCCGGCGCTGTTCATAAAGATTTTCAGTTTCATGTCGGAGGATATTTAAAACCTTTTGAAACATTGCAGACAGTTATTTTGCCCTTGAAAAGAAACCAAAATATAATTTTTGTAGATGTTTCACGGTTTTTATCGGAAATTGATCTTAAAAAAACACATTCCGTCATGTCACCCGGAGAAAAAGCAACGGCTCTTGCCCATGTATTTCAGAAAATATTTTACACAGAATCTAAATAATTTTTCAGATAAAAGCATGATCATGAAAGATAAAGGTGAATCTCATCCGGTCATAAAAGGAATGCTGAAATACATTCCTGTTTTTTTATTTCTGGTTCCCTTATTGGCTTTTACCTTTAAAGATCTTTATCCTCTTTACATCCCCGAATATTTTCCGAAACCCGTTTACGATTTTAAAAAAGAACCGTTAACCAGAGAAAAAGTGGAGTTGGGAAGAGTCTTATTTTATGATCCCATTTTATCAAAAGACGGAACAATTTCCTGTGCTTCCTGCCACACTTCATACAACGCTTTCGCACATAACGATCACGCCTTAAGTCACGGAATCGGAGATTCTATAGGAAAAAGAAATGCTCCTGCGCTGTTTAATCTGGCGTGGCAGAAAGATTTTATGTGGGATGGTGCAGTTAATCACATTGAAGTTCAGGCTTTAGCCCCGATAAGTGACAAAAAAGAAATGGGAGAATCGATAGAAAATGTCGTTAAAAAACTTCAGGCTAAAAAATTGTACAGAACCCTCTTTTATAAAGCTTTTTCAGACAGCACCATTACAGGACAACATTTGCTGAAGGCTCTTGCTCAGTTTCAGCTTACCTTAATTTCTGCAGGCTCAAAATACGATCAGGTAAAAAAAGGGAAAGATAGTTTCACAGAGCAGGAACAGAAAGGCTATGATATTTTTAAACGGAACTGCAATTCCTGTCATCAGGAACCACTTTTTTCATCCTACCAATTTGCAAATAATGGTTTACCGATAGATTCATATTTGAAAGATGTTGGAAGAATGGGAGTTACACAGCAAAAGAAAGACAGTATGATGTTTAAAATCCCTTCTTTAAGAAATTTAAGTTATTCCTATCCATATATGCATGATGGAAGATTCACAAGATTGAGTCAGATAGTTAACCATTACACCAACGGAATACAGCAGAATTCAAAAGTTTCAAAAGAGCTCAGAAACAAAATCATCCTTTCAGATAATGAAAAAGTTGATCTCATCGCATTTCTGCTTACACTTAACGATAGAGAATTTGTAAAGAATCAGGATTTTCAGTTTCCGAAAGAAATTTTACTGCCATCCGAAGGAAAGTAAAATAAATGTCGTCTAAGAAATTAATAAGACTTTAATATTTTAAAGGGAAAACCTCAAAATATCGGCATGAGAAAAAAAATTACATACTTATTTTTATCTTTATTGGGAGCTTTGGCTGATGCTCAGGGTCCCGCAGTAACTTCGTGGCTGCAGAATACAACGGCAACGGGAACTTACTACCCGAACGGAAACTCTACTCCGCAGGGGAACAGCATTCTGGTAAATTGTCAGGCGGTACAATATTCAGCAAGCAATGTTTACATTTCCACGAAAGGAATTCCGGCTTATCCTACAGGTCCTTTTCAGGATGGAAATCCTAATCAGGCAGGAAATCAGAATGCCATATTTAAATTTCCTTTGGCTCCGGTTCAGAATACAGGAACTCCAACGGCGACTGCACTTGGAAATATTGCTGTTTTTATCAATGGGGTCGCAGGTTTCGATCCTAAAGACGGGGTCTCATGGAAATCTTCCACAAACGCTTGGGCAGGAGGTCCAATCGGAGGAACCGGCGACGGAGTCTGGCAGCGTGATGCAATTGTTTATGAAAAGCTTGGCTTCGATTGTTCCAAAGGTCATCCTGCCGGTACAAATTATCATCATCATCAGAATCCTTCAGCTTTTAAATATGATCTGAATGTGATTTCTACGGTATGTAATCCTTATGATGCGAACGGATTATACACAATTAATACTTCACAGCATTCTCCGCTTATAGGTTTTGCGTATGACGGATTTCCGATCTACGGAGCTTATGCCTACAAAAATGCAGACGGAACAGGAGGAATTACCCGAATGAAATCCGGTTATCAGCTGAGAAATATTACAACAAGAAATACGATTAACGGAGTTTCAGTTACAGCGGGACCTCCCGTAAACTCAACATATCCTTTAGGGTCATGCATTCAGGATTATGAGTGGATTGCTCATACAGGACAGGACGATTATCTCGATGAACACAACGGAAGATTCTGTAAAACTCCAGAATATCCCAACGGAACGTATTGCTATTTTGCAACGGTGGATGCCAATCACAATTCAGCTTATCCTTATTTGATAGGACCAACCTACTACGGTGTTTATGCAAACAGAAAAGTGACCTCGGTAACGGAAACCACTACAACCTACACTTCAAATCTTGCGGTATCTGAAGCTGAATTTAAAAATATCAGTACGGTTTTATATCCCAATCCGGTAATCGATTTACTGCTGATTCAGGTGGACCATTTACTAAAATATGATCTGGATATTGATTTGTATGATATGTCCGGAAAGCTGCTTATGAAAACCCAGATGATCAAAGGAAGCACAATTGCTTATTTCGATACCCAGACTTTATACAGCGGAAACTATATGGTTAAAATTTCCAATGGTAAAAATACAATCTCAAAGAAAGTAGTTGTAAAACATTAAAAAATCTTCACAAAAAAATACCTCACAGATATTTAATCCAAAATATCTTGGTAAAAACTTTTAAACTAAACATTCTAAAAACCTCTTATGAAAAAAATTACATCATGGCTTGTTCCTGCATTCTTCACAGCAGTAGCCTTATATTCCTGTTCGGGCAGCGATACCTATGAAGCAACTCCGGTTACACAGGAAGAATATCCCGGAATTCTGGCTGCTTTTGGTTCCAATATCAATCTCAGCAGTCTTGAAAATTACGCAAATCAGCCTAAACCGGCTTATATTACAAGAGATAATACCGCCGGAAATCCTATTACAGATAAAGGCGCAACATTGGGGAGAATGTTATTTTACGACAAAAATCTTTCGAAAAACAACACCATTTCATGTTCAAGCTGTCACAAACAGGAACTTGCTTTTGGAGACAATGCAGTTGCGAGTACAGGAGTGAACGGAACAACAGGCAGACATTCCATGAGACTGGTCAATGCAAGATTCGGAAATGAAATGAAATTTTTCTGGGACGAAAGAGCGGCTAATTTGGAAGCACAGACTACGTTCCCGATTCAGGATCATAACGAAATGGGCTTCAGCGGAACAAACGGTGACGGAACACTTCAGGATTTGATCGCAAAACTTCAGAACATTAAATACTATCAGGAAATGTTCAAATTTGTTTACGGAGATACTACCGTTAATCAAACAAGAATTCAGAATGCATTGGCGCAGTTTATCAGAAGTATTCAGTCTTTTGATTCTAAATATGATGCAGGAAGAGCCGCAAGTGCAAATGATCAGCAGCCGTTTGCAAATTTTACAGCACAGGAAAATCAGGGGAAAAATCTATTTCTGGCTCCTCCTGTTTTTGATGCAACAGGAAACCGTACCGGTGGCGGATTAGGTTGTGCAGCCTGCCATGCCGCTCCTGAATTTGATATTGATCCGAATTCCAAAAACAACGGAATTATCGGTAAGATCAGCGGAACCGGAATCGACATTACAAATACCAAAGCTCCAAGTTTAAGAAACATTACCAACAGCAGCGGAATAGAAAACGGACAGTTTATGCACAACGGAAATTTCACAACGCTTCAGCAGGTAATCGGTCATTATGGGAACATTAATATTGCACCGGGAAATACCAATCTCGATCCTCGTTTAGCGCCTAACGGAAACGGACAAAAGCTAAACCTTACATCAACCGAAGTAAATGCAGTAATCGCATTTCTGAAAACACTTTCCGGAACCGATGTGTATACCAATAAAAAATGGAGTAATCCTTTTAAATAATTACAATTTCTTAAAGCTGTTCTTTGTAGAGCAGCTTTTTTTATTCATCAATCGCCATAACGAGAATACTCACTTTATTATCTCCCGATTTCAGAATCTCCCACGCAATTGAAGCCAGTGTATTTCCCGTTGTAAAAACATCATCAATTAATAAAATATGTTTGCCTGAAATACCTTTAGTCATCGAAAACACATTTTCAGTTTTCAGCCGGTTTGCTTTATCCTTTAAAGCCTGAGCTTTGGAATAATGATTTCTTTTCATCACTTCATGATCAAACGGAATAGCATAAAATCCTGAAAGCGTTTCTGCAAACAAATGCAATTGGTTATATCCTCTTTCTCTTAATTTTTTCGGATGAAGCGGAACCGTCACCAAAAGATCAGGCTTCTGATCATTAAAATCAAGTCTTTCGGTCGTCCATTCAGCTAAAGTTTTTCCGATTTTCTCCCGACTCCGATACTTCAGTTCGTGAATTAATTTCCGGCTCACATTCTCTTTTTCAAACTGCATTAATGCAAAAGCATTTTCGATGGGAAAGAGCAGTCTGCATTTTTCTTTAACAAAATTATCTTCAGAATAATTGTTGTGGGTAAAGTGGATCTGATCAAAACAAAGATTACAGACCGGAAAATCGGTATCAATAATCCGACTGCACCGAATACAGCGATTCGGAAATAAAATATCGAGCATCATTTGCGCATGAATAACTTAAGATGATTATTAATTTTTTATAGCAGGAATAGACAGACTTCTTATTTGATTGAAGTAAATATCTTCAAATAATTAATTTGTTTTTTTATATCCCTAACTGGAGTAAAAATAATCATTTCATCCGAAAATGAAGTGAATAATTAAAAAATAGAAAAAAATATGATTGTCCGTAATTTGTCATAATTAGAAAACCTTTGAGTTCTTCGCTTTATGCTGAGCTTGTCGAAGCACCTTTGCGAACTTAAAAACAGTTGGTATATAAAAGAATCTTAGCGATTCTTTGCGTGAAAATTAAGCATTATGATCAATAACGGATAATCATAAAAAAATTACAAAATATCTTTCCGGATTTTTTCAATTGCGTTTTTCATACCGGAATTAAAATACTCCTTCTCCAGACGGATTGGCGGCGATTGTCTCACTTCACAGTCTGCAATGCTGCACGATTCGCAGGTTACTCCCACATTGATGGTTTTTAAAGTCGGAGATTTAATAAAATTGATTTTTTTGATGGTCTGTGAGTTCAATAAAATTCCCAAACAGTAACTTCTATTGCTTCCATCGGAAAAAGGATTTTTCTGTGAAGTGGAAATCACCAGATAACTGATTCCCTGATCTTTGTAATGTGAAATCTGGGCGTCCGTTAAAGTTTCGTTTTCTTTTAAATGATGAAGGTTTTTCACGGCTATCCATCTTCTGCAATAATGCTCGTTCGTTGCATTCGCATGAGGAGCCTGTTGATGGTTGAGGTGTAACTCTTTTAAAATCTGTATTTTATCTGAATTTTTCTTTTTAACAAGGCATAAGTAAAACAAATCTTTTATTCCCAGTTCAGAAGAAAGAATGTTGGTCAGTCGATAATAAAATGTTTCTGGAGAATTGGTGAAGTTTTCAATTAAATTTTCAAAATTCTGAGGATTCCATTCGTTTTGCAGGAAAAAATCTGAAGTTTTTTCAATCGTTTTCTGTTTTGAAATCAATAAAGCTCCCGCAAAATACGAAGCATAAAAATTATTTAAAATTTCTTCAAAACTTCCGAAATCCAGCCACGAATACGTATTCGGACGGTTTTTTAATTCCAGAACACAGAATCCTATTTCTTTGGCAAGAATAAAGGTTTTCTGATCTTTTTCTAATTTCCGGTTTAAAAGCAACAGCTTTTTTTCAGGGACAAACAATGAGCGTAAATTATCCAAAGTCCCGTACTTCTCAAAATCTTCCGACTGAATCTGATAATTAAATTTTTCATTCAGAATAGTCTCCAGAACATCAGACTGTAAATTTTTGTCGATCTGCAGTCCGTTTTCTTCAGCAAAGAGCTGAACTTTTTCTTCAATTTCAGGAAAATAATTATCATAAAGTTCCTGAAATGAACGTAAAACGGCAAAGTAAAATCTTTCCTTTCCTAGATTATAGTTTTGTGAAATTTCAATCAGAGCATTGATAAAAGCGGTTACTTTTTTAGGCGCATCACTTATAATGCTGATCAGGTTATTTTTATTGATCCCGAAAAGATCCAGAGGAATTTCTTTAAAAAAATCAGACTGAAGAATCTCATTAAAAGGCGTAAGACTTTTGTCCAGCTTCGTGGAAACCAGATCGTCAAAAGTACAGTTCAGTGCTTCCGAAAGCTGAATGATCTTATCGTGTTTCGGATATTTTTTTCCGTTTTCAATTTCATTAAGGTAAGATTTGGATAAACCTGTTTTTACCGCAAGATCCTGCAAAGACCAGTTTTTCTTCTGTCTCTGCTGTTTCAGTTTCAGCCCGAAAACCGTTTTAATAAAGTCGCTGTCCGAATTCATAATTCAAAGATAATATTTAGAAGCGATTATTCGCATAATAATTTTTAAAATAATTTAGCGAACGTTCGCTATTTGTGAAAATTTTTGTTTATGTTTGCAATGTTGAATTACAAATTTAAAACGATATGGAAACTAAAATTCAATTGAAAATCAGCGGTGAACAAAACTTTCAGGAAGTTTTCACTACAGATTTAATCGATTTTTTGGTTGAACTTCATCAGAATTTTAATCCGAAAAGAATAAAACTTTTAGAAGACAGAAAAATCAGACAAAAAGAATTTGATGAGGGAATTCTTCCGAAATTTTTAGATGAGACAGAGGGAATAAGAAACGGAAACTGGATCTGCGCTCCGCTTCCGGAAGATTTATTGGATAGGAGAGTGGAAATTACAGGACCTGTAGACCGGAAAATGATTATTAACGCGTTAAATTCCGGAGCTTCCACTTTTATGGCGGATTTTGAGGACAGCAATTCTCCGACATGGAAAAACTGCATAGAAGGTCAGCTGAATCTGTCTGATGCTGTAAATCGAAGAATTGATTTTACGGCTGCGCAGGGAAAATCTTATCAGCTAAATGAAAAAACGGCTGTTTTATTGGTTCGTCCGCGAGGTTTGCATTTAAATGAAAAACATATTGAGATTAATGAGGAACAGGCTTCGGCGTCATTAATCGATTTCGGAATTTATTTTTTCAGAAATGCTAAACAATTACTGGAAAACGGCAGCGGTCCGTATTTTTATCTCCCGAAATTAGAGCATTATCAGGAAGCAAGATGGTGGAACGAAGTGTTTGTTTTTGCACAGAATTACTTAGAAATTCCGCAGGGAACCATTAAAGCAACAGTTTTAATAGAAACAATTACGGCTTCTTTTCAGATTGATGAAATTTTATTTGAATTAAGAGATCACAGCTCCGGACTCAACTGTGGAAGATGGGATTATATTTTTTCTTTCATTAAAAAATTCAGAAACCTTCCCCGGTTTATTGTTCCCGACAGAGATCAGGTAACCATGGCTTCTCCTTTTATGAGTGCCTATTCAAAACGCGTCATTGAAATCTGTCACAAAAGAAATGTTCACGCGATTGGAGGAATGGCGGCACAGATTCCTGTTAAAAACGATTATGAAGCGAACAGCATTGCTTTCGGAAAAGTAAGAAGCGATAAAGAACGTGAAGTAAAAAACGGACACGACGGAACCTGGGTAGCGCATCCTGCTTTAGTTTCTGTGGCAAAAGATGTTTTCGATAAATATATGCCTTCGAAAAATCAGATCGATAAAAAATTTGAATACCATATCACCGAAAAAGATCTGCTTGAAGTTCCGAAAGGTGAAATCACCGAAAAAGGGGTACGAAAGAACATCAACGTCGGAATTCTTTACATAGAATCTTGGTTAATGGGAACGGGAGCAGCAGCCATTTATAATTTAATGGAAGATGCGGCAACCGCAGAAATCTCCAGAACCCAGATCTGGCAATGGCTGAAAAATGATGCGGTTTTAAATGACGACCGCACTTTAACCAGAGAAATGATTCTTCAATGGGAATTTGAAGAACTGGAAAGAATTGAAAAGTATGTGGGTGAAGAACGTTTCCGTAAAGGGAAATTCAATCTTGCTAAAGAACTTTTTAATGAATTGATTTTCAGTGAGAAATTTGATGAATTTTTAACTCTGAAAGCGTATCCTTTTATTTAAGTGGAAGAGTAATAAGAGTGGGAGAGTTTTAGGGTTTGAGCTTTTAATGTGAATGTAATTATCAATTATCAGCTATCAATCATCAACTATCTATCAACCGTCAACAAACAACAATTAACTAAACAAAAAAATAGTATGAAAACAAAACAAGAACAAATTCAGGAGATCGAAAAAGACTGGCTGGAAAATCCACGCTGGAAGGGAGTTAAACGTCCTTACACAGCGGAAGATGTTTTAAAACTTCGCGGTTCTTACAAACTGGATTATACCATTGCAACGGAAATGTCTAAAAAATTCTGGAGTTTACTCAACACTCAGGATTTCGTTGCAGGACTTGGCGCGTTAACCGGAAATCAGGCGGTTCAAGAAGTGGACGCAGGTTTGCAGGCAATTTATCTTTCCGGATGGCAGGTTGCAGCAGATGCCAATTTATCGGGAGAAATGTATCCGGATCAGTCATTATATCCTGCCAATTCAGTTCCTTCCGTAGTAAAGAAAATTAACAATGCTTTATTGAGAGCAGATCAGATCCAGTCTGTGAACGGAGGCGGCGAAAAGGAATATCTGGTTCCGATTATTGCCGATGCAGAAGCAGGTTTTGGAGGAAATTTAAACGCGTATGAACTGATGAAACAGATGATTGAAGCAGGAGCTGCGGCAGTGCATTTTGAAGACCAGCTTTCTTCTGCTAAAAAATGTGGTCATTTAGGCGGAAAAGTTCTAGTTCCTACGCAGGAAGCCATCAATAAATTAATTTCTGCACGTCTGGCGGCGGATGTTTTGGGAGTTCCAAGTTTAATTATTGCAAGAACAGATGCAGATGCAGCAGATTTGCTGACTTCTGATATTGACGACAGAGATAAAAAATTTGTAACAGACGAAAGAACTTCCGAAGGTTTTTATGTCGTAAAAAACGGAGTAGAGCAGGGAATCGACAGAGGTTTATCTTATGCGCCATACGCTGATCTTATCTGGATGGAAACCTCTAATCCGGATCTGGAACAGGCAAGAAAATTTGCAGAAGGCATTCATGCTAAATTTCCGGATAAAATGTTGGCGTACAACTGTTCTCCATCTTTTAACTGGGCAGCAAGGCTTTCTGTTGAAGAAATGCAGAATTTCCGTGAAGAGCTGGCAAAATTAGGGTACAAATTCCAGTTTATTACTTTGGCGGGTTTCCATGCGTTAAATACCGCGATGTTCGAGCTGGCTTTAGCTTATAAAGAAAAAGGAATGGCAGGATATTCTGAATTGCAGGAGCGTGAGTTTGCGTTGCAGCAAAAAGGTTTCAGAGCAGTAAAACATCAGTCGTTTGTAGGAACTGGCTATTTTGATGAGGTACAGAATATTGTTACCAACGGCTCTTCCGCAACAGTTGCCATGAAAGATTCTACCGAGACCGCACAATTTCACTAAAAAGTTTCGTTTTAATTAAATTTAATTGTTAGAACCTTCTCGATTTTGGGAAGGTTTTAATTTTTATGTGCTAATTTTGAATTTATATTTGAAGGAGATGAGTTTGATTTTTGAAAAACAGATACAGGTTACAGAGCAGCATATTGATGGAAATAATCATGTAAATAACGTTCAGTATGTGCATTGGGTGGAAGAAATTGCAGCAGCGCACTGGGATTTTGTAAAACATAAAACAGAATATCCGAAAGATATCTGGATGCTTCTGGATCATCATATTCAATACAAAAAGCAGGTCTATCTTAACGACATCATTACCGTAAAAACCTATCCGAAAGCTCCTGAAGGAATTCGTCAGCCTCGAAAAGTGGAGTTTTACTGTAACGGGCAACTTGTTGTGGATTCTGCCACATTGTGGGTTTTGGTAGATGCCGAAACGCAGAAAATCAAAAGACTGGAAAGTGACTGGCTGGATAATCTGTAATTTAGGTTAGATGTGATATTAAATTAAGAAAGGTCGTTTTAATATAACGACCTTTGTACTGCAATGAAGAAAGTTTTATTTAAACAATTTTTTTTATGCGCCTTCATTCGGTCTATCTACATCTGACTCATTATCTTTTTCTGAAGCATAAGTTGAAGAACGAGTTGCAGTCTTAGCTCCGCTGGCATAAATCTGTTTTATATCCTTATTAAATGGTTCCCAATTCCATTTTACAGGATTTTTGATTTTTTCACTTTGTGGAAGCTCTAAAAATTTTGAGGCGAATACTTTCATAATAACAAATTTTTTGGTTCTGATTATAAAGATATTAAATATTTTTTAATTGCATCAGTTATACGAAGTCCTGTTAAATCTTCAATCCATAAATATTGCCCACTAGGATTTATTTCGAGCAGATGCCAATTGTTATTTTTATCAACAATAAAATCTAGCGCTCCAAATTTTAAATTAAGATGTTTCATAAATTGATTTACTTTATCTCTAATTATTTCCGGTGGATTGATTATTGAATGAGGAGTATTGGCAATATCATATCTTCTCCAATCAATATTAGAAATTTCAGATTTTTGAGAATCAATTTTACATACAAAGTGTTCTTCATTTACAACTGTATAACGCACTTCATATAATTTATCAATATATTTTTGCAAGAAAATAGGGTTCTCTTCGAAATCAGAAAATTTACTTAAATCTTCTTCTGAGATAATATTAACATAAAATCCCATAAATTTATTTTTGTCAATTTTATAAAAATCTTGGTTCATAAGCTTTAGAACAATTTTTTTATGTTTTTTAGCAAATGATATTAAAGATTCTTTTTTATTGGATAATATAAAATCAGGAATAGTAAATCCTAGATTCTTAGCCAAGTCCAATTGTAAGTATTTATTTTCTGCTTTATGATTGTCTCTATAATAGTTTAACCATTTTTTATCCTTTAGATGATAGTATATACCTAATAAGGTTTTATTCCATTCATTTTTCCAAATATTAAACTCGTGAGTTCCATTTTGTTCATCTAGCATTAGTTGTACGAATGTTCGTCTATTCCAAACACAATGAACATCTTTTAAATTAATATGTTCATTGTTAGTAAATATTATCCATTCATTTCCATCATAGTTTACAAATGTTTTTTCTAATGAAAAAGTATCTAAGTTGAATCTAAAATATTTAGAATTCTCGCTATTAAGTTTTTTAATCAATACATCTGCATGTATATCATTTTTATCAGTTAAAATTAAAATCATTTCTTGGATATTAGTTTAAAGCTAATATATAAATGTTTTTTCACTTTTAATTATGGTTAACCATAAAAATTATGAATTAAAATTTGTTATATCTTTGCATTATGATACGTATTACAAAAATTTTTACATTCGAAACCGCTCACGTTTTATACAATTATGACGGGAAATGTAAAAATATGCACGGACATTCCTACAAGCTGTTTGTAACGGTGAAAGGAAAGCCTGTTAATGATTTGGAAAACCCTAAGAATGGGATGGTGGTGGATTTTGGTGATATTAAAAGTATCGTTAAGTCTGAAATTGTAGATGTTTGGGA
Organism: Chryseobacterium sp. MMO-72; assembly: GCF_037146035.1. Classification (NCBI taxonomy): domain Bacteria; kingdom Pseudomonadati; phylum Bacteroidota; class Flavobacteriia; order Flavobacteriales; family Weeksellaceae; genus Chryseobacterium; species Chryseobacterium sp. MMO-72. The sequence goes on from NZ_JBBCWG010000001.1 coordinate 531,427, forward strand.
TCATGCCGTTCTCATCAACGGACTTTCGCCACACAGAGAACTTGGGGAAGATCTTGAGGAAAAAGGGCATAAAGTGATCTACTGTACATTTCAGCCGACCTGCGAAAATATGCTGTATGCTATTGCCGCAAAAATAAAATCGAAACTTCCTGAAGGAATTTCTTTGGCTTATCTTAAACTTCATGAAACCGAAAACTCTTACGGAGAATGGTTTGCGGAAGATAATCAGTAATTTTTTTATTCAGAAAAACTCAGAACGGTGTTAAAAACAACCATTAATTTAGAGCCCGGAAAAAAAGTATATTTTGCTTCAGACCAGCATTTTGGTGCGCCGGATCCAAAGCAAAGTAAACTGCGCGAAGAGCGGTTTATCCGTTGGATGGACGAAATAAAGCATGATGCACAGGTTCTTTTTTTAATGGGAGATCTGTTTGATTTCTGGCACGAGTGGAAGCACGTAATTCCGAAAGGTTACGTTCGTGTTCTGGGTAAAATTGCCGAACTGAAAGACCGTGGAATCCATATTTATTTTTTTGTGGGAAACCATGATCTCTGGATGAAAGATTATCTTGAAGAAGAAATCGGATGTACTGTTTTTTATAAAAAGCAATATTTTGAAATGGGCGGAAAGCAGTTTCTGCTGGCTCATGGCGACGGTTTGGGACCGGGAGATAAAGGATATAAAAGAATGAAAAAAGTCTTTACCAATCCTGTTGCACAATGGTTTTTTAAATGGCTGCATCCCGATATTGCGATGAAAATTGCACTGTATATGTCTCAGAAAAATAAAATGATTTCTGGAGATGAAGATAAAGAATTTCTGGGAGAGGATAAAGAATTTCTGATTATCTATTCTAAAGAAAAGCTTAAAACTCAGCCAATCGATTATTTTATTTACGGACACCGTCATCTTCCGATGATTCTGGATCTTGAAGGAAAAGCAAAATACATCAATCTGGGAGACTGGATCTCCTATTTTACGTATGGTGTTTTTGAGCATGATTTTGAATTGAAAATCTTTGGAGATAGCACAAAAAAAATTACCCCAAAAGCTGAGGTAATTTCCGAATGAACCGAAATTCATTCATGTTTTTAATCCATATTCCGCATTACCCATTGCAATAACCTGACCAATTTTTTGGTTTTCAGATTAAAAAATTATTAAAAAGCAATCTCGTTTATGATAAGTGATTGTAAATGAGTTTTAAAGCATAAAAATATTTTTAGAAGTGAAAAATATATTCGGCATAAAGACAGAGCAGGATTTTTTGGCTGCATCACTGGAAACCTTCCGTTTTCAATATGAAAATATTGAAGTTTACAGACGTTTTGTAGATTATCTTAACATCAAACCTGATCATGTTGATGAACTGACAAAAATTCCTTTTCTGCCCATTGAAATGTTTAAAAATCATCAGGTTTTGGATAAAAATGTAACTGCGGATCTTTTTTTTCAAAGTTCCGGAACCACACAGATGAATTTATCAAAACATTTCATTGCCAATCCTCAACTGTACGAAGAAAGCATCTATAAAAGCTTTGAACAGTTTATCGGAAAACCGGAAGACTTTATTTTCCTCGGACTTCTGCCAAGTTATCTGGAGAGACAAAACTCTTCGCTGATTTATATGGTAGATTATCTGATGAAAAAATCCGGAAAACCTGAAAATGGATATTTCCTGTACAATCATGATGATTTATTTACCCTTTTGAACGAACTACAAAACAAGAAAGTTATTCTGTTCGGTGTTTCTTTTGCATTGCTGGATTTTTTAGATTTCTGCAACGGCAACTCAAAAACGCTTCAATTCTCCGACTCATTAACGGTAATTGAAACCGGAGGAATGAAAGGCAGAAAAGAGGAAATGACCAAAGACGAGCTGTTGAAGATTTTGCAGGAAGGTTTTAAAACCAATAAAATTTATTCAGAATATTCCATGACGGAGCTTCTTTCACAGGCATATTCTTTAGGAAATAATGAATATGAATGTCCGAACTGGATGCGCATCATGATCAGAAATGCAGAAGATCCTTTTAATTATGAAAAAGAGGGAAGAACGGGAGCGATTAATATCATCGACTTGGCAAATGTACATTCCTGCGCATTCATCGCAACACAAGATTTAGGAAAAATTGTCGGAGATAAATTTCAGGTTTTAGGCAGAATCGATCATTCAGATATTCGTGGATGCAGTTTATTGGTAAGTTGATTGAGTTTGTAGTTGAAGTATTTTAGAAGTGCAGAATTTTCAGGCTCAAAATTTAAAATTCTGCTATCATTAGCTTAGTGAAAACGCCTTTGCGAACGAACTATGCAGAGCAAATAATAAATAAAATCTTTGCGACTTCCGCGTTAAAATTAAAGAGTTTCATCGAATCAGAAATTTTGTTTAAATTTAAAACTTCTGCTATCATTAGCTTAGTGAAAACGCCTTAGCGAACGAACTATGCAAAACAAATAATAACTAAAATCTTTGTGACTTCCGCGTTAAAAACAAAGAGTTTTATCAAAACAGGATTTTTGTTTAAATTTAAAACTTCCGCTATCATTTGCTTAGTGAAAACACCCTTGCGAACGAAATAGGGAAGATAATAGTAACTAAAATCTTTGCGACTTTCGCGTTAAAAACAAAAAAAACAAAAGTGTTAAAAATAGAAGAATTGGTTCACGCATTTATTCATTCTCAATGCAATTTTGAGAAAGAAATTGTTTTGACTAATCATTTTCAGGCAGACTGGGAAGCCGATATTCTGATTGTTGATTCAGAAGGATATAGTCATGAGATTGAAATCAAGCTTTCGAAGAGCGATTTCAAAAACGATTTTAAAAAATCCTATACCAATTCAAGTACAGGCGAAAAATTTTTAAAACACGATAAAATTTCCTGTGGAGATTATGTCTGCAATGCATTCAGTTTTCTGCTTCCGATGGGAATGGTAGATCATGAAATGATTCCGAAACATTGCGGGATTATCGAATTTTACCATAACGTAGATTCTTGGGAAACTGAATTCTATGTCATAAGAAAACCCAGAAAAGTACATGATGATTCTTACTGGAAACTGAATGATAAAGATCTTTTTATCAGGAAAATGGCTTTAAGTTTACTATATAAGAAAATGGAAATCAAAGGAAAACACGAAGAGCTTATTTTTAAAAATCCTTTTGATATCAAAAAGTTAAAATAATTTACTTCAAATATTAAGCATAAAAAAAATCCTGTCGGCTGACAGGATTTTGTGGTTAACTATCTAATTCTTCCGCGCCGTTTCGCTGCAGCAGGAATCTGTAAATTAATCCTCCTGTAATTCCTCCCAAAATCGGGGCAACCCAAAACAGCCAAAGCTGAGACATGGCATTTCCGCCTACGAAAACCGCCTGAGAAAGTGATCTTGCAGGATTCACGGAAGTATTCGTAATCGGGATAGAAATTAAATGGATTAACGTTAATCCTAAACCGATGGCAATACCTGCAAATTTTCCGTTGGCAAACTTATCTGTAGCACCCAGAATAATGATCAGGAAAAAAGCCGTCAGTAAAAATTCTGTTAAAAATGCAGCACTCATGGAATAGCTTTTTCCAAAATATACCGCTTCACCGTAGAAATTGGTGGCAAAAGCTCCCGGTCCCGAAAAGTCCGGAGTTCCGGATCCGCTCAGAATAACGTACAAAGCGCCTGCAGCTCCAATTGCTCCTAAACATTGTGCTACAACATACGGAACAAGATCTTTGGCAGAGAATCTTCCACCTGCAAGAAGTCCTACGGAAACAGCAGGATTGAAATGTCCTCCGGAAATATGCCCTACTGCATAAGCCATTGTAAGAACAGTAAGCCCGAAAGCCAAAGACACTCCCAGAAGAAGAATCCCTAATTGTCCATTAGATGCAGCAGCAATCTGTGAGGCGAAGATTGCACTTCCGCAACCTCCGAAAACAAGCCAGAACGTACCGAAAAATTCGGCAAAAAGTTTTTTTATCATATTGTTTATTTTAATAAATTATCTCAAATTTATAATTAATATGTTAAATAAGAAAGATTAATTTTAAAATTGTTATGGTATAAATTTATTTTTTATTGTTGATTTAGTAATTTAAAATTAAATTAACGGTTAATTATTTTCACATATATGTTTATCGGAGTTTATATTTATTTCATAAATGATTATTTTAGTTTATAAATTTTAAAACATCTTTCATGAAAAAGTTTCTGTGTGTGGTTTTTGCTTACGTTCTTCATGGTATTTGTTACGCGCAGGCGGCTCAAAAAACATTGCCTTGCTATGATCTTACAGAAGTTTTAAGAGTAGAACCTACGCTGCTGTACAAACCGCATCTTGATGCTTCTAAAAGTTTTGGGGTTAAAATTCTGAAGGATTCTAAAACAGTACAGAAATACATCAGCAACGGAAAATTTCATAAAATAAAAAAATCAGGAACTGGGTATCGCGTTGAAAAGCTGGATTACAGCAGAGCTTACATGGTTTCTAAAGGCAAACTTACACTGGAAAAAATGGGTGCCCGTTTCAGTAAGGAAACCAAAGGAAATGTTTTTACGGTTTCTTCTATCACCAGAACACTGGAAGACCAGTGCAGACTGAGGAGGGTGAATTCCAATGCCGCACTTGGAATCAGTTCCCATAATTACGGAAATTCGTTTGATATCTCTTATGTTCGCTTTAATGGTGTTCTGAAGCATAATCCGAAAATGGAAGCTGCTTTGGAAAAAGTTCTGAAATATTATTATGATCTTGGCAAAATCTACTATATCAAGGAAAAACAGCAAAGTTGTTACCATATTACGGTAAAGAATTATTAACTAATTTTCAATTATACGTGAGATACTTGCATAGATAATTTAGTTTCTATAATTTTATGCCATAGAAAAACCGTGAAAATATGAATACATTTAACAGAGAACAATGCGAATTAGCATTTGCAGAGTGGGATAACTGTCGTGGAAATTACAATGCCATTAAAAATCTGATTCCTACCAATTATGTTTTTGATTTTGATGCAGAACAGATCAACTGGATGAAGACCGAAAATAAATGTACTGAGTTTTGTGCTCAGATCGGTATTTACGAGAATAAGATGGTTGCTGTTCTTTGTCCGATGGATGAAGGAGGACATAAAAAAGAAGTACAGGATTATCCTTACAGCTTTTTAGCCGAACTGAAGGAAGATCTTAATCTGGTAGAAACGGAAGAATATACGCTTGTGAAAAATGCGGTCCTTTCCAAAGATCTTAAAACAGTCGATAACAGTTCGGATATGTTCTGGCCGATTGCCAATAAGCCGATGATGGAGCAGGATAAAGCAATCGAAGCAATTGAGTCGTGGAGAAATGATGCGATGATTTGGTTCTACAGAGAATGTACTGAATTTCAGGGAGCAAGAATTTTCAGACAGTTTTATGTACCTGCAGAAAATCTTAATCCGCCGAAAGCCGGGCTTTCTCATATGGTTTGCTCATTCGGACTGAAGTTTTCTCAGGTGTATCAGAGAGTTTTGCCTACGCTTATTTTCATTTCTTTTTATACTACAGGTCTGGAAGGCAGTGAAAACGGAGTAAGCGTTGAAAAAATCTCCAATACATACGATTGGTCAAACGCATGCCCGCCTATCTGCCAGTTTACGTAATTTATAACTAAAATATATTGTGGATATTTACCAGGTAATACTTTATCTTAATAACAGTTTACTTGTTATTTGTGCTTTAATCGGGATTTTAAAGTACAAAACTCTTAGAAACACAGAAAAATGGTATGTATATTATATCATTTTTCTTTTTTTGATAGAAGCGGCAGGAAGAGTTTCTATCAGTCTCTTTCATGTAAAGGGTCTTGATTTTCTGTTTCCTTACTATGTGGCAGGAGAATTTCTCATCTTAGGAATTCTTTTCGTGAAAAAATTAGTATTGCCGTGGTATTGTTATATTCCGGTAGGATTATTGGCGCTCTTCTTTTTGCTGGATACGGAAATGGTAACCAATGAGGTAAAGAAGGTGATTTCAAATATTATTGTGATCTGCTTTGCCGGTTATGCACTGCTTATGGAAATTAAAAATACTCAGGTGAATGACCGCTTCATGGCTGCAGACAGCCTTATTTTCCTGTACTATGGATTGTCAGTATTTTTATTTTTCCTTCTTCGCCAGCTTGCGGATTTTGGGGTAAAACAGGCGGGAATGATCTGGAGTATCAATAATATTCTCTGCAGCTTTTTATATATATCAATCATCTATACCTTTTTAAGATTAAAGAAATAACCTTAAATATCACTTTTTTTGTTGCACTGATTGCTGTTCTGGTAATCATTATGACTTTTATTCTGCTTGCATACCGGAGTTTTATCCAGAGAATTATTAAAGAACAAAACGCACAGCATGAAGCGGAAGTCCGGCATCAGAAAAATCTGGCACTGGAAAACATTAAGGCGCAGGAATCTGAGCGAAAAAGAATTGCGGTAATGATTCATGACGATATCGGAAACCGTCTGAATATTCTTTCCTTATGGCTGAATAATTTAGACACCAAAGGAGATGAGCTGATTAAAAAAAATATCACCACTCAAATGTCTTCTCTGATAGATTCTGCAAGAAGCATCTCTCATTCATTATATCCCGTAAATCTGGAATCCGTAGGTCTGGTTCTGTATATTGAAGAACTGATAGCCAATTTAGCAGGAAGAATAAACATTTCACTGAACGTAAGTCCGAAATTTCAGAAAAAAGAAATTTTTATAGAAGTTCAGTTGTACAGGATTATTCAGGAATTTACCACCAATGTTCTCAAACATTCGGAAGCATCAAGAATCTGGATCTATATTAAAGACAATAAAACAAGTCTTGCGGTTATCATTTCGGATAACGGACAAAGTTTTGAATATGACGAGGTGAAAAAAGGGATGGGTATCAAAAATATCGAATCCAGAATAAAATCTATGAACGCGGCGCACAAATGGAAAAATACCTTAGGTAAAGGCAGCCGGTTAATTATAAAAATTCCATACAATGAACTCCCAGATCAAAATAGCGTTAATTGATGATGAACAGCTGATTCTCGAAGGCGTAAAAATGTTATTGTCTTCGGAACCCAATATTTCAGTAGGATCTACTTCTACCAATGGCCCGGATTTTCTGGAAACTTTAGAGAAAACCTCCGAAGAAGATTTCCCCGATATTGCATTGGTTGATGTACAGATGCAGCCCATGAACGGGTTTGAGCTGGTTGAGATTTTAAAAGAAAAATATCCCCATCTTAAAATCATCATTCTTTCTTCCCATTACAAAACAACCATTCTGGGATATATGGTGAAACTGGGTGTTTCTGCTTTTCTTCCCAAAAATTCCAACAGGAATGCTTTTATCGAAGCCATTACAATGGTGTACAAAAACGGAATTTTCTTCACTCCGGAAGATCATCAGATGATTTTTTCTTACATGAACAGTCCTACCAAAAAAAGAACGCTTTTTGAAATGGATGACGAACTTTCCGACCGCGAAAAAGATGTGGTGAGGCTGATCTGTCAGGAATGCACCAACAATGAAATTGCAGAAAAACTATATATCAGTCCAAGAACTGTCGAAAGCCACAGGCAGAGAATTGTAGAGAAAATCGGCGCTAAAAATACAGTGGGAATTGTAATTTATGCCATTATCAACAATATTCATCCTCTGGAAAGAATCTGATTCCGTAGAAATACGGAATTTTTTATTTGGTACTTTCTACTCTATTATCCCGGTTTTTTTCATCGTTACTTTGGAGTGTTCATATAATAAGTGCTTCATTTTTAATAATGAAGACAAGATAAAACCACAAAGTGTAATGGAAAACAACATCATCTCTGTCGGAATTTTCTTCGATGGAACAGGAAATAACGGGATGAATGCTACTTCTCATGAAAAACCACTTAAAAATAACGAAAGCTATTACGGTAATATTACCAATATCTATAAATTATTTAAGCTGTTTAATGGCGATGAGAAAAAATATGTAGAAGGAATCGGAACTGTTACAGGAAATGAAGACAGTGATTTTGCGATGGCTACGTGTAAAAATCCTGCGGGATACCATGGATATTCTTCTGATGATAAATTGGAGGATGCTTTATTATTTATTAAAAATACAGTTCACGAAAAGGATAAAGAATATCATTTGTACGTCTATGGTTTTAGCAGAGGCGCCATGCTGGCTAGGAATTTTTGCAATGAAGTAATGCATCATACTTCCGAATTTTCAGGAAAAAAAGTTAAAATTAAATTTCTTGGGATTTTTGATACCGTAGAATCTGCCGCTTTCAGCGATTATGATGTGGCAGTTTTGCCCGAAACGGAAAAAGTTCTTCATATCTGTGCAGTGAACGAATGCCGTTACTTTTTTCCTTTAACAGGCATTTTCGAAGAATCAAAGGAAAGAACAGATAAAAAATGGGATAATGGAGGCTCTGTCTGGAAAGAAATTTTTGTTCCGGGTGCGCATGCAGATGTTGGAGGAGGATATTTAGAAGGCTCCCAATCGGTGTATGTTTCCCCGAATTTTATTAAAAATACGGAGTTGTATTATTATGTGGAAAATATCAGAGGAACGGCTTTAGATTCAGAAAAAAAGAAAATATGGAGTCATATTTTGCAGGATTATAAAATTGACAATGGCGAAGTTTTTTCTCAGGCATACGTTGCAAGAAATCTGGTGTACAGTGAGCTTTCAAAAGTGTATGGAAAACTGATGCTTATGGAAACAAATTCTCAGGAATCTGTATTTGATACGGATTTTGACGAGGACACATTTGCTGTTCATTCTGAAGAACATCCTTATCTGTCAGAACTTTCGGAGGCTTTGGGGAATTATGTTAAAAACCTTTCACCAGATCTTAAACCAGATTACAATTACGAAAAACTGGCAGATTATATCCATATTTCGGCTAATTTCGGCTTATATCATCCTGCTTTGATGATGGATTCCAAATCGGAAACCCATACGGAAATCATCAATAACGGACTGAATGTTCCGAGTAATTCGGATGATCAGTTCAATAAAAACCAATCCAGATTACAGTCGGAAATACATCATATTGAGGATTCTGTGGTTGATTATGCCTACGGAACCAATATTCCGAATAATGATAATTGGAGCCGTACGATATTGATCAAAGAAAATTTTTATAATAAATGTTAGTACATTTTCAGTTTTAAATTTAGGTGTTGAGCTGTCTTTAGTGGACAGCTCAATTTTTGTATCAGCTATATCATTAACGATTTCCGATTAACGTTAATTTCAGATCTCCCTTTTCTTTTATCAATAGAAATAAAAAGTAAGGAGCAAAAGCCATAATTCCTACAATGCTTGCTGTAATCGCAATAAAGACAGAGTTTAAACTGAATTTATTACGCCACATGATCCATAATCCTGAAAGCATAAGATAACAGGAAAAATCCAGATTAAATTGTCCGCTCCAGTCAATAGCCGCAATGTTATTAACGAAAACACTGAGCAAATCTGCGCCTTCCTTTTGAAAACAGAATATTGTGTACACAAACAGTGTTAAAGATTGAACAATTAAAAGAATTTTAAGAAAATTTGAATTTTTCATTGATGAATTTTTTGATAGAAATGGGTAAATATTTTAATTTTTAGCTTTTTTCCACAGAGGTCCTGCAGCAAGTAGTAAAACAATGATGTTTATAAATGCATTGCTTGAATTTCCGGATGCAACGGAACCTGCACTGTCTAGAAAAAACCATGCTAAAAGTCCGGCTAAAATAGACCTTCGGACTTCATCGGGAGCTTTTGGATAAACCCATTTTTGCAGAAACCATATACAAATTCCCCAACCGAATAGAAATCCTCCCGTTAAAGCACTTAAAAATCGTGTGGTAGGATCATGAAAAGTCTGCAATCCGTCCAAGGGAAGACTCAGAAGATCCAAAGACCATCTTGCAGGTTCGGAAGTAGGTAACATTGTTCCTAAGAAAAAAACAGGACCAAAAGAACCTATGACAATGGCGGTTATTTTTAAATAGAAATGATGAAATTTTTGCGTCATGGAACGAATAATTTTTTTTGCAAAATTATTCAGGAAACAATGTTAATGTTAGACGCTTCCGTACAATATAAAGGATTTATAAAAAGTATGTGCGAAGGATTTTTTATTCAAAGTTTTTTGCAATTCTTTTTAAATTTTCAAAATAAGAAGTAAGCCATTCTTTAGTTATATTTTCAGGATTAATCTGTAGGAAAAAGTTTTCCAGAGCCAATTCAAAAAGGCTTTCCAATTGTCGCTGAGAAAGTTTAAGCTGAAGATCTTCTGCCCAGATTTTTACGAACTCGTTTCCTACAATCTGGTTGGATTTTTCCAAAGTTTTCCGGAAATTTTGCTTCTGCTGATGAAAACGCAGTTGGCGGTTGAAAAGAAGGTCTATCTTGTGTTCAGCCAGAATTTCAATAAGTTCAGGATGTATATTTTGGGCATTTTTTTCTTTTTCTGCAATAATCTCAGATCTTTTTAAGTGAAAACGGAGTAATTCTTCCATAAATCCTTCTGTATCTGCAAAATGATGATAAAAGGAAGATTTACTTTTTCCGGTTTCTCTGGCAAGCTGCTCTATTTTTAATGCATTTTCACCAAGAATTGCAAAAGCTTCATAGCCTGTTTTTATCCAGAGAGATTGAGTATCTGTCATTATTGAAGTTTGTGTTTTGTTGTATTCAGCAGTTTATGTTCTGAAACGGGAGTATAATTTTCTTCAAATTTAAAAATTAAAATTAAGGTTCAGCTCTATTAAATTTTTAACAAGTTTACAATTGCTTTATTTTCCGTATTTTTGCACCCGAAAATTCATTATTCACTATTAATCATTATTTAACACATGCTTTCGGTTCAAGGTTTAGGATTACATCATTCAGGAACATATCTGTTTCAAAACGTGAATTTCACTATTAAAAAGGATGATAAAATTGGTTTGGTCGGTAAAAATGGAGCGGGGAAATCCACTTTATTGAAAATGCTTTCCGGAGAAATTAATTTCTACGAAGGAAACGTGGTTCCGGAAGGAAACATCACCATCGGTTTCTTAAAGCAGGATCTCGATTTCGTAAAAGGAAGAACAGTATGGGCAGAAACCATGCAGGCTTTCGAACAGATCAACGCATGGAAAAATGAGCTTGAAGAGGTGAATCATCAGATGGCGACAAGAACCGACTATGAAAGCGATTCTTACACGGATCTGATTAATAAAATGACCGAATTGAACGATCTTCTGATGAACCACGATGCTTACAATCTGGAAGGCGACATGGAAAAAGTATTGTTCGGTCTTGGTTTCAAAGCGGATGATTTCCAGAAAATAACCGATGAATTTTCCGGAGGCTGGAGAATGAGAATCGAGCTTGCAAAACTGTTGCTGCAAAAGAACGACATCATGCTTCTCGATGAGCCTACGAACCACCTGGATATGGAATCCATCATGTGGCTGGAAAACTTTTTGAAAGATTATCCGGGAGCCATTGTTCTGGTAAGTCACGATAAGCAGTTTATGACTGCGGTATGTAACCGTACTTTCGATATCAACAACAAAAAAGTTGACGATTATAAAGCCAATTATTCCAAATATCTTGTGATGCGCGAAGATCGCCGTGAAAAACTGATTCAGGCTAAAAAGAATCAGGATGCGGAGATCAAGCAGATGGAAGATAACATTAATAAGTTCCGTGCAAGTGCTACAAAAGCATCTTTTGCGCAGTCTTTGATTAAAAAATTAGACAAAATCGAGCGTATTGAAGTAGATAACGAGGACGTTTCCAAATTCAATATCCGTTTCGTGCAGTCGCAGGTTCCCGGGAAAATTATCTTCGAAGCTGAAAATCTAGGAAAAGCTTACGGCGAAAAACAGATTTTTGATGATGTGGATTTCATCGTTCAGCGAGGAGACAGAATTGCGCTTCTTGGACAAAACGGACAGGGAAAAACAACGTTGGCAAAAATTCTTGCGGGAGACATCAAAGATTATTCAGGAACGTGGAATCTTGGACATAACGTAAACATCGGTTATTTTGCTCAGAATCAGGAGGAAGTTTTAACCCCGAATAAAACCGTTCAGGAAGAAGCGGAAGACGCTGCAACCGAAGAAACAAGACCTAGAGTCCGTGATTTGTTAGGGTCTTTCCTTTTTCAGGGAGAGGCGGTGAACAAAAAAACGAAAGTACTTTCCGGAGGAGAAAGAAACCGTTTGGCGCTTTGTAAATTGTTGCTTCGTCCTTTCAACACGCTGATTATGGACGAACCTACAAACCACTTGGATATTCAGTCTAAGGAAATCATCAAGCTGGCTCTTCAGAAATTTGAAGGAACGTTAATTGTAATTTCGCACGACAGGGAATTCTTACAGGGGCTTTGCGATAAGATCTACGAATTCCGCGATGGTAAAATGAAAGAATTCTTAGGAGACATTAATGAATATCTTGAATTCAGACAGAAAGAATCCATCAGAGAAATTTCTGCAGAAAAAGCAAAACTGCACGGAGAAGATACTAAAGTTGAGGTAAAGGCAAAGAAAGAGGAAAAGCCTGCAACAGAAAGTCAACAATCAACCATTGTAAGCAAAGAGCAGAAAAATATTCAGAATAAACTGAAAAAGGTAGAAGAAAAAATTACTGAACTGGAAACAAAAGTTGAGGAATTTGAAGCTTCTTTCACCAAAGAAAATCCTTCTGAAGAAACACTGGAAAAATACAACAATACCAAAGAAGAACTGGATCTTGCTTTGCAGGAGTGGGAATATTTGGGGACTCAGTTGGATTAATTTCTAAGAAATACATAAAATAAACCTTATAGGTTTTTAAAACCTATAAGGTTTGATTACAGTTTGTAACAAAATTTCATATCAGCTTACTTATCAATTAATATATTTTAATAAAACTTTAATCTCAATTTTTAAATTATTTTTATAATTTTGACGAATGATTTTTAAAGAAAACAGAAATCTGAAGAATTTTATTTCCAAATTATTGTTTGGAATCTATTTTCTTGCGCTGTTTTCCCAGAATTTCCACAGTCACAGTTCCGAAGAGGTTTTTAAAAACTTCAGTTTTAAAAAATCTGAAAATACGGTTACTAAAAATATAGCGAAGGAAAAAGCCGCAGACTGTCTTGCCTGTCATTTCTTAGCTACCGGACATACTTTAGTTCCTGAAGAATTCAGTTTTACTTTTGCACATTATACGCATGAAGTAAAGCAGATCATTATTGTTCAGGAAAAAATATGGTCTCAGACTAAATTTACTTTTCAGCTTCGCGGTCCGCCCGCAATTTCATAATTCATAGATTTTTTCGGATTTTTTGCCAGATAATTTTAAATACATGATGTATTTTAATTAAGCTAGCTGATGTTTTTTAAGTCATTAAGATGATTTAGAAATTAAGTTTCGTTAAGAAAAATCATATAGATTTTTTGCATCCCTTAAAAGCAAGGTTAAACTTAATGACGCTAAAATTCTTAAAATAAATCTTAACGGTTCAAAATTGAGCATCGAAATTCATCGTCTGAAGCTAAAAAATCCAATTCAAATTTTAACGAAAAAGTACCCTGAAAAGTACACAATCAATCTATTTAACAATGAAATTGATCTATAGCTTTATGCTTATCCTTTGCGGATTTGCATTCACCAACGCACAGCAGACTTACACGGTAGAAGGAACAGTTCAGGATTTTCACGATAAAACCATGCTGGAAAATGCATCCGTGAAAATTGGAGATTTTTCTGCGAAAACCGATAAAAACGGTAAGTTTTCAATCAATAAAATTCCTGCGGGAAAATATATACTCATTGCTAAACATCCTGATTGTAATGATTATACTGAAAATGTAGGAGTTACACAGGATTTGCATTTAACAATTACGCTTGAACATCATATTCAGGATATCGAAACGGTGACCATTCACGGAAACCATAAAAGCAACGGATCTTTAGTAATCAAAACACTTGATAAATCTGAAATTCAAAGAAATTCCACAGATAATTTAGGAAATTTACTGACGAAGATTTCGGGAGTCAGTGCTTTGAAAACAGGAAATAATATCTCAAAACCTATTATTCACGGGCTTTACGGAAGCAGAATCTCTATTTTAAACAATGGAGTGAGACTTGCTGAACAGGAGTGGGGAGTAGAACACGCTCCAAATGTGGATATTAATAATTTCCAGCATATCGACGTTATCAAAGGTGCTTCTGCATTGAAGTACGGAAGTGATGCGATTGGCGGAGTCGTGGTGATGGAACCTGAAATTTTCCCTAAAAAGGATACTTTAAAAGGTTCAGTCGGTCTTACCGGAATTTCCAACGGAAAGGGAATGGCTCTGGATGCGGATGTTGCGAAAATCTGGAAAAACGGATGGGCGGTAAAAACAGGAGGAAGCATCAAAAAACTCGGAGATCAGAACGCTCCGGATTATAACCTGATGAATACGGGAATGGATTTTTCTTCGTTTAATTTTACCGTTCAGAATAATACGTATGAAAGAGGAATTTCTTTTGATTATTATTTAACCAACCAGAATATAGGAATTTACAGAGGTTCTCACGTGGGAAACAATGAAGATTTTTACAACGCAACTACTACGAAAATTCCGGTTTACACAGGAACTTTCAGTTATGATATTGATAATCCGAGACAGGTGATCGAGCATCATATCGCGAAAGTTTCGGCTTTCAAAAGATTTGAAAATATCGGGAAAGTTTCCGCGACGTACAGCTATCAGTACAACCACAGACAGGAATATGACATCAGAAGAGGGGAGTTGAAAGATACGCCTTCTCTGGATCTGGAACTGATGACGCATCAGTTTAATCTTAATGATTTGCTGGAAAGAGGGAAGTTTTCTCTTGAAACAGGAATTGATGCAAGTTTTCAGAACAATTATTCGGATCCGGCGACAAAAGCGAGACGTCTGATTCCGAACTATGATAAATATGCGGCAGGTTTTTATTCCGTTTTTAAATATAAAATCTCCGGTAATTTCAATGTGGAGGCAGGAGCGCGATACGATTTTACGCGTTATGATGTTACCAAATGGTACGATAAAAGCGATTGGGAGAAGAGATATGCAGATTCTTATCCTCAGTTTTATGTAAAAACGGATCAGAACAGGATTCTTACGCGTCCTCAGCTGAATTATAACAATGTATCTTTCAATGTAGGGTTAGAATATCGTCCGAATTCATCTTTTGATCTGAAATTCAATTATGCAAAAGTGGGCAGAACACCGAATATTGCTGAACTGTTTTCAGACGGACTGCATCATTCAGCCTCTGTGATCGAAATTGGAGATATGGGACTGAAAAATGAACAGGGACATCAGTTTAATCTCACGGTGGATTCGAGATTCAACGTTTTAAAAGGATTGAATGTTTCTGTGAATCCTTACTTTTTTATCACCAAGAATTTCATCAACGAAGTTCCTACAGGAGTTCAGAATACGATCAGAGGAGTATTTCCGGTGTGGTCTTATCAGCAGATCGATGCCAAAATGTATGGGGTAGATCTGGATGTTAATCTTAAACTTACGGATCACCTTACTTATGTAGGAAAGGGAAGTTATGTTTACGGACAGGACGACACAAACAATGTTCCGTTGATTTTAATGATGCCTCCGAATTTTTCCAATGCATTACAGTTTAAAAAGGAAAACTGGAAGCAGTTTTATTTTACGGTAGAAAACCAGACTTTTCTGAAGCAGAACAGGTTTCCGGTGTATAATGCAACCATACCAATATATATAGACGGAGATGAAGTGGAAAAAACGGTGGATCTAAGTACTCCGCCAAACGGTTATTCTCTCTGGAATATCCAGACAGGAATCAACATCAGCAAAAATCTTTCTGCGGGACTTATCGTGAACAATCTTTTCAATGTTTCGTACAGAGATTATCTGAACAGAATGAGATTTTTCTCGGATGAGGCAGGAAGAAACTTCATACTCCACTTTAGATACAGATTCTAAAGATTTTTAAGACCATCAGACAAAATATCAACCTTAAAATTTAAAAAAATGAAATTATTCAATACTAAAAATATCATCAAATTATTAGCTGTTTTATTCATCGCTATCACCGTAGTTTCCTGTCAGAGAGACGGATCTGCGGCAGAAGACGATCTTCCGCAGGAAGACCTTACCAATATTATTTTGAATGTGAAAGATGTTGCGGCGGGAACTACCCAAACGTACAATTACAGCATGGGAGCGGGAGGAGCTCAGGCGATTAAATTAACCGACGGAAAGACCTATCAGGTAACTGCCACGTTTAAAAACGGAAACGAAGATGCCACTCAGGAAATTAAGGATGCTAAAGACGAACACTTTTTAATCTTCAATTTCCCGAATTCAGATATTGTTCTAACGCGTACAGACGATGCTTCTTCTACAAGAGCAGACGGAAAACGGGTAGGTTTAAAAACAGAATGGGTGGTCAACAAAGCTGTTAAAAATCCTTCTGCAACAAGCCAGCTGATTTTCACTTTATATCATGAACCGGCAAGTGTAACGGAAGCTTCGCAGACCAGTGGTAATGGTGTAATCTACGGAACGCAGGTAGGAGGAGAAACAGATGCACAGGCAAACTATACTATTACGAATTAAAATAACCTTTTAATATCTTTAATCTTGTTAGTAAAACCATCGGAAATTTTCCGGTGGTTTTTTAATTTAACAATATTTAGCTTTTAAGTTGATTTTAAATGAACGATTTTCATAAAATTTTTATATTTTTGCAACCTAAAATTTTAATCAATAATGAAGGTTACTGCAAAAAACCATGATGATGTAAGTGCATTGCTTACAGTGACATTGGAAAAATCTGACTATAAAGAAAAAGTTGATAAGCAATTGATTAATTATGCTAAAAATGCGCAAGTTCCTGGTTTCAGAAAAGGAAAAGTGCCTTTGAGTATGGTTAGAAAACAATATGAAGCAGGTATTGCTTTTGAAGAAATCAACAAGCAGGTTTCTGATGCTTTAAACAGCTACGTAAACGAAAACAAACTAAGATTAGTTGGTCAGCCGGTTCCACAGCCAGTAAACGAATTCGATTACAATGCGGATCAGCTTGAAGTTGCTTTTGAAGTAGGATTTGAGCCTGAATTCACTATTGACCTGGCTAAATATGAAGCTCCTCACTACAAAGTAGAGGCTTCTGAAAAAGAAATCAACAAAAGTATTGAGAACATGCAGAAGCGTTTCGCAGAGCAGGCTCCTCAAGAAAAAATCAATAAAGATTCTTACATCGCTTTAGAAATTTCTCAGGTTGTGGAAGAAGATGCTGAAGGAGAACACCACCACCATCCAAAGAATGTTACCATTACTGCTGAAAACAAAGAAGCTTTCAAACTGGTAAAATCTTTGAAAATGGACGGTTCTGTAAAAGTTTCTAAAGAAACGCTTGCTGAAAACGAAGAATTGGCTAAAGAATTAGGATTCTCTAAAGAAGAAGTTGAGCATTTACACCACAACGAAGTGGAAGTAAAAGTAAAAGATTTCTACGGTCTTAACTTAGCTGAACTTAATCAGGAATTATTCGATAAAGTGTACGGAGAAGGAAACATCAAGTCTGAAGAAGAACTTAAGGAAAAAGTAAAGTCTGAATTAGACGAATACTTCCAGCAAAATGCTGATGTTCACTTTGTGAATAAAGTATTGGAGCAGGTTTCTGAAAAAGAAGAAGTAAAGCTTCCTGAAGCGTTCCTTGTAAAATGGTTAATGTTCTCTAACCAGAACATCCAATCTGAAGAGCAGGCAAAAGAAATCCTTGAATCTGAGAAAAACCAGTTGAAATATCAGATCATTGAAGGAAAATTGATGAGTGATAACGACATCAAATTAGATTATGCTGATGTTTTAGGACAGGCTGAACAATTGGTAAGAAATCAATTAGCTATCTACGGAATCCACCATTTAGGAGACGAAGAGATCCAGAAATACGCTGTTGAAATGTTGAAAGATCAGGAGCAGGTAAGACAGATTTCTTCTGAAGTTGCGATGACGAAGCTGAAAGATGTAATCCTTGAAAAAGCAACGAAAAAAGAAACTGCAATTTCTCACGACGAGTTTTTGGAAGAGCTTAAAAAGTAATTTATTTTACTATAAATATTTGAAAACCACTGTTTTTACAGTGGTTTTTTTATTGATAAAACATCTGTATTTATTTGTTTAATATTCCTATATTTACGATTATAAACTTTATTTATGAAAAAGATCATCATTCCGTTTTTTTGCGCTGTGCTTTTTTCTACTTCGGTAGCTGCACAAAAAACTACTGCTGCTCCGGCTAAAACGGAAGCTGTAAAATCTAAGCTTACTCCAAAAGAAGTTATCGATAAATATCTTACAGCACTTGGAGGAAAAGATAAACTTGAAGCAGTGAAATCCATTGTGATGGAAAATACAATTTCGGGGGCTGCGCTTCCGGGAGAAATCACAATGACGACCAAAAAACTGGGCAATAAGTTCAAATCTGAACAGTTTTTTATGGGACAGAAAGCGGCTTCTCAGTATTTTGACGGAGAAAAAGGTTATATGGAGCAGATGGGCAACAAAAGCGAAATTCCGGCAGATAAACTGGGAGATTTAAAGAAAGGAAAAATTATTGATGCTTTAGGATACGATTATACGAAGTTCAAAGATGTTACTACGGAAAAAATCGACGGAAAAGATTATAATGTATTAACTTCGGATAAAGGAAAATTCTATTTTGATGCTTCTACAGGTCTTTTATATAAAGCAGATGCAAAAGAAGGAACGGCCTTTACGAAAGATTATTTAACGGTAGACGGAATTAAATTCCCATCACTAATTGAAGCACAGGGAGGAGGACAGACCATGACTATTAAAACAACAAAGGTTACTCTTAATGCAGGAGTTACGGATGCGGATTTTAAATAAAACAACTTTAATTTAACATAATAAAATCGGGTTTTGCCCGATTTTTTTGTTGATATACTATTTTTAACTAAAGTTTAACTAAAAAAAGAAATTCTTTACATTCTGAATTTATATTTTTGCGGTATTAAACACAAAAACATACTGATGAGAAAAGATGACATTACTTTGGCTTGGGCTTTCCCTTTTAAAGCTGTTCTCATTTTCTGAAATTCAAATCTTTTATCGGAAATTATTAACGATAATTAACTCAATTTTAACTTAAAATAATAATTTAAACATTTCCACGTTAAGTGAATAAATTATATTTTTGAACCATAAAAATTAATAATCGAAACAACTATGAAAAAAATGTTTTCGTCGCTTGCAGTTGTCTTTCTGATGTCTGCCAATGCATTTGCACAGAATATTCCTATGGATCCTTCTGTAAAGACCGGTACACTTCCGAATGGGATGAAGTACTACATCAAAAAAAATACATTGCCCGAAAAGAAAGTAGATTTCAGACTGGCAATTAATGCAGGATCTATTCTTGAGGATGAAAACCAAAGAGGGCTGGCTCATTTCATGGAGCACATGAACTTCAACGGAACAAAAAACTTTCCTGATAATAAACTTGTGGATTTTCTTCAGTCAATTGGAGTAAAATTCGGACAGCACTTAAACGCTTACACCAGCTTTGATGAAACGGTTTATATGCTTCCCGTTCCTTTAGACAAACCCGGAAATCTGGATGCAGGTCTTAAAGTGATGGAAGACTGGGCATTTAACGCCACGCTTTCTGATGAGCAGATCAATAAAGAAAGAGGGGTTGTTCTTGAAGAATTAAGACTTGGTTTGGGAGCAGACAAAAGAATGTCGGATAAATACCTTCCGAAATTATTGTACAACTCTCAGTACGCCAACAGACTTCCTATCGGGAAGAAAGATATTCTGGAAAACTTCAAACCGGATGTCATCAGACAGTTTCATAAAGACTGGTACAGACCGGATCTGATGGCAATTGTAGTAGTAGGAGACATCAATGTGGACGAAGTTGAAAAGAAAATTAAAGATAACTTCAGCAAATATAAAAATCCTTCAAAACCAAGAGAAAGAAAGAGCTTCGATCTTCCGAACCATAAGGAAACTTTGGTGGCTTTGGAAACAGATCCGGATGCTACAAGATCTATGGTACAGTTCATCATGAAAGATTCTGAAGCATATCAGCCGGATGTTACGGTAGAGCAGTACAATCAGAGTCTTGTGGAGCAGCTTGCTTCCACCATGCTGAATAACAGATTAGGAGAGCTGGTAAACTCAAATAATCCTCCTTTTACGTACGGTTATGTTTATCACGGCGGAACGTATGCAAGAAGCAAAGAAGCTTTTCAGGGAATGGCAATGGTGAAAGACGGAAACCAGCTTAATGCGTTAAAAGTTCTTTTGGAAGAAACAGAAAGAGCGAAAAGATTCGGATTCACCCAGACAGAATTAGACAGGGCAAAATCTCAGATAATGTCTAATATCGAAAGAACCTACAACAACAGAGATAAAACGGAAAGTGATGCACTTGTAGAAGAATACGTAAGAAATTTCCTGGAGCAGGAACCGATGCCGGGAATTGCCTGGGAATATGAAGATACTAAGAAATTCTTACCTTCCGTAACACTGACTCAGACCAATGAAGTCATTAAAAAACTGGTAAAAGACGACAGCAGAGTAGTGGTAATCACCGGTCCTAAAAAAGACAATGTTCAGATGCCGACGGAAGCCATGGTGCTGAATACTTTTGAAGGAGTGAAAATGGCAGATCTTAAGCCGTATCAGGAAAAAGCTACCATTAAAAATTTAGTAAAACCTTTCAAATCTGAAGGTACAATTGCTAAAACAGAAACCGATGCCAAATTAGGAACCACAACATGGACACTGAGCAATGGCGCAAAAGTTACTTTCAAGAAAACAGACTTTAAAGACGATGAAATTGTTTTTGCAGCGAGAAGTCTGGGAGGAAGCTCAGTAATTAGTGATGCCGACTTTATTAAAACCCAGTTTGCTTTTCCTGCCTTATCAGAAGCCGGAGTTAATGGTTTCTCCAAAGCAGATCTTACCAATTATCTTGCAGGAAAGCAGGTAAATGTAAATCCGTCAATCGGAAATGTAACAGAAGGACTTTCCGGAAGAACGACCAGAAAAGATCTTGGAACAGCAATGGAATTAATGTATGCTTATTTTACAGGTCTGAATTATAATCCAGATGCATTTAATGCTTACAAAACGAAACAATCTGCGATGATGGATAACCTGTTGTCCAATCCTCAGTTTTATTTCTCCAGCGAGCATGCAAAATTCATGAATCAGAAAAACCCGAGATTTGTAGGAATTATCCCGACAGAAAAGGAATGGGCAAATACAGATTATAAAAAAGCATACGATATTTATAAAGAGAAATTCTCCAATGCCGGAAACTTCCAGTTCTATTTTGTAGGAAATATTGATGAGGCTACATTCAAAAATGAAGTGTTACAGTACATTGCGAGTCTTCCTTCAAACGGAAAAACGTCTACTTTTAAAGATACAGGATACAGACAGATAACCGGAGATTATTCTAAGGTCTACAAAAAAGGAAAAGATCCTAAAAGTATGGTAACGATCTCCTATACCGGAGAAACGCCTTACAAAGAAAAAGAAGCATTGGCATTAGAAGCTTTGGGAGAAGTTGCTACCATTAAAGTGATTGAAAAGCTGAGAGAGGACGAAAGCGGAATTTACGGAGGCGGAGCAAGAGGAGGAATGTACAAAGTTCCGTTCAGCAATTACAGTTTCAGCATCAATTTCCCTTGCGGACCTGAAAATGCTGAGAAGTTAACGAAAAGTGCAATTGCAGAGCTTCAGAAGTTAATTGATAAAGGACCTGAACAGAAAGACCTTGATAAATATAAGGAAGGAGAGTACAATGATGATAAAACCAATATGAAAGACAATATGTATTGGATGAATGCGCTTACCAAAAACCAGCTGGATGGAAGCGATAAATATGAAATCCTTAACTATCAGGAAAAAGTAAAAGCTTTAACCGTAAAAGACCTTCAGGATGTAGCTAAGAAATATCTTACAAAAGGCAGAATCGTGGCAACCCTGATGCCGGAAGACGGTTGGGAAAAAGCCAAAAAAGAGGAAGCTAAAGCTGAAACAGCAGTCATAAAAGCCGGAGCAGCAAAATAATTTTCGATATAAAGTTCAATTAAAAACCGTTCTGTAGATTTTACAGAACGGTTTTGCTTTATTAATGTGAGATTGATTTAGATCATCAAATTATTGCATTTTGTCAATTACCTAAGCTTTAATCTGATGTACACCTGCAAAATCAGCTCAAGACATAATTGATGATTAGTTTTGGCTAAAGCCAATTCCTGTTGACATAATCATCTTGTCCTTCTATCAAGTCCATCTTTACTGATAAGGCTGAATGCAATTCAGTTAAAGTTGAAAAAAATCTTAACACCTAAAGACCTTACAACTCTAAACCCTCAGACTCTCAAACTCTCAAACCCTATCACTCTTTAAGCCTTTTACTCAAAATTAAGATCCATATTCCTTCTTCCATTCATCTGCCACTTCGCTCAGAACCTCGTAAAATTCTTCACCGTATTTTCGGATCAATGGCGTTTTCAGGAATTTATACACAGGAACCTGCAATTCTTTGCCTAAAGTACAGGCATCGCTGCAAATCTTCCAGACATCATAATTCAATGCTTTGAAAGTAGAGTATTCTTTAATACGGATCGGGTAAAGATGACAGGAAATCGGCTTCTGCCAGTCTACTGCGCCGTCCTCATATGCTTTTTCAATACCGCATTTTGTAATTCCTTTTTCATCAAAAGTTACGTATGCACATTCGCGGTTTTCTACCATCGGTGTTACATACATTCCGTCCATCGGATCTGTCGTCCAGGTTCCTGTTTTTTCGATGGATTTAATACCTTCCTCAGTAAGATAAGGCTTCACTTTTTCAAAAATACCATCTAAAATTTCCAGTTCGTCCTTATCCAAAGGAGCACCTACATCTCCTTCCACACAACACGCACCTTTACATTTAGAAAGGTTACACACAAACTCTTCAGAAAAAATATCCTCAGAGATCAATTTATCGTCTATCTGAATCATAATCTTTAAAATAAATTAAAATAAGTTCCGGCTTTAAAACCGATTAAACTGAAAATAAGCAGCCATAAACCAACTTCCTGCATCCAGTATTTCGGCAGAAACCGAAGCATTCTGCTGATAATAATAGTAGACGGAAAGGCAAGAAGAAGTAAATATTCATAATTTTTATTCATGTAAAGAATAATCGTAATCAGCTGCGCCATCGAAAAAACGAGCAGAAAAGTATATTTATATCGGCTTATCGGGCTTTTTTTATTATAATTTCTGAAATGGTCGTACACAGCGTAGATCAGCATACCAATCACCGGAATTAAAGGCAGAAGCTCTGTGTAATCTGTCACAGGTTTCATCTTTCCGAAAGGAAAATAATCCATGTTCCAGCTTTTAAAATCAATAAAAAACATTACCGAAAAATAGCTGAACACAATTAAGATAATCCCCAGCAAAAACCTGAAAATATTCAGACTGATTCTCTCGGAAGTGGCAATAACATGAATAATCACAAAAACCGCCATGGGCCATGTTGTGGGAAGAAAAATAAAATTCAGCGCAACAATAGAACCTACCAGAACGTAAGATTTCTTTCTGATATCTTCGTTCGTACTGGTTAAAAGCAGTAAAAGAAAAGAATTGGTAAGAAGAGCGACTGCGATTCCTATATCTAAATGTCCCGGATAAAGCCCGAAAACAAAAAAAGTATACAGAAATAACGGAAGGTGCGTCTGGTAATTGAGTGCAATACTGTGAAAACAGAAATATCCCAGAGCAATTCCCAGAAAAGTAATTCCGGCAATAATCCCCTCATAAGTGTTGAAATTCAATAAATTAAAAGTTATTACTATTAAAAGAAGAAAACCAATATAAACAGGAATTGAAAAAATATTGCTTTCTTTTGAAAGTAATTTAAACATTTTTTATAAATTTGTACAAAGTTAATTTAAAAAAGGAAAATAATGACGTCTTTCTTTCTATTCTTAAGCAAAGTTTTCAAATGGTCTTTCGGTTTCTTTGATGCTTTCGGTAATGTTTTGAACTGGATTCTGTTTATCGTTTGCTGCGTACTGTTCACTTACTGGTGCTACGTTTTGGTAGTTACTCTGGGAGGTGATAAAGATAAAGACTACTATTCTCCAACGGAAGGTAAGCATCCTTACTACGATCCGAAAATCTACAAAAATGAAGGTTAATTAATTGGTTATATAGTAAAAAGCCGATCAAATAATTTATTTGGTCGGCTTTTTTATTTGGTAATGTGGTCAAAAATAGTTGGTGTTTTTGTCATAAATAATTCGTAATATTTTGCAGTTGATTGGAAGAGGAAGTGAGCAATGCTGAGGAGCAACTTACCAGCAATACA